>DIYS01000224.1 GCA_002429115.1 Saccharicrinis sp. UBA6048 | reverse complement strand
TTATTGTGGAGACGGATACAAATCAAAAGATATACTTTTAGAAGCCTTTGAATAACCAAAGGTTACAAACAAATTCAAGGCAAAAACCAACGAAAAAGCACAGTTTACTATCGTAAATGAGCACTTTGAGGCGATTTTTTTACGCAGAAATTGGAAGTAGGACAAAGGCTTCTTAAACTCCGGCGATGACAGTTATTAAGTCATCTTCCTGCAGGTATTTGTTAGCCAATAGATGCAGATCGTTTGCTGTAATGCTTTTTAAGACCGTGAAAAATTCATTAAAGTAGGCTGGTGGTAAATCAGAATCAAGCAGACCACGGTAATTGTCAGAAGTAGCAAAAGGCCCGTCAAAATTGCGAATCATATCACCAATCAGAAAATTACGAACCAGTTCCAGCTCTTCATCGCTTACTTTTTCTTCACGAAGTTTTCTGATTTCGTTGAAGATCTCTTTGATGGCTAAGTCTCTGTTTTCAGCCTTTACATCCGATCCAATCACTAAAAAGCCTGCATGTTTATAAGTCATTATAAACGATGAAATGCCGTAGGTCAGACCTTTTTCTTCTCGGATATTCGTCATTAGGCGCGAACCAAAATAACCACCCAGAATTGTATTTAGTATCTGCATGCCATGAAAATCAGGATGTTCCTTGCTGAATAATGGCACGCCGATTTTAATGGCCGACTGCAGAGCGCCTTCTTTTTCAACAAATAATTGTCGATTTTCAGTTTTTGAGAATTCAGGAATATGATCGGCTATAGGCTCATTGTCTGACCAATTCTGGCCAAAGTGCTTATTTAGAAGCTGCTGAATATCTTCTCCCGGCTGCCCTGAGATAATGATGTGAGTACCTTCTGGTATATATGCTCGTTTGTGAAAGTCAATGACCTTATCACGCGTTATTTTTTCAAAATCTTCAGGTGTTACATAGTTACCATAAGGGTAGTCCTTGCCATACAAATTTTGCGTAAAAGCTCTTGTTGCCAAAGTTTTTACCTTGTCACTTTCAATCAAATATTCTTGTCTGCGCTTGTTAATAAGCGTATCTAACTCTTTTTGATCGAAGCGCGGGTGTTTGATAATATCTTCCAACACCTCCAATGTTTGTGGAAGAAAGTGGGTTAGCGAAACCAATGTGACAATCGAATGATGAAAAGAAGCCTGCTGACCAATAAAAGCACCAAAGAAATCAATCTTCTCTGCGATGGAGGCTCCAGTTTGATTAGTAGTACCTTCGCTAAGTGCTTTATTGGTAATAGAGGCCAACAAAGGTTGTTGAGCCTGTACGGAACCTGCCGGAAATAAAAAGTCAAGTTTCGCTACTTCCTGCGATCCGGCCTGCATTAGGTGAACTTTAATACCATTATCCAGTTCAAATGTGCTGATGGGCAAAAGCTCAAATGTATCTATCGTTTTGGCTACTGGAGCCTGAATTCTGTTGAGTTTCATAATTTTTACTTTTGCGCACGGTAATAAAGGGTCGAACAGTTGCCTGATCGGAATGTCTTTTGAGCAGATTCAAGAAGGCCTTGAGCTGTTACAGCTCTGTATTTATCTACTTCCAGATTAATGTTTTCAGCCTGACCATTTAATTCAAATACTGCCAGGTTCATCGCTTTATTAAGGAAACTGATCTCAGAAAATACAAGTGACGACTCCACCTTATTTTTCACTTTTTGTAACTCATAATCGCTCACCATTTCATTTGCAATGCGATTAATTTCCTCCTGAATGGCAGCTTCCGCATGCTCCATAGTGGTGCCTGGAAGTAATCGTCCGGTAATTGTAAACAATCCCGGGTGTTGGTCGCCGGATATGTAGGCGTTAATATCGCTAAAGAGTTGTTTTTCTTTTACCAGGTTCTGATTAAGTCGTGATGATGGGCCATTTGATAATACATCAGAAAGCAAATCAACCGTGTGGAAATCCTCATCCGTACGACGCCCGATATGAAATACTTTATGGATCAAATCTGCTGGGACATTACGCTCTACCTCTAATAAGCGATCTTCGCTTTGTGCTGGTTCAGCCGGAATGTTGTTAGTTGCGATTGTTCGCTCAGGAATTGCACCAAACCATTTTTCAACTTGTGAAAAAACGTTGTCCGGATCAACATTGCCACTGATTGTCAGAATGGCATTATTAGGTGCATAGTGACTATAAAAGAAAGATTTAACGTCATCTAAAGTCGCATTTTCAATGTGCGAAATATCCTTTCCAATGGTAGGCCACTGGTATGGGTGTACCTTATAAGCCAATGGACTAACCAACAATGGAATGTCGCCATATGGCTGATTAAGATAGCGCTGCTTAAACTCTTCAATCACCACTTTTCGTTGCACCTCAAGACTTTGTTCTGAGAAATCCAGTTCCAGCATACGATCAGACTCTAACCAGAAACCAGTTTCAATATTAGCAGCTGGCAGTGTCAGGTAATAATTGGTGATGTCGTTACTTGTCCAGGCATTATTATCACCACCAACCATTTGTAATGGGGCGTCGTATGAAGGAATATTTTTACTTCCACCAAACATGAGGTGCTCAAATAAATGGGCAAAGCCGGTTTTATCAGCCTGCTCATTTTTCGAACCTACATTATAAAGTACATTAACAGCTGCCAGCGGCGTGCTGCGATCGACATGCACCACCACGCGCAATCCATTTGATAAGGTGCGTTTTTCTATATTTATCATCCGAAGGTAAAACGTTGATGAGTCGCTGCTTCTTCCTTTACAGCATTGTATTCATTTAGTAAATCGGCAAATACCTGGTTAACTGGTTTGATATCTGTGATGAGTGAGGCCACTTGTCCAATTTCTAATTCGCCCTCTTCCAGGTCACCTTCAAAAATTCCTTTTTTAGCACGTCCTTTGCCAAGCAACTTCTGAAGTTCAAGTGTTGAAGCACCAGATTTTTCGGCTTCATGTACTAACTCAAAAAATGCATTCTTAATTAAGCGTACAGGCGCTAGTTTCTTGAGGGAAAGCAATGTGCCTCCTTCGCCGGTTTCGGTCACTAACTTTTTAAAGGCATCGTGGGCCGATGATTCTTCGGTAATGGCAAAACGTGAACCAATCTGAACACCATCTGCCCCAAGAGCCAGTGCTGCAAAAATACCTTTGCCTGTTCCGATACCTCCCGCAGCGATTAAAGGTAAACTGGTTTGTTGACGAATGGATGGTATAAGCGTCAGTGTGGTCGTTTCTTCACGACCATTATGACCGCCAGCTTCAAATCCTTCAGCCACGATGGCATCAACGCCTGCTTCCTCACATTTACGGGCAAATTTACCATTGGCGATGACATGAACTACGGTGATACCTTTTTCTTTAAGAAAACCGGTCCATTTCATGGGGTTGCCGGCCGATGTGAAAACTATTTTTACATCCTCTTCAACAATAATCTGCATCAATTCATCAATGTTCGGGTAAAGCAGCGGAACATTAACACCCCAGGGTTTATCGGTCGCCTTTTTCATTTTCTGAATATGCTCCCTAAGCACTTCCGGATACATCGAGCCTGATCCAAGCAAGCCCAAACCGCCATTGTTACTCACAGCCGACGCTAAGCGCCAGCCGCTGCACCAAACCATGCCACCCTGAATAATCGGGTATTGTATATTAAAGAGTTCTGTAATTCTATTCATCACCAAAGTGTTTAATTTGATAGGCTGTCAGTTTTGAAAACTACTAATTTTCAGAGGGTAATAGCTAAGGGAATTTCCTTTTAATTGCTGGATAGTGAAATTTATACCATTTAAACTACTGCCTTCTGACTAATTCCGATAACTATCGGGACTAACGAACTATTAGTATCTAATATTAACTATCAATTCTTCTTTTGGTTCGGTTCACTTTCTTTTTAAATTCTTTCATCTCGCCTTCAAACATATCGTAGGCTACAAATCGACATTCTAATGAACCATTGTAAAGTTTGTATTTCGAATCAGGACGCAGGCCTACATGCTTTAAGGCATCCATATTGGAAGTGATAATCCAGGCCTGCCAGTCGGTATAGTTACGCTTTAAGTGCGTTCCAATCTTCTTATAAAATTCGTTGATATTATCCTTGGTTAAACGCTCACCATATGGAGGATTGGTGATCATCATACCACGAGGTGCCGGTGGCATATGGTCTTCCATATTTTCGCGTACAATTCTGATTTGTCGGTTTAAGCGGAAATCTAACGAAGCCGTCTTGGCCATATCTACCGCCTGAGGGTTGTTATCACCACCAACAATATTTACTTTTGGATAGCGTATTTTATTTTCCGCTTCGGTATATATTTTCTCCCATAAAGCCTTATCGTAATCGGCCCATGTCATAAAACCAAAATGCTTACGCTTGAAGGCCGGTGGCATATCACAGGCGATCATGGCTGCTTCCATCAGGATGGTTCCGGTACCACACATCGGATCGATCAATGGAATATCTTTGTGCCATTTGGCAATTTTCAACATACCGGCAGCTAACACTTCATTTAAAGGTGCTTTGTGGTGAGGATTACGGTAACCTCTGCGGTGTAATGACTCAACGGAACTATCAAGAGATACAGTAAACTGATCGTGTGATACATGGACGTTTACCTGCAAATCAGGCTTATCGACATTTACTGATGGACGTTGGCCATTCTTTTCTTTAAACTGATCTACAATGGCATCTTTTGTTTTAAGAGCCAGGTATTTGTTATGCTTAAAGAAATCTGAAAAAGCGACCGCATCGATGGCAAAAGTATTTTCTTCAGTGATGTATGCCGACCAGTCAAATTTGAAGATGTTTTTATAAAGCTCATCCTCATTTTTAGCTTTGAAAGTCAATACGGGAACTAACACGCGTAATGCAGTTCGCAGGTGTAAGTTGGCTTTGTACAGAACTTCTTTATCTCCGGTACAAGTAACGGCGCGTTTAATCGGTGTTACATCTTTGGCTCCTATCTCTTTTAATTCTTCAGCCAATACTTCTTCCAATCCATGAAAGGTTTTTACCAGTAATTTCATTTATGCGTGTTTTCAGTATATTGTATTACTCTGTTTTACTTTTATAACAGATGTCTGGAACTATAGGGTTGTTCAGAGCCTGCAAAGGTACGAAACAGAATAAGATTAATCGAGCTTCGATCTGAATAATCAGTGATGTTTCACAATTCTTAACGTTCTGCTGTTACTTCGTTATCGTTTGAAAACCTTCGATTGAGCAGGGATGCCTTTGTTAAGATTTTTATCCATAAATGAACCTGAAAAAATCAGGCCGCCAATGATTCCCATGAAAATATAAAGCACCTGTTCTCCCATATAGCTATTGCTTATCTCGGTATCGAGGAAAAGAGTACTTAATCCGATAAAGGCCTTTGATCCAGGAACAAGCATGATGATGCCCGGGATTAGATAAACCAAGCGTGGTGCTTTGGTTAATCGGGCAAAAAGTTTGCTTATTATAACAGCTACAATGGTTCCGAAAAAGATACTCACCAGGATGCCAGTGAAATCCAGCAACATTGTTGTGTAAAAACATATAAAACCGGTCGCTACACCAAGAGGAATATCTTTTAGCCGTACTTTAAATACCGGCATCAGGCTGAGTGACAATATTGGAATGGCCGCATAATCGACCCAGTCAGGGATATTGTCAATAAAAGCTTCTTGTTTTATTTCAATGAATAATGGCAAAATGGCCAATCCGAGAACAACGCCAAAAAACTGCTTAAACAAGGAAACCAAGGCATCGAATAACTTGGCAGTTCCTGAAACCAGGCTTTTTGAGGTGATCTCTTCAAGGGCTGTCGTTATTGATAATCCGGGGATAAATACAATGATGGAAGCCAATATAGTCATCGAAATATTGATGTCAGGAAACTTGATAGACAACAGGCCTGTTATAATTGTTGCCATAAAGGCTACCAATGACTCCAGAGTACTTCTGATATATTTAGAATGGGATGCCAGCAGCGTAATTCCATAAACCAAGGCACCGATGATTGTAGCTACAATAACGGATATCCAGTTGGTGTTGAGAATTATGCAGAAAGCACCTGCTGATAGCATGAAAGCCAAAAGCTCAATCAGTGATCCATACCCAATATTGGTTTGATTTAGTTTTGTAATGGCCTCTTTAGCCTCTGAAAAGTTCAGCTTGTTACTAATCACACCATTGGTTATTTCCACCACTCTCGATAAAGCACCCAGATTCAATTCTCCCGGCGGCACACATTCCGTATGATTGTAGGTATGCTCGTCTTCCTCATAAAAAACATAGTTAATCCATGTTGGTGTATCCATAAAACTGCCTTTAATTCCTTTTTTATTGGCAATTTCGGTCAGATACAACTGCGATTTGTAAGATGGAACACCATAGGTGTGCAAGGCTTTGCCCAGTTGCACAATAAACTGATACTGTTGAGGGACTTTCATTGAATATACAGGCTTTAAATCGCTGCAAAATTAGTTAAGTTTAATGAAATGTAATGTTGCAAAATGCGTGATATTTGCCGGTTTTTAGTTTTTACACCTCTCTTTACAATTTTTGTATTTTCTATATAATGTTAATCGTTGGTATCCAAAATTTACAAGTAGCTCGTTAAGCTACTTCGGTCGTCTGTCATCAATCTTCCATCAACATACTATTAGTTTTTCATTCTTCACTTTTGGTTTTTCACTTATAAATATTCCCGCTTGAAGGTTTTACACTTTATTCTAAATGATTTCTTATCTTTCTTTACTGAATTAAGAAGCATCTTTAAGCATGATTAGAAAGACTGTATTTATCCTTTTGGTAATATTTACTTTAATAGCCTGTAGTGGCGTTGATAGCCAGGTAACCGTGGATTTTGATGAGAAATTGGCTTATAATATGAAGAAACCTTCAGGTCAATGGAATCTGCATTATGATTTGGAGGAGATTTCAGGCTTGACATACGACGAAGCACATGATCGATTGCTGGCCATTAACGACGAAAAAGGTAAGATATACGGGATTGATCCTTATTCAGGGGATGTTATAAACTTATATGATTTTCATAAAGGAGGTGATTACGAAGGGATCGCCAAAGTATCTAAGCATGTTTATGTTTTGAAGAGTAACGGAAAGCTCTATCGTTATAATACCAATAAGGATAAAACCAAAGAAATTGAAACAAAGCTGGGATCGAAAAACGATGCTGAAGGCTTATGTTATGATCAAAAAAAGCACAGTCTGCTGATCGCCTGTAAAGGTCTGCCATTGAATGAAAAGAAAAGCAAAAAGGCAATTTATCGATATGATATTGATGAAGAGAAGTTGGATACAGATCCACACATTGAAATTAAACCTGGGGATTTAGAAGAGTTGGTGAATACGCAGGAGTTGGATTTTAACTTTAAATGGCGCTTACGACGATTCTCTCCATCAGGCATAGCAATTCATCCTGTGAGTCGCGATTATTATATTTTATCTGCACGTGGAAGCATGCTCCTGGTCATGAGCGAAAAACAAAACATTAAGAGCCTTGTTTTTCTTGATATTAATGCCTTACCTCAGCCCGAGGGAATTTGCTTCGATTCAGACAATAATTTGTATATTTCCTCAGAGGGGAAAGGTGGAAGAGGAAGATTACTTAAGTATAAAGTTCAAAATTGATGAAAAAAATACTCATTTACACATTGAGCCTGTTTGTTTTAGGATGCTCAACTGTAAAAGTACCTTATTATAGTGTTGATGAAAGTAAGTGGTATCAACATCAGAATACTAACAAACAACAGCCAATCAGAACCTTGTATTTAATTGGTGATGCTGGTCAATTAGACGAACAGGATAATGCGACAAATTTTGTATTGGAAGCGGTTGAGAAGAATTTACAAGCATCAGAATCACCTACCGATCTGGTATTTCTTGGCGATAATATTTACCCCTTAGGTTTACCGGGAAAAACGCGCGAAGAACGAGCTGCCAGTGAAAAGATTATAGAGGCTCAATTGAAATTGGTTGAAGCAGCCAACGGTAATACCTACTTCATAGCCGGTAATCATGATTGGAAAAAGGGTAATAAAGGCGGGCTCAAACGTGTTAAAAGACAAGAGAAATTCGTTGAATCCTACTATTCAGAACTGGAAGATAAGAAGGTCCGTTTTTATCCGGGCGATGGATGTGGCGACCCCAAGGTGGTGAAAGTGGATAAGGACCTGGTATACGTATTTGTTGATTCACAGTGGTGGTTGCACAATTGGGACAATGAGAAAAAGATGAATCGCGGCTGTGATATTAAGTCGCGGGGAGACTTGCTGGTTCGTATGGAAGAAATCTTTATGAACTACAAAAACGATGAAGTTATTGTTTTTATGCACCACCCGATAGCCAGTAATGGCACGCATGGTGGATATTTTGCACTCAAGCATCACCTTTTTCCATTGCATGAGCTTAATAGTAACCTCTGGATTCCGCTTCCTGTATTGGGGTCGGTGTATCCGATATTTCGTCAAACCACCGGATCAGTGCAGGACTTGAGCAATCACCTGTACCAGGATTTGATAGAAGGTTTGGTTAAAGCAGCTGAAAAGTGGGAGGTTCATGTCACTTTTGCTTCCGGCCATGAGCATAATCTTCAGTACTTTGATGAAGATGAAATTAAACAGGTAATTAGCGGATCGGGAAGTAAAGTTACTTATACTGCAGCTGGTGGTGAGGCTGATTATGTGCGTGAAGCACGCGGTTTTGTGAAAATCGATTTTTACAAAAACTCCGAAGCATGGATTGAGTATTATACTGTTGCAGGATTTGATGATGAACCAATTCTGGAGTTTCGTCAACAAATGCGCCAACCTAAAGCAGGTTCGGTGCGGGCTGATGAGGTTTACCCTCCGGTTACAACCAATGATACCCTTGTAGCGGCCAATAAAATGTTTGAGGGTAGCAAAACGATGAAATTATTTCTGGGTGAGCAATACCGAAGTATTTGGGCAACAGATGTGAATGTACCGGTTATTGACCTTGAGAGTAAGCATGGTGGACTGACGCCGATTAAAAAAGGGGGAGGCATGTCGTCTAACTCGTTGCGGATGGAGAAGACCAATGGCCAGCAGTATATTTTACGCTCGATCAATAAAGATTACACCCGCTTGGTGGATGATAAGTTCTCTGATCTTAAAGCCTTGAATATTATGAAGGACCAGAATTCGGCCAGTCATCCATACGGTGCTTTGATGATCCCTTCTCTATCGGAAGCTGCCGGAATATATGCCACACAGCCTGAATTGGTATTTCTGAAACATCAAAAAGGCTTAGGAAACTACAACACATTTTTTCCGGAAGAGTTATATCTGCTTGAGCAACGACCGTCGGGCAATTGGAGCAACGCCGATTACTTTGGTAACTCGGAAGATATCATTGGATATACTGACTTGCTCGAAACTTTGCGTGAGAAAAAGAGCCATTTTGTTGATCAGGAGTGGGTGTTAAAATCACGTTTGTTTGATTTGTTCGTGCACGATTGGGACCGACATGACGACCAGTGGCGGTGGGCTACTTTTGAATCTGGTGATAGTACAATATACAGGCCAATTCCCCGCGATCGCGACCAGGTGTTTTATAAATTTGAAGGCCTGATACCTGTTTATGTATCCACCTTCCTGATTAAGAAATTCAAAACCATGAAGGGCGATGTGCGTGATGTAAAGAACCTGTCGTTTAATGCACGTTATTTCGATCGCTATTTTCTTAATGACCTGGAGTGGAGTGAATGGGAGCAGATTGCTAAAGAATTACAGGTGAATATGACGGATGAGGTGCTCGATTCTGCTCTTCTCTCATTGCCACCTGAAGTGCGTGAGCAAAATCTGGACGTAATTGCATTGTTAAAAGAGCGCCGTGGCAATATGGTAGACATCAGCCGTAAATTATATGATTACATTAGTCGTGAAGTGGAGGTTTCAGCTACTGATAATGATGATCGGTTCGAAATAACGCGTTTTGATGACGGGCGTGTGCAAGTACAGTATTTTGTGTCAAGAAAGAAGAAGGGCGAACTGCTAAAATACGATCGTACTTTTTATCCTGATGAGACTAAAGAAGTCCGATTGTTTGGTTTACGTGGTGAAGATGAGTTTATTATAAATGGAGCGGATAATGATAAAATCCGCATTCGTATTATCGGTGGTGAAGGTGATGATCGATTAGAAAACCGGACAGAAGGGTCACGATTATTGGCCTACGATAACATTGAGGGTATTGAAATCATTGGTAAAGGGATAAAGGATCAGACTTCGAATGAAGTAGATGTGAACGAATATGATCGATACGGATTCAAATACAATACCAACTTACCTTTATTGAGAGGGGGATATACGCTGGACGATGGCGTTTGGTTGGGCTTAACGCATTCATGGACAAGGCACGCCTGGCGCAGCGAACCCTATAAATCGAGTCAAACAGCGGCAGCTTTAATAGCGCCTGGTAGTCAGGATGCTTTTATTGTGATGTATAAAGGGTATTTTCCTAATATACTTCCTAATGTTGATTTTCATCCGACGGCGAATGTCGATTTCCCGAGTATTGAAAACTTTTTTGGCTATGGTAATGAGTCCATTAATTACGATTTGGATAAACAGTACAATTGGGTGCGAAAAAGAGCCATTAATATAGAGCCGCTCATTAGTTTTAAGAGCCGTAACTCGTATACAAATCTCAAGTTCGGCCCAACGTTTGAATCAGTTCGTATTGAAGATACTGATGGCCGTGTGGTGCAAGACCCGCTTATTGGCTTAACAGATGAGGAATTGGAGCGGCATAGTTTTCTTGGAGGTAAAGTAGAATACAATATTAATTTTGTTGATCGTGAGTCTAAACCTACCAATGGCCTTCGTTTTAATGCGGTTGTGGGATACCAAAATGACCTGACCAATACCAATGAACTTTGGAGCATTGGTGCCAACCTTCAGACTTACCTCACTATTGTTGCTCACCCTCAATTGGTTTTAGCTAATAATGTTGGATTTGAATCAATCAATGGACAGGCGCAATTTTACCAATATCCGAATTTGGGCAACAGAACTAACCTTCGAGGCTATCGAAATAACCGCTTCAGAGGCGAACAGGCTTTCTACGAGAATCTGGATTTCCGTCTTCAATTATTCGATTGGGATAATCGTTATTTGCCAATGGACTTAGGTATTTTAAGTGGCTTTGATGTTGGCCGGGTATGGCTCGAAGGTGAAGATTCGAACAAATGGCATCATAGTCAAACTCTTGGTCTTTGGATGGATGTGCTGGAACTGGTGGTTCTTCATCCTTATTACTCATATACCAAAGAAGGTAATTACTTTAGTTTTCGGATGGCGTATAATTTCTAAACATTTGCTCAGAAGAAATAATTGCGATAGTATTGCAAGCCTTAATTCAAACACCTGACTTATGAATATTAAAGATACAATACAGCTTAAATTTCCGGTTTTGATAGAGCCGGCATTATTAGCTGAGATGGAGCACTATTGTACAACAAAAACGTTGGAAGCCGGTAATAATTTTATCGAAATTGGAGATGATGTGGTGGCTATGCCTTTGCTCACAGAAGGGATTATCAAAGTAGTGCGCGAGGATAATGACGGTAATGAATTGCTACTGTATTACTTAAATGGAGGTGACACTTGTGCATCTACACTATCATGCTGTATGGAGCGCGCCAAGAGTGAAGTTCGTGCTACTGTTATCGAAAATGTCACAGCCATCATGGTGCCAATAAAGTGCATGGAGGACTGGATGAAAAAATATGCCGGATGGCGTAGTTTTATAATGCAATCGTACCGCTTACGTTTCGAAGAGCTATTACACACCATTGATAGTATTGCCTTTAAAAAAATGGATGAACGCCTAATCGATTATCTGATCCAACTATCCGAAGAGCGCAATACAAAGATCTTATTAGGGACTCACCAGGAGATAGCCGATGACCTGCATACATCGCGCGAAGTCGTTTCCCGCCTACTGAAGCAGTTGGAGAAATTAGGTAAAATCAAACTTTCCCGTAATAAGATTGAGATAGTAGAGTTGTAGAAGATTAGAGTTTCGGGTTCTGGAAATCAAGATAACGATATTGTCATAGAATTGCTCGACTTTACATCAGCTAAAAAAAGTCAAGCAATTCTATATAATATTATAACGTGGAAGAGTGAGTGATGAAGTTATGGTAAGTTAATTAACCAGATGGGCAAAGCCCATTTCATCTAACCACTTTGGATTGAAAATTTTGCTCAGGTATTTAAAGCCACTATCGGGTATAACAGTTACAATTTTCGCAGGGGCTTCCATCCTTTTTGCAACTTCCAGAGCAGCCCAGACATTACCGCCACTTGAACCACCTACCATCAGACCTTCCTCGCGGGCAAGCCGATGTACCATAGCTACAGCTTTCTCATCATTAAATGCAATGGCTTCATCCACTATGTCAAAATTCATGGTTGAACAGAGTTTGGTCTTACCGGCTCCTTCTACATGAAATGACTCAATATAAGACATATAATCTTCTTTGCCCTCCAGATACGGTTTGTAAACAGAGCCTTCCGGATCAGCCAAAATAGCTTTTATATTAGGATTATTTTCTTTTAATCGTTTTGCAACGCCTGATAATGTACCGCCTGTAGATGCTGTAGCCACAAAGGCATCAATCTCCCCATTCATATCATCCCATATCTCCTTTCCTAAGGTCATATAATGGGCTTCAGGATTATAAAGGTTGTTGTACTGATCAATGTGAAAGTAATCTTCACTTTCACTGGCCTTTATTGCGGGAAATTTCCCGTATGTCAGTTCAGGCTTTACAATAACCTCCGCACCGTATGATTTAATGATCGCAATCTTCTCTTCACTACATTTATCTGGAACAAAAATAATTGATTTCAATCCCATGGTGGAAGCAATCATTGCCACTGAGGCACCAGTATTACCGGAACTTCCCTCAACAATTGTCGTGTTTTTATTAATTTTCCCTTCCTCAACACCTTTTTGAATCATATAAGCAATAATTCGGTCTTTCATACTTCCCGTAGGATTCATGTACTCGAGTTTTGCATGTATCTCCACACCCGGTTTGGGATCTAGTGTTTTTAAATGCACCATTGGGGTATTACCTATTAGCTTTAAGGTTTCTATTTTTGACATAGCAGTTATTTTCTGGTTTTTTAATAAGCCTTAAAAATATAATATTTGACCATCTCCCGTTTTT
>DIYS01000262.1 GCA_002429115.1 Saccharicrinis sp. UBA6048 | reverse complement strand
CCCGGAGACCCTTACTTAACAACAGCACCATGGGGAGCTACGGTAGCCTCAGTTTCAAAAGTTATATTTTGACCGGCCTGCTTCACGATTATTTCGTCCAATTGTTTCTTAAGTTCCTCAACACCTGGATTAAGTAAGCCTTTTATAACAATTAATTTAGATGGCTTGTCGCCAATTTTTACCACAAAGTCATTGACTATACCAATAAACTGCTGACTTTGCCATGATTGAATGGCTAAATCCATAGTTACTTCCTGAGCCGTATTTCCCGACTTTGGTGTAATTTCTAACCAAATAGATTCCAATATTACATCCTCTATACCTTCTCCATCAGTCGCATCCGAAATAGCTTCATTAATCTGACCAACCGAGATAACCACCTCATCTTCAAAGTCAGAGGTTTTTATGGTAAAAAGCGCCCCTTCTTCAATCGTTGGATAAAGAAAAACTTCTTTCTCCTCACAACCTATACCCACTAGTATCAATACGATAAATAATATCTTTTTCATGGCCTCTTAGTTTTCATTAATTCCAATACCTAAACCGACTGCAAATGTATTTTGCTTCGCTACATTATAATCCCCATGTATTTTAATGGGTCCCAGGTTAAAACACACCCCAATAGTGGCGCGAATGGTATTTGCTCCTTCCATCTCAAATCTGATTTCATCGCCTTCTTCTGCAAAACCAGTAATATCTGCACCTTCGTATATGTATTGTACATCCACATTGCTGCTCTCATAACCAAGTCCTCCATAAAAAGTAAGAACAGGCATCGTTATGCTGGTTTGAAGATTAATCACATTAGTTTTTGCATCCATGTATTCGCCCACTTTAAACGATTGATTGTAATAACCTACTGAGAGATCAACAGGCAATGCCGAAAAGTACTGGTCAATACTATGTCTGACACCCCAGCCAAACACATCTAATTTGCCATAATCATCGACATCTAATGTAATATACCGTGCAGTAAAGTCTGTCCCAAACAATGATCCAACAGTAATCTGGGGCATCGCTAACGGTAAGTAATCAACATCGAGCCCTCCAGGAAAAACGTAATGATACATGTCGCTTGTTCCTTCTATAGGCACGCTCACTTCATCTGTCGGACCAAATATGGTCGGTACTTTATACGAGCCTTGTGGAGGAAACAAATCACTATCGGTATACGCATTGAAGTATTTAGCACTATTAGATATTGTTGCCACCTGTGCTACCACTCCAATATAGATTTGAAAACCTTTCTTCTTAACTTTGGCATTATGAAATAATCCACTGTTAAAATCAGCGGAAAAGGCATCAGCAAATGGCTGAAGGTACAATCGTCCATTTTCTTCGGTATACTTCGAAAGAATATCTTCCACAGTTTGCGCATTAGCACCGAATATGAAAATGCTAAATACCAGTAAACACACTATCCTTTTCATCGTTTTGTCTTTTTATAGAATTTACAATGAAAATGACCTGTTTGGCAAGAACTATTTGACGAATAGACACAAAAAAAAAGGCAAGCTTAATTCAGCTCACCTTTGATACATTTTTTGTTATAAGGACTACATAAAACCCTGATTTTTTAATACATCTAACAGCACTTTACTGAAATGTTCGTTATCTGCTTTTTTATATCGAACATCCGTGAAGACCTGGGCCAATGACTCTTTATTATTCTCTTCTATAAAATCCTTATTCTCCTGAAGGTTTTCTTTCTCTTTGTAAAGATCATTGATGGATTCTTCAGTATAATCTTTATAGGTTTCATTATGAATCACGGCCTCTAAAGGCAATCGATCAACCTGCTTAGGATCTTCATCCGGATATCCTAAGGTTACAGTCGTGACCGGCACAACCCCTTTGGGTAAGTTAAGCACGTCAATAATCTTATCAGCCAAATAGGTTGTGGTTCCCAAATAACATATCCCAAGACCTTTTGCCTCTGCAGCAACACATACATTTTGAGCTACCAGCAATGCATCAATGGCCGCTGTAACAAAGGACAGAAAATTATCATACCCCGGTTCAGCATTATTTTGACGACACCACTTATTAAAACGATTAAAGTCGGCGCAAAATGTTAAGGTAACAGGCGCTTGCTTTACCATTGGCTGGTTAAAATGACAAGGAGCCAACTTTTCTTTCATTGCCTCATCACGTGTTACAACAACGCTATACACCTGCATATTACCAGTGGTAGAAGCGCGCACGCCGGCTTCCAGTATATCATTTAATAACTGATCATCTATCGCCTGATCTTTGTATTTACGTATCGTCCGGTGATTTTTTAATAACTCAATCATTATTTGTGATTTATTTGTTTGTCACCAAATGTAGAAAATTAATCGAGATGAGCGAATGATAAATGTTATGACATTTGATCAAGCATGCTTACAGGTGAAGACATAAAAAAAGAGTGATTCCGTTGAAACACTCTTTTTTTTCATCCAATCCAACAACAACTAAAATATTTAGATAATATTTAGTTTTCTTAATTCATCAATCAACAATTGCTTGTTATTATCTTCCATCGAACACATTGGCAAACGAAATACTTCCTCTATTTTTCCCATTTCAGCCAAAGCTGTTTTTACCGGAATTGGATTCGATTCGATAAACATCAGATCCATTAACTCCCTGTATTTATAGAAAATTTCATTGGCTGCTGATACCTCACCATTTAATGATGCACGCATAAGCTGTGAAAACTCAGCAGGAATAGCATTTGCAATTACGGAGATACAACCATCTGCTCCTAAGAAATTTGCCGATGAAGCCAAAAAGTCATCACCACTATAAATAGAAAAGCCTTCAGGTCGACGTGCAACCAAATCGGTAAACAAAGCAATATCACCCGACGCTTCTTTAATAGCAACAATATGCTCATATGCGTTGGCTAGCTTTATTGCATTATCAACAGATATTTTCGATCCTGTTCTGGATGGAACATTATATAAAATAATAGGCACATCAATTGCTTCAGCCACATTAGCGAAATGCATATACATCCCTTTCTCAGTAGGCTTATTATAATATGGTCCAACCACCAAAACAGCATCAACGCCAATTGCCTCAGCTTTTCTTGAGTACCTGATACACTCTTGTGTTGAGTTGCTACCCGTACCTGCAATAACAGGAATTCGTCCAGCTACACGTTTAACAGCGCGTTCAATTAAAAAGGCATCTTCATCACCAGTCAGAGCTGGAGTTTCTCCCGTTGTACCACACACAACCAAACCATTCGTTCCATTCTCCAAGTGCCAATCAATCAATCGATCAAATGCATCCACATCTATTTCACCATTGTTGGTAAATGGTGTAACTATTGCCACGATAGAACCTTTCAAATCAAACTTTTTCATGCGAAAAATTTCTTTAATTCGTATACTGATTTAATAAACCATTTCTTATTTAAGTTGTCAAAAATATCAAATGCGATATGGATATGAAAATTTTTCAACAAAAAAAACTTCTTTATAACAGTTTGTTAATATCTTAACATTTGATATATTTGCACCAAACATACGACCATGAAAACAGTTAGTCAAGCCGTTGAATCGGTTATTAAAGTTAAGCCATTTGTTATTGAAGCCTTGTGCGAAGGACTTCTAAACATTTCATCATTAGCCCGTCAGATACAACCGATGGTGGAGAAACTGACCGAAAAGCCTGTAAAACAAGGCGCTATAGTTATGGCTTTAAACAGATTAGCTCCTCAGCTTGACTACTCACTCAATAAAAACCTACAAAAGCTACTGGAATCATTGGGCGATATAATTGTACGCTCTAACCTAACTGATTATACCTTCAGAAACAGCAATACAATTTTCAATCAACACACAAAGGTGATGCAAGAAATATCAACTCAGCAGGATGTGTTTTACACTTTGGTGCGTGGTGTTTTCGAATCCAACCTCGTTGTTAGTTCGGCTTATGAAGAGCTCGTTGAAAATCATTTTTCAAGCGAAGAATGCTTGTTCAAGCAGGGAGAGTTATCTGCCATCACATTAAAGCTGCCGGCAGCAAACGTTCAAATTACCGGGTTTTATTATCATATTCTTAAGGCCATTGCCTGGGAGGGCGTTAATATCAAGGAGGTTATCTCAACAACTAATGAATTTACAATCATTGTAAATGACGAAGATGTTGACAGAGGATTTACCATTCTTAAAAACTTAAAAACGGCATACAAACAAAAATAGGCGCACATTTCATTTACTATTTCACCCTTGATTTCTAATATCGTATCTGCATATCAGAATTAAGAAACTACCAGTTATTTTAATCTTTTTACAATTTTTATTGTTGTAATTAATAAGTGCAACCCCTTACCGTAATTAGGAAATCTGTTATCAATTGACTAATTTCAATAGCCTTAACATTATTAAAGGCTTAATCACACTTATTATTACAAAATTTGAAAAAAGATGATTTGACATATGAAGATCTGATCAATGAATGCCAGTTATTAAGACAAAGATTAGATGATTATCGAATAAGTAATAACGAATCAGAAGTTATTCAGGCAAACCTCAATTCACTGATCAACAACCAGGAAACTTCCATCTGGTCAATTGACCGTGACTACCGCTATGTGATATTCAATGATTTTTTCAAAACAGAATACCTAAGTGCCTTTGGTATTGAATTAAAAAAGGGCCTTCACGTTCTCGATATCTTAACACCGGAACTGGCTGCTTTCTGGAAAGAAAAATACGACAGAGCACTCAACGGAGAACAATTCAGCTTTGAGTTTACACATCAGATCAAGGAGCAAACATGCACCTTCAAAGTTTCACTCAACCCTGTTGTATCCAACAACAAAATCTCAGGAGTATCAGCTTTAAGCGTTGATGTTACTGATCAAAAACAAATAGAATCCATCCTAAAAGAGAGCAATTCCAATATGTCAGCCATAATGGAAAACACGCTCGAAAGCATATGGGCAATTAACACATCCTACGAGATATTATATACAAACTCCGTATTTCAAAGAGAATTTTTTCAAGGCTTTGGAGTAGAGTTGAAAAAAGGTATAAACCTCTTAAAATCACTTCCTGAACCTATACAGCCACTTTGGAAGAGTAGATACGACAGAGCTCTAAGTGGGGAACGCTTCTCCTTTGTCGATGAGATAGACGTAGGAGCTCGTGTTTATTATGTCGAAGTATCGATGAATCCGATTTTGGACAAAGATGAAGTCGTTGGTGCATCATTTTTTGCCAATGATATATCTGAAAGGATTATTGCGGAGAAAGCCTTACAGGATAGCGAATCCCGCCTGAAAAAGCTCAACCTGACTAAAGACAAATTCTTTTCTATCATAGCGCACGATCTGAGAAGTCCTTTTAATAGCATAATTGGACTGAGTGAATTACTGTCAGAAAGGATTAAAAACAAAAACTATTCGGACATAGAGCAAATTGCCAATATTATTAAAAACTCATCGATTCAAACCAACAACCTGCTAAGTAATCTTCTTGAGTGGTCCAGATCTCAATCAAACGGAATTGAATTTAAACCGGAATATTTCAACCTCAATCCATTTATTAAAAACGAAGTAGAAGCAATAACAAGCCTGGCGAATCAGAAATCTATTACACTCACCAATCACACGCCTAACACTCTTGTATTTGCTGATAAATACATGCTTAGTACATGTTTACGCAATTTACTTTCCAATGCAATTAAATTCACGAATACCGAAGGCTCGGTAAGAATTGAAAGTAAACAGCTCGCCAACAATCAAATTTCCATTTGCGTAGAAGACAATGGCATCGGCATTCTGGAGAGCGACATTGAAAAGCTCTTTGTAATAGATCAAAACTTAACAACTTATGGCACTTCCGACGAAAAAGGTTCTGGTCTTGGATTGATATTATGCAAAGAATTTGTTGATAAACATAACGGCACCATCAAAGTCGAAAGCAAAATTGACAAGGGAAGCAAATTCACAATAATTCTACCAGGCGCAATAATCTGATGCACCAACCTTTCATGGTACTCAGCTTGAATGACCTGATCTTGCCGTACAACACTTACCTCCCTCCTGCTTTATTACAATGACAAATTAGCAACTAGCTTTGATTGCTTAATTAACAACACCAATTAACAACGTCACACGATTAGGTAGAATTCTTATTACCGTAATCAATATTTAAGACAGCTTACTCCTTTACCAAATAAACTTTAGTGATTTCATTATGAATAAATTTATTGAAATTGCGTATTTTATATTCCTAAATATTATATTTGATTTTGTTAATATTAATACAAACCATCATAATCGATAATCAAAGGTATTTGTTATTTAATTATGATACTATAAACACTACAAATGAAAAATATTGCATTAATCACAGGTGCTTCAAGCGGAATTGGTAAAGAGTTGGCTATTGAACACGCCAGACACAAAGGTGACTTAGTAATCGTTGCCCGCCGACAAAAAGAACTTGAAGAACTGAAGTTTAAACTGGAAAAAGAATTTGACATTAAAGTAAAAGTAATCGCAAAGGATTTAACCTTAGCTGAGTCAGCAAAGGAAATTTACAATGAACTAAAGAGCGAAGGCATTGAAATAGACATCCTCATTAATAATGCTGGATTTGGGGGCGTTGGTAAATATTCGGAACAGCCATGGGAACTCAATGAGGCTATGATTGACCTGAACATTAAAGCACTATCAGGTTTAACAAGGATTTTCCTTCCTGACTTTATTGAAAGAAATAGTGGTAAAATTATGAATGTTTCATCCATAGCCAGTTACATGCCCGGACCATTGCAATCGGTATATTTTGCAACTAAAGCGTATATTTCATCATTCAGTAATGCAATAGCAGAAGAACTTAGCGATACGAATATTACAGTGTCTACATTATTGCCAGGTGTGACAAACACTGAATTTCTGGAAGTATCCGGCATGAATAAAACCAGTTTATTTCAAAAAACTATTAGCGCTGAAAAAGTTGCTAAAATTGGCTATAAAGAGATGCTTAAAGGCAAACTTAATATTCACAGCGGAATGACCATTGGCCACAAGCTTCTAATTAGCTTGTTACCATTCACACCAAAGAAAATTACCTTAAAACAAATTCGTGCCATGCATGAAACCGAAAATTAAAAACTATTCAATGGCGGTAAATTACTTACTGAACAGGTGATTTTCAAATATTGACAATATAATAATCAGGAAATTCAGGCTCTAAAAGTTCAATTCAGCGATTGTGTTTAAGCCCTGAAATTCCTGATTATTTGACTTTACAATTCACATAGTCTATACCCTCATACGTTACAAACTTATTTTTTACAAACACTTCAAAGTACCTCAACACAGACATTTCCACAACGTTGCAGTGCTCAAGCTCTAACTATATTAAATACGAATTGTATTTCTTGAAACTTATTCGATACTAGCCCGTAAGAATTGGTCGTTGGGGAAACAACTATGTTATGAATACACGATTAATTGCGCTATGCTTTTATATGGCTATGGCATGCTGTATAAGTTATGCCCAGTCAGAAAGTGAGCAAAAGGATGTTGTAATTATTGAAGACAGTATTATCGTCACAAACGATACCATATTGCCTAAAGAACTTGCGATCGATTCGGTACAGCCGATCGATACTCTGCAAGCTACCACTATTTGCAATTTAGACTCCACTGAACAGGCCACAAAAAAAGACTCAATACTAACTGTTGTAAAAGGCTACAGTCCGTTTACCAATTACACAGACACCTTTTATGTTGAGATCAATAAAGACGAAGCTATTACAAACAAACCCACCACTGACAACAAACGTGATTCAGCAAAAATTCTACGGAGGTTGGCTAAGTACGACAGTACCAATAATAAATTCATATCTGATTATGAATTTGCCTATACGAAAACTTCGCTGATGAAAGCCTGGAAAAGCTACGCAAATCAAGAGCCAGCTGTTGAAAGTCATCAAACTGAATCAAACAAAACCACCGAAAAGACATTTGAGAATCATACAAATAACAAAACCAACCAAACATTACTGGCTGCTAATCAGGCTCCATTAGTCAAAGATAACGATGGTATAAGCACAAATAATGACATCAGAATTAGTGATGATATTAGTACGAATACTGATGC
>DIYS01000053.1:1679-2703 GCA_002429115.1 Saccharicrinis sp. UBA6048 | reverse complement strand
AACTTGGTATGAAAAAGGTGAGAAGAACAATAAGTATTTCCTTAATTTACAAAACAATAAGAAGACAAAAAGCACTATAAGAAAACTCGAATGCAAGAATGGCAAAATTACCGTTGAACCG
The DNA here is from genome assembly GCA_002429115.1 of Saccharicrinis sp. UBA6048. GTDB lineage: Bacteria > Bacteroidota > Bacteroidia > Bacteroidales > Marinilabiliaceae > Carboxylicivirga. Next base: position 2,582 of record DIYS01000053.1, on the reverse strand, counting down.
AATTGTATAATGGACGAAATATCTTCATTTTACTCAGATCTTTATAGCGAGAAGAATTCTGATGAGCTTATTGTTGAAAACTGTCCTTTCCTAAACTCTGGGAACATACCAAAGCTTTCACAAGCAATGCGAGATTTATGCGAAGGCGAGTTAACTTTCGCAGAATGTTTTAATACTTTATCGAGTTTTCAATGCAACAAGACACCAGGGAACGACGGACTGACCATAGAGTTTTATAAATGCTTCTGGACGCTCTTGGGCAGTCATCTAGTTAACTGTCTAAATTACGCGTACAAACACGACGAACTATCTTCTTCTCAAAAACAAGCGCTTATTGTTTTAATAGAGAAGAAAGATAAAGATAGACGACAAATAAAGAACTGGAGACCAATCTCTTTAATTAATGTCGATGTAAAGATTGGCACGAAAGCTATAGCTAAAAGATTAGAAAAAGTTTTACCCGAAATTATACACCATAATCAAAACGCATATGTTAAAGGCAGAACCATTTTTGACGCTGTTCGTACCATTGACGATATTATCAAGCTAACATCATCGTATAATATAAGCTCATTGCTGGTAGCAATTGACTTTGAAAAAGCCTTTGATTCGGTGAATTGGAATTTTCTTAGACATGCCCTTAGGAAGTTCAATTTTGGTCCATCCTTTTGTGCTTGGATTACAGCCTTTTATTCGAATATTTCCAGTTGTGTGATGAATAATGGCTTTACTACTCAACCCTTTAAACTTTCACGCGGTGTGCGTCAGGGTGATCCTCTCTCACCCTATCTGTTCATCTTAGTCCTAGAAACACTCGCGATTTATATTAGAAATGACGAATGTATTAAGGGAATAAAAGTTGATGGTCACGAACTTAAGCTTATAATTTTCGCTGATGATCTC
>DIYS01000053.1:0-1513 GCA_002429115.1 Saccharicrinis sp. UBA6048 | reverse complement strand
GGTTTGAACGTTAATAAAGGAAAAACTGAGGTTTTGAAGCTTGGACCCTCCGATATCGATGCAGAAGAACTGAAAATAGATGAAATAAAGAAAGTAGTCAAAATTTTAGGAATACATTTCACCTATGATCAGTTGCTCTCAGACAAATTAAATTTTAATACCATTATCAAGTCAATTAGAGATTTGCTTAACAGTTGGAATTGGAGAGGCCTTACCCTGCTTGGGAAAATACAAATAATCAAGTCGTTCGCCATTCCTAAAATTCTTTATCGCCTCTCTCTCGTTTCAGCAAACAAAACTTTTATTAAAGAGATCAATCAGGTGTTGTTCAATTTTGTGTGGAAAGGCAAGGATAAAGTTAAACGGCTTGCTCTTATAAATAGTGTCGAGAATGGTGGGTTAAACATGCCGCATATTGAGTCTCTCATTGACACGCAAAGGATAGTATGTATCAAAAAGTATATGGATGATTCACCCTGTTCCTGGAAAATTATACTTGACCACTATCTCCATAGAGTTGGGGGCAGTTTGCTTTTTCATTGTAACTTCGAGTACACAAAACTCCCATTGGACCTTCCCGATTATTACAGGGAATGCCTTACCACTTGGACAAAACTAACTGCGTCAACCGTCTCTTCATTGGATGAAATCGTTAACCAGATTATATGGAACAATAAATTTATTTGTATCGGACAGAACTCAGTTTTCAATCGCAAACTCTTCTCTTTAGGACTTCAAAAAGTTGGAGACCTTTTTAATGAGATATGTATCAAGATACATACCACCTTGCAAAATTTGAATGCCCTGGATCTCTTATTTTTGAATGGCCTTTATGATTGCCTTCCACTTGAATGGAAAAAGGTGATGAGTAATGATCCTGCGTCGGTGCTCATCAAAGTTAACCATGTTAGGGACGATATTCTTTTGTACTCAGGCAATGATGTTATTTTATTAAGCGAATCGTCCTCAAAAGAAATTTACAATATTTTGGTGTCAAAGATTTCGATTAGCCCTTCTGCGAAAAAGAAATGGGATGCTGCATATGCTTCTACAGAGCAAGTTCTTGATTGGAAAAGCATCTATAGCAATGCTTTTAGGTGCGCAATAGACACAAAAACGCGTGAATTTCAGTACAAGATACTTAATAGAATAATTCCTTTAAATGATTTCCTCTTTAAAATTGGTAAAACAGATTCTCCTCTTTGTTCTTTTTGCCATTCCGCAGAGGAAAATATCTCCCATTTCTTTTTTCATTGTCCTTTGGTAGTAAATTTCTGGCAATCGATTAAGCATTTAATGGGGGGTCATGAGCTTATGGAAAGAGAGGCGATCCTAGGAATCACCGAAACAGTTGAAAATGTATTTCTCAAAAATCATTTAATCCTACTAGGTAAACAACATATTTTTAAATGTAAATTCAACAATTCTCTTCCTAGTACAATTAGTTTTATAAAATCGTTGAAAGCAGTTTTCGATTCTGAACGTTTGATTGCTAAACAAAATGACAAGATTA
>DIYS01000202.1 GCA_002429115.1 Saccharicrinis sp. UBA6048 | reverse complement strand
ATACTAGTCTAAAAATACAGGAGGTAAAAGAGCCTCCGACTCACTTAGCGACTCTCTGACCTTTCGCTAAATACTAAGGTGCATACACACCACGCCGGAGGCCAATGCCTTTGGACGGTGTGTACGCACCTTTTGTATTTAAAAATGTAGAGAGACCACAAATATAAACATTCAAAACGATAACAAATGAAGAAACCTTACACAAGTGCGCCGCTTCCTTTTATGGGACAAAAGCGGCGCTTTTTAACGCACTTTAAAACAGCTTTAAACGAGTTTGAAAACACCAAAGTATTTATCGACCTGTTTGGCGGTAGTGGCCTATTGTCGCACACCGCTAAAAGCGTCCGCCCGGATGCCCAGGTAGTCTATAACGATTTTGATGATTATCACCGTCGCCTCTTGCATGTAGATAAAACCAACCGCATGCTCGAGCGCATCCGTGAGTTGGTAACTGGATGTACAGAGGATAAGAAGCTACCTAACGATGTTAAGTGGTCAATTATCGACTATATTAAGAGCGAAGAAGCCAAAGGCTTTGTTGATTACATTACGCTGTCATCGTCGCTATTATTTAGCATGAAATACGCACTAAACATTCAGGAGTTGGAAAAGTCCACCATGTACAACTGTGTACGTAAGTCGGGTTACAACGTCACCGGCTACTTAGATGGTTTGCAAATTGTGAAGTACGACTATAAAGAACTATTCAATAAATACAAGGATGTGGATAAAAAAAAAGCAGCTTGACGCTGCTTTCCTTTATTCCTTGATAAACTTGAGTGTTGTATTATCAACCTTAATTAAGTACTGGCCTTTGGTATAATTACTGATATTTATAGTGTTTGTGTGAGGTGGTAGTTGCTCAATTAGTTGCCCATTAAGGTTATATATTTGAATAACTTCACCTGATTGACTAAGGTTGAGTTGTTTGCTTGAAGGATTGGGGAATACTAAAAGATTTGGGAAATCTACAGCCTTTGCACTTGTACTTGTTTTACTTCCTATTTTACTAATATGCCAAATGCGTTGCGTAATATCGTAAGGCTGGCATGTTTCATGAATTATATAGTCACCTATAATTTGCCCTTGTATGCCCCAAGTTATATTTAATAAGGTTCCTTCTTCATCATATAAATAGCACCAATATTGAGCATGGTTAGGTTCAGGATTTGGGTCTTCAAATATCAATTCAAAAGCTAGTTTGTTTTTAGCAATAAGGTTGTGACAAACATTGTAGATTCCTACTAATTGAAAATCACTCTGTATTTTCCAATCGGGAGCTGTGTAAGTTAATTCGCTTGTTTTATTAGTTGTTAGCTTATTACCTGATACTATCTGCATAATATCAACATACCACTTTGTTTCGTTCTTATAAATTCTAAGTTGACGGACACCGCTGGGCGTTTCGCACATACCAAAGGCATGTGTTTCGCCAATTGATTCAAAAGTATCGTTGTAAGTTGCTGCCCATTCTATTTGAGCACTTGAAATAGAAGCAATAAACAATGCTGTAATTAATAGGATTAGTGATTTCATAATTAATTATTTTGTCGTGTAATACACAACAAAAGTAAAAAGCCCATTGGGATATCCAACGGGCTGTACTAATTAATTGATTGAGGAGGCGTTTAAATAGGGTCGAAATACCGTTCTTTGATTTTACGCAGCTTTTCGATAAACATTTTGTCGCGGGCTTCGCCTTTAACAAGTGGCAAATAGGAAGTATCAAAGTATTTATCAAAGGTAAAGATAGCTTCTGTAATACCTTTGCGCCTTAGCATATCGCTTAGTTCTTCGTTGCGACAAAAGATATCCTGAAAGGCTTCTAAAGTGTGCTCTCGGTTTCCAAAACGTAGTAGTTCCATAGTTACACCCTCCCTTAGTTTAGTTCGCATTTTATTCTACTTCCATTAAGTTTACGGCTACCGCTTTGTATAAGGTCGATGCCGTGTTTGGTGCAGAACCAAGCCGGGTGTGTATTGCCAAAGATGTGTATTTTGGCCACGGTGTGGGGCGCATTGCGGTTAAGCTTTTTGGCTACCTGACCACTGCCGGTGCTTACGCCGATGGCTTGTAGTATATCGTTAATGCTGTAATAAACACGCTCGTTAACGATGATGCGACGCACATTGTGACCGTTTATTTTGGCAAAATCGTACTCCTGGGCCCTGGCATCAATTACCTCAAGAGCCAATTTTGCAGCCTGATGTTTTGGAGGCTTATTTGTTAGCACTTGGTTTTCGAGGTTGGAAATGCGCTCGTTATAGTTGCTTAGTGTGGTTGAAACAACATTAAGCCCTTTTAAGGTTTGTGTAGCAAGTTCTGTTAGCTTTTCAAGTTCAGCAGAATGGTTGACTTGAGCAACCTGCTTTGTCTCCAGTTGATACCACCTTAATACCAATTTAGCACGAGCTTCGTCATTGAACTTAGTGGCAATAAAAAGGCATTCTTTTTGAGTTAGCTTAAACATTGGCAATTTGCGACCAGTTGAATCTTTAAACTCACTGAGCTCAAATTTGCGCCCAGTAACATTTTGCCATGCAGGCTGCATGTTTCTAATGTCACGCATCACATTTTTGTGAAGCTTGCCTGTTAATTCTGCAATTTCCTTGCTACTCATGGTAGCATTGTTTGAAGGTAAATTCATATTATAAGAATGTTTTAAGACTTGCATGCAGAAAAAAGACGGCTGCTCGCTTTACCCGCTGTCTAAGTCCATTCTCAGGGCTTGGGCTACCATTACAATAGCCACACGGTGCAAACAGCCGCATATTGTTATACGTAACTTTAGGGCATAAAAAAAGCCCTAAACGCAATGTATGGGCGGAATCTCCACCCTGAGAATAATACTTAGACATTGCAATATTACGAATTATTTTTGACATGCAAGTGATGCGTTAATTTTTAGTTTAAAAGCCCTTGCAAGCCAATGAGCTGCAAGGGCAAAAACACTTATATTGTGCTGTTCTAAAATTTTAATACAAGTGTTTTATGGAAAAACAAATTGTTGAGCTAACCCTTCGGTTAGCGGCAATGCAGGCTAAAATAGAAGCATTGCGCAGTACTTTGTCGCCCCTTCATCAGGATAGTGTTAACCGTTATCTTGATAAGGCGAAGGAGCGTGAGTTAAAGAATCTTGAAGCTTCTGATTCAGATTTGATAGAACTTGTTGAACAGTTGTATCGCTAGCTTTTTTGATTTCTTCTTGCACCAGTTCCTTTACTATTGGTGCAAGAAGCTTTTTAAGTAATCGTTTCATATTGCTTAGTTTTTTTGTTGCTCCAGCTGCATTTGCAGGTAGCGTTTGCGAGATGCTTGTAATACTTCAATCATTTGGTCGGGCGTAAAGCCTGCTTTTTGTAGCATGTTAATCATGCGGTTGGCTAGTTGTTTGTCTTTTGTAGTTGGTTTCATACTAATTAATTGATTGTTTTAATGTGGTTGATTATTAAATTTCATTTAGCATCACTGTAGTGCCGCAATGAGGGCAAATACAGGTGATACGTAGGTCAAATTCATGACCGCATTTAGTGCATTCATGCCAATGTTCGTGGTTGTGTAGCTTGAATAATACTATCATCGTTGTTTAAAGTATTGTGAGCCTACTCGAAAGGCTTCGTTAATAGTTTCCATTGCTCTAAACTCCTCCTGACTATCAGGTGTTGGAGCAAATCGGTGAATTTTAAACACCAACTCAAAAGCAGATACGCAATGTTGATTTACAACACTGTTAAATAGCTTTAGAGCTTCTGTTTCTGAAGGTATCGCACAGTGTCCTTCCCATCCTATTCGTTTGCTTATTTGGCTGTATTTACTCATAGCTTACTCTGTTTTGTAAAATACCACTCAGTAAATTGCTCAAGGTTTGTTGAGTTAAATAAGCAATGGTCGCAATCATGCGAGCCGCATTCAAGGTCACTATTTTGACAATGTGCCTCTTGTATCATTTCGATATCGGGCAATATTGGTGGTATAAATCTTTGTTTGAAATACTTCATTATCAGTTACTGTTTGCGGTTGGTGTCTTAAAATCCTGATTCTTTTCAATCCTATCGGCTGTTTCGCGCAATGCTTGAATCATATCGCTGCGCTGACCTGATGAAATGTAGCTGCCAGTCCCTCCTCCGTGAAAAGGAAATACAATAAGGGCGAAACCAAAACCTTCAGGTAATTGTGCATTAACTTGATCGCCCATTTTAATCATTAGTTCTTTGTTCATATTCTCTAATTTTTAAGTGCTAAATCTTTTAGTTCTTTGGCTTTGGCTTGTTCGTTGTCGCAAATGGAGCAAAGCTGTTTAAATAGCTTCTTCAGGTCATCGGCAGTACGGAAAGCGTATAAGCCTTTGCGGTTCACCTTACCATTGGCGACTAGAGCCGGTTTCAATATCCATTGGTATTGCTTCTTTGATAGCTCTTCATTGACTGCTGTCCAGTCTTTAGGCGTGGCTTTAATGCCGCGTTCGTTGAGTACTAACAGGCATTTGTTTCGCCACATGCGCAGTTGCTTTTGACTGGGCACGGATTGCAAATCCGCGCCAGCATTCTGGTTATTTCCAAGGCGTTTGCGTGCATCATCAATTAAGATATTAAGTTGCTCCTCGTTTAAATCACGGGTGCTGCTTACACCAAAATGCGCCTCTACAATCACTTCCTTATAGCGTTCTTCGCCTAATGCCAGTAACAACTGGTGGAAGTATTGCCGTTTTTGCTTTAATGTCTCCAGGTTACTCATTCTCTAATCGCTTATCGAAGTCGTTGTAATGCTCAGGCTTGAAGCTTTGGTAAGTTCCTTGCTTCTTTTGCCTGTGTTCGCGAATACCACCCCAAATACCTGTAGCAAGCATGCCAAGTAGGGCTGTCAATGTTAGATAGTCTATTGCTTCCATGTTTATTGATATTGGTTAATAAATTGTCTTTATCGCTATTTTAAAAGCAAGATGGTGAGCTTAATTATCAAGTTCTCAATTGCATTCAGAGTAAGGCAGTAGGTTACTCCTAATGCAAAACCTACGATGATAGGCGTGTTATTTTGCTTAAAATAGTTAAGTAGCTTTTTCATATAAATAGTGTTTAGATGATTAGTACTTAAAGTCGGTGAAATGAATGACAGCTCCCCAAAATTCATCCTGTTTACATTTAGGAGGGAATATCCATTTGTCAAGGTCATCATAACTAAGGCCATCATTTTTAGCCAAGGTTTCAATCTCAGGGTGATAGATGTATTCATCGTTCAGTGTTACCTCGAAAAAGCTATATCGAGTCATGAATACAGACTGAACTTCTAATTTGTCAAGTCTTTTGAATTCAACTTGCTTTGAGCCATCACGTTTGTAGTTGTAAGGTGATTTACTCCAATAGCGCACGCTCACATAGGCTTTTCCTTCGTTCACTTCATCAGCAATATTTTGCCACTTTTCAAAGTCAGCACGTATTGTGTGAATTTTTGAACCATTTTCAATAGCTTCAACAAAACCGGTTTCCTGTTCTGCTTTTGGGTGAACCTTTGGGAAAGTGCGACTTACCATTAAAACGTAGCACTTTCGCGTGTCCTTTTCGCGATTATCACGATGCATGGCCATGTGTCTTGCAAAACCTAAAGAATGAAAACTTTTGCCACATTCAGGACAGATAATATATCCCATAATGATAATTGTTTAAATAGTATTTAAATGCTGTTTTAGCTATGTTCCTGGGGACGGAATCGAACCGCCTCAACAACCATTCAGGATTAATGAGAATCTTCGTTAAGTGTAAAGCTGCAGTTGTACTGCTGAATTTTGATGTAGGCGAACGTAAACGTTAAGGTCGGATAGGCTTCTTTGAGGTTATTCAATAGGAACTGGCGGCATTGCTTTTCAATTTTTGGTCGGCTTGCCTTATCATCCTTCGGAATGAAAACACCTTTCATCACCTTTGGTCTAAACAGTACTTTACCATCGGCTTTAGCCTGTACTTTTGCTTGAACTAAGTAGATGGCCATGCTAGTCCTTTTTTACTTCAGGAAGTTCAACTTTAAGGGCTGCAAAGTTCAGACATATAGCCTCATCTTTATCGGTATCACCTTTAGTAAAGAAGCTCACTGAATAGCTAATGCCACGCTCTACAAAGCTCTCTTCAATCAACTCAATGGCGCGTAACCATCGCTTGTCATCGTAGTTGGTTTTCTGTGAGATAAGGATGTTTAAGCTAGTAGTTGAGAAGTCACCTTTTTTATTCTTAGCCATTAGAGCCGATATTGTTTTGTAATCGGCAAGGCTACGTTTCTTAACGGTATCCTCAAGGAACTCTTTAATCAATGGGATAGCAATGTCTAAACGCTCATCGTTCTCAAACTTAACATTGCGCTCCAGGCGAGCCATTACACCAGTGTTATTGTTGCGAAGGCTAAAACCACCTTTGCTATTGGTGCGGATATCCCCATAATTGTGAGCTTCCTCCCTAAAGTTCTCAAAGCCAATAAAGCATTTAACTTTGAAGTCTTTCAGGCGTTGTTCTAAATCCAAAGCTTCGTTAACTAAACCCGAAACAAAGTCGTTGCGGTTGTTTTCGTAGCTTTCTTTGGCCTTTTTGCGTTCGGCTGCTTGTTCTTTTTTGCGTTTCTCAAGCAATTGTTCTAATTCTTCAGCGGTTAGTTCGCCTACTTTTTTTTCTGCTATATCCATGCTATTAATAATTATTGGTTGGTAAACTGTATGTTTTTGGTAGGTCGACAGTGGCACGTCCTACGCGGTTCTTAATCTGCTTTTGTTTGTAAAGAGCTATGCTCAGGTTACGGCGTTGTTGTTCAAAGTCATCATCAAATACACTGTGAGTGTCGAGCCATTGATGAAGCTCTTCTATGCGTTGTTCAACCGCCTCAAGCTCTTTAATGTCTTGCTCGCTTAGCTTCATATATTGATATTTTAGGGGTTATGGTAATTGTGATTTCCTTTCTGATTGATACCATGCCGCTCCCCTGGCATGTTTCGCACTTAACCATTTTCATTGAGTTGCTTTTGATGTCAATTACTTCGCCTTCGCCGCCACAGCTGCGGCAAACATCATAATAGTTTAGGGTGTGTCCTGCTTTTCTCATAGTTGTAAATTGTCGTAGTTTATAGATGGGATGGTTGACATCTTAATCATGTCGATACAGTCTTTAATGCCTCTGAAAGTGCGCTTTGCTAACCATGAGTGGCTTTTAGCTGCCTCGATGCGCCCCATAACAATATCAAGCTCCTCGTTTGATGTAATGCCGTTGGCTTTGAAAATGGCCAGTGCTTCATCTTCAGTAGGCTTGTTTAGCTGTTCAGGAAGCATAAACAGGCGGTCGCGTGTTTCGCTGAATAGGTGGCGGTCGCGGATGGCTCCACGGTTCAGGTTATTGATAAAGTAAGGTGTGCCGGCAAACACAATACCTACCAAGTCTTTAAAGGCTGTCATTACATCTTTAATGATGGTGATGTTGTGGCTCTCCAGACTCGAAACTTCATCAATGGCAATCAGGATATCTTTCTTTGTCACGAACTCACGCATTACCAAAAGTTGAGCGGCCATTGTTCCTGGCTTATGACAGTCTAAAGCGTGCATTAATCCAGCAATAAACTGCTTATTAGTCTTTACCATTGAAGCATCAAAGTAAACCACCTTAAAACGCCTGTTGCGCTCGTTGTGGACCTTTAGTTTTTCTAAAGCAAATGTTTTGCCGTAACCGCCTTCACCAACAATGGCCATTGGCTTCTTTAAAGTGTATGCTCGCTCGCAAGTTTCCCAAACTTTCTTAAGGTTGGCAGTAGGTACTCCTTTGTAGTCCTGATTCTTGGAAAGGTATTTTTCGATTGCCTTCCAAGTATCAATACCTACAAGGTTTGGTTTATCCCAGTTCTTACTAACATGAATGAATTTTGAACCGCTTCTAAAACCTAAGTGCTCGACGGCAAACTTATTTAATGATAAGCCGGACTCTTCCTGCATTGCTACAATCCGGTTTCGCAGCTGCTGCTTTTGTTCTAAAGTGTAATCTTTCATACTTTTGTAATAATTAATTGATTGGGGGCGTTCCGTTGTGGTTGATGGTGCGCCTCTACTATTTTCCTATATTTAATATTTGTCTTTGTCGCTCTGTTAATCCGTCGCTAATGCCGTTGGCAGTATCTTCCAATACCGACTCTTTGGCATTGGTCGCCAACTTTGAAGAATCCCACCAACCGAAACCTTCAGTGCCGGTTGCTTTCATTTCGCCCAGGGTAATCATTTGCTTTTCGAGTTCACGAATTGAATACTCCTGACCCCATTGCTCTTGCTTTTCTTTAAATAGCACTCGCTTAGCGTTCTGACCTTCTTCCATATCGGCCACACAAGCGGCATATTTCTCTTTGTTATAAGCATAGTCAACGAATACTGCAAAATCCGGAGCAAAAC
>DIYS01000070.1 GCA_002429115.1 Saccharicrinis sp. UBA6048 | reverse complement strand
ATGAGTTGTTTAATTTCATATATTACAAAATCAGCACCATAGTGAAGACTTTACTTGCAAGCACCAGACCCAAGGCTTTTCTTCCGGTGAGCCACATGCCCCAGACTACTGGCCAGTTAATGCTTGCATTGAATTGGGAAAGTTAAAAACGGGAGATGGTCAATTGGATGATAAAGTAAGTTGCTCAGTATTATTTTTTCTCACTAATCAACTTGGTATTAATCTTCGAAAGTTGTTTTTTTACTTTTAAATAAAATATGTCTAAATGAAAATATTCGATCTGCACTGTCACCCAACATTAAAGCCAATGTTAATGTTGGAAGAGAATAGAAAAAATCCGTGGGAAGAAATAGATAACTGGGTAAATAAAATATATGATTCTCAATCAAATCTAGAGCAATTGCTTGATGGTGGGTGTAATCTGGCATGCGTGGGAGTAGGATCAATCGAAACGGCCTTTTTAACGGGAGCACTCGTGCAAACCTTAGCCGGTCCGGTAAGATATGTAGATAAAAGACAACTAAAGCGCATTGCACGCATGGCTGATGGCTATCGTTACCCTCAATTACTGGAACAGGAGTTTAATTCAATAAATCAATATCCGGATAATCCTTTTGAAGAATGGGAGCATGTAAAGTGGATAAAATCAATGGATGAATACGATCCTGACGATATGGATACCCTGCATTTGATAGCTTCTCAAGAAGGTGGTCATGGCTTGTATTATGGCAAAAATGAATCGGATGATATTGATATAATGCTCGATAAAATAAGTGTGTATAGAAGTGGAGAACCGGTACGTTTACTTTACCTGACATTGACTCATATTAGTCAAAATGTATTTGCAAATCATGCGTATGCCATAAAAATACTGGGGAAAAAACCGTTCTTACCATTGGGAAATGGAATAACTACCAAAGGACACCAAATCATAAAAGCATGTCTGGATACTGAAAGCCCAGGTAAGCCAATTTTGTTAGACATTAAGCACCTAAGTCTGGTTGCCCGAAAGGAGTATTATGCGGCCTATAGTCATATGCCTATGATTGCTTCGCATATGGCGGTTACTGGTTGTTCGTGGCACGAAAAGCCGATTGTAAAAGTTCGCAAAAAACGAGCCCATGAGGTTTATAAAGTAAAGTACGAACGTCAACGTGGTCATATTGAAGGAACGTACTTTAACCCGGATAGTATTAATCTGTACGATGAGGATATACAGGCAATTATCAAATCAGATGGGTTGATTGGTATTATATTAGATGAGCGTGTGCTCGGTTATTCAAAAGATAAAACAAGCAAAGAATTCATCAGTAATGATGAGTGGGATGCTTTTATCGCTCCTGTTACAGAGGAAGGGTTGAGGCTTAAATTAATGAGTGACGACGAAGATCAACTGGACGATGAGGCAGATCAGGAACTTGATAATGAAGATTTGCGATTGATAGAAGGTCAATCGGTTGAACGAAGCCGGGATAAGCGCTACATCCATTTATTACATCTTCTGAATAATATCGTACATATCATAAAAGTAGGCCAATCGATGGGTGAAGAATTTGATGCCTCGAAACACATTGTAATAGGCTCAGACTTTGACGGATTAGTCAACCCAATTGATTGTTGCCTGACCGCTGTCGAGTTTGGTTCTTTAAAGGACAGTCTGGCTGAAGCGATTGAATTATATACACTTGACTTAATCCCTGATCCGGCCAGCTTTGTCGAAGATGTATTTTATAAGAATGGCATCACATTTTTGAACAAGTATTTCAGGTAATACATTATAAAGGATGCATCTGAATTGTTTTAACAGGTTCTTCTGGTGCATCCTGTTTGTTGAATTTGAACGAATCATTCAAAAGCAATATCTTTGGCCTTGAACTTCATTTTATTCTATGCAATACTGGCAGCGCACTGGAAAGAATACTTATTCATTTAAGAATCCATACAATTTCAGAAGTGATTTAAATGCTTTAACCGAAGAAGAAATTACCTGGGCAGTGGATTATCAGGTTGAAATTAATGAGAAGCGCCTCTATTTTAAGAACGTTGCTCATTGGCCGGTGCATGTATGTGATAATAAAAACTGGTCGTTCCATATTGCCCGCCAGATGCTGGATAGTATTATGAATACCTTTAATGCGACCAATATTAATTATGGTTCAACGTTGGAGTGCCTGAAAGCTATTGATAATAAAAAACGTAATAACAAGAACGTTAATGTTTACGATGATGAAACCTGCAAGCAAATGGCCATGCATATTGTACCAGTACTAAGTTGCGCCGGTTTTAAATCAGAGACCATTACGTTTTCACAGTTGAATATTCAAAGCGGATTGGAGATAGGAACCAAAATTGCCTATCCGTTAAAATTTATCCGTGAATACATGCTTCGTCATCATTTGCCGGACATTGTATCCATTGTAATCACTAAAACGGGTGAGCCGGTAAAATACTATAAAAAGTACACTCGGCAGCAACTTCAAGAGATACGCAATGAGGTCTTTAATCATGACTGGGTTAATCACCCCATTGAATTAAAATAGTCCACGTTTGCTCATTTCACCTTTCAGGTTAATTTTTCACATACTTGTTTTAATTTCTTAAAGCGATTGCTTCTGATTTTCGAAAGGAGCAAAGCCTGATGTAAAGTGACATGTAGAATAATAATTTAAATTTTATCATAAATAAATGTATTAAACTTTTTTACACCCGAATATTTTAAATATTTTAGATGGTGATTAAATAATAAGGTAATACATGTTTAATATTTATTTAATAAAAATGGTGTAAATAGCTTTTTATTGACATAGGTGAGTGCATCGGGCAAATTATAATGTTTGACAACAAAATTCATGTGGGATGAGGCTTTGTTGTTGCAAATATTCTGTAACAATTTTAAAAGATTTATTTATGACTAAATCAGAAAAGCGAAACAGTGCCTACATGGCTTTCAGGTCATTTTACAAAGACTCTAACCAAAGTGGTGACACATTGAGCATGGTCTCACCCGTGAAATTTAAAGCTACCAGAAGTCTAATAACCAGGAGGACAACACTACTGAGAGAAGCGTTCAGACCGGATGCAAAAGTAATGGCGACTTCTTTACTGGTTCCTTCCGAATTAGCCTGGGCATTGGATTGTATTCCATTAAACCTTGAAATGTTCAGTAGCTTATTAGCATCCCATTCAAAAATATTGGAACTAACCAATAAAGGGAGCCTTACGGCGCCTCGTTGTAGTTTTATAAATTCAGTGAAAGGTGCCATGATGGAAAATCTGGTGCCAATGCCAGATATACTATTAAGTTCAACAGCCTATTGTGAAGGCATTGGCCTGTCTTTTGAAGATTTTAAAAACTATTTTGATACGGCTCATTTTCATATTGATATTCCTTCTTATTCAGAAGCCAATACCTCGCAATTACTGGCCAGTGATTTGAAGCAGATGCTCATTGAAATGGCAGGTGTGTTGGATTTGGACTCAAATGAGACGCTCGAACGTTTCAGGCAGGTGATGTACAATTCAATCAAAGCTAAGGCTGTCTATCAGAAGATTTGGGAGTTAAGAAAGAAAACAGGTCCATTAAACCTCGGATTGGAACCTTTGCATTGGCATATGCAGTTTTTGCCTATGTGGGGAGATGACCGTGCATACACCATATGCGAGAAACTTTATAATGAAATATCCCACTATATTGAGTCAACACCTGAAGAAGAATTTAGCAAAGGAACGCCTGTGGGCATGTTTGGCTTAATTCCGTATGGTCGCACGGATATTTGGCGACAACTGCGCGATGCTGATTTATATACAAGCTTTGAAGGCGTTAATTATCTTGGAGAAATTAATTTACCGGATTTAGATCATTTTGATCAGATAGAAACAGATACATTATTTGAGTTCCTGGCCGAAACACTAATAAAAACGCCTGTACGAGGAGGGGAAATTAAGGAGAAAAGTAACGATTTTATGGCCGAGGCGAGTTCCATGCATGCCAAAGGGATGATCATTGTATCGCAGGAGCATTGCCAGTTACTTGCGCCACGATTGCATGAGTTGGAAACAGCTGCCGGAGCAAATGGGATGAAAGTTGTCTCTTTGGGAGGAGACTGTATTTTAGGTATGCCTAAAGGGCCAACCACATTTCGGTTAAATACGTTTATTGATAGTTTAACTGACAGAAGTAAAAAGGCGGCAAAGTTTAATCATGACATTTCGGAACTCAAGATTGTAACTGACTATCGCTTGGGTGTGGATTTTGGAAGTGGCTTTAGTAAATTTGTTTTGGTAGACAAACAGGGAGTAATTGCCAAACAAGGGGTGGTTGCTTCGGGCATTGATTATCCTGGCTTACTGGATAATATTAAGTCTTCCATCACGATAAATGATGCATACAAAATGGCAATTTCCGGTGTAGGAAGTGATAATACAACGCTTAAAGGTAAGGTTGATGTTCAAACCACCGAGCTAAATGCGCTGATTGCCTCCTGCCGAAATCTATTTAGTTACAAAGAGCAGTTGCTGGTAATTGATATTGGCACCCAGGATGTTAAAGTGCTTCACTTTCACGATATGGATGCTGCTCCATGGATCAATACCAACAAAAGTTGTGGCGCAGGAACCGGTATGGTGCTAACACAAATTCTTGAACGATGGCGCCATAGTCATCCGGAATATAGCTTCGATACCTTGGATAACCTGGCTTATGAAGCTTCGGAAGGGGAGATGATTAACACCACCTGTGGTATTTTTGCTATTACAAATGTTGTATCAGCTTTAGTTCAGGCTGACGAGGAAAGGCGTAAATCCATACTTTGGGGATTGTACCAATACATCGCTTCACAGGCCATTAAGTTGCTGCCTGATTTCTTGCAGAATGGAGGCGAAGTATTCTTAACTGGTGGTATTGCTCGTCATAAATCACTTCAGAAAGTATTTAAGGAACGTGGATTTGAACTGGTCAAACCACAAATGGAAATTCATCCGCAATACTTGGTTGCTTATGGAACCGCATTATCAACGCGATAGGTTGGTATTGAATACTATCAGTGAAGACTGTAATTAATACTTTTTTTAAAGTGGTTGTCCAAAAAACTGAAGGTATCTGTTCACTGAGCGGAGTCGAAGTGGTTATCCATTAATAGTCGGCTCTATTACTACTGCACCTCGACTCTGCCTCGCCAATCATCTTAATGAGCAAGTAAAGTTTTTGGACAGCCTCTTTTCGAATTATAAAACAAGGCTGTTTCAGAAGTCAGAGTTGATTTCTTTAGACTTACAAGTCGTAATCATCACCACAAGGCCACAAAGTCAATTAAGAAGAACTTAATTTATCTTTGTGGCTTTGTGGTGATCATTTGTGCAGATTATCTTTTACTATCTACAATTTGAAAGTTTCACGATGCATAAAATACTTTTGAGACAGCTCCATTCCTTTATCTTCGTGATCCTAGAAATCATCCATGCTATCTCCACTATCACCATTTCGATCTTTCTTTTTCTGAATGAAATTATTTAATCGATAGCTCAATGTTAATGATACCATTGGTGCTTTTCGAATTCGTTTTTCGTAGTTATAAAATGTAGGATCTTCGGTAATGGTAATGCGTTCAGATGTTGCCAGTACATCGCGTGCCTGCAGCACTGCTGATAGTTTTCGGTCAAAGAAATCCATACGAACGGCAGCGTTCATGTAGTAATTCCCTTTTGTTTCTCCTTGAGCTGTTACACTAGGGCTGTCATAGTTTCCGTCAATCTGAAGCTTGATATTTTTCTTTAAAACGAAGGAGTTGTTAACCCGAGAGCTCCAGTTAAAAGATGATCTGTCCTCAATACCATCATAATTGCTCTCAATTCGATAATCAAATAGATTACCCATCACATTTGCTTCCCACCATTTAAAAACGGTCAGGTTTAAAGCGGCTTCTACACCCAGTGAGTAATCGGTTCCAATATTATCGTAGGTATGCAACAGTACTTCCGGATTGTCTTCATAGGTGGTCAGTACGCCTTCTACTTTGTCGTGAGTAATGCGATAATAACCCTCTAAGGAAATCTGAGCCTTATCCCACTCCTTTAAATAACCCAATTCCAACGCATCAATGTATTCTGGTTTCAGGTCGGGATTACCTCGTCTTACATTGTATTGATCAATAACTGTAACGAAAGGCTCTAGGTACCAAGAGCGTGGCCGGTCAATTCGACGAGAAAAGCTGGCCATGATCTGATTTTCAGAAGGCAGCTGATACGATAAATGTACCGTTGGGAAATAATCAAAGCGGTCAATTGTGAAGCTTTCATTATTACCCGTTGATGATATCTGACGGTAGGTATATTCTCCACGTAAGCCTAGCTGATAGCCAAATTTGTTGGCTGATCCCTTATACACAGAATATAAAGCGTGAATATTACGATCCATCTCTGTTGTATTTCTATTCTCCACATTTTCGATAAAGTCTTCTTCATCGGTGTCCCAGATAAATAAGCGGGTTTCATCATCACCAACACCTTTGCGCCCCTGGTAACCTAACTCCAGCATATTACTCTCGCCAATGGGTTTGGTATAATCTACCCTTAATTCCCATCGTTGGTTAGGCCCTACTTCTGTTGTTCTTGTTCCGTCTGTAATTACATTGTTTTGCGATTGCGTATTAATCGAATACTCATCACCATCATAGCGACGATAATTCAATTGAAAGGCCAGCTCATGATCCTTTTGCGCAAACTTATGTGTGTAATTTGTTGTAGCAGAATAAAACTGTCCTGTTCGGTTGTATTCATTTAAACTAAGGAAATTACTCACTATATCCGCTGGTAATTCAGTTCTGGTGTAATCGAGATCAGATTCGCGCCCCATATTAAACTCACCAATTCTAAGGCTCACACTAAAGACGTCACGCGGACTAATATCCCAGTCAAAACCACCTCTGAAACCACCACCATAAAACCGGCGTTCACTATCACCACCAGCTTCCAATATAGTCTGAGTGTCGTCGTTCGATGATTCACGATAACTGTATGTAGTGCCTGGTGAAGGACGATTGTTATAATCGGCACCAAGGTTAAAGTTGATGTTTTTCTTACGCCAGTTAAGCATAAAATCTCCACCATATAAGTCGTAGGTTCCAGCTTTAGCGTTGACCAAACCTTGCAGGCCTGGAGTTCGATTCTTCTTGGTAATAATATTGATGATTCCCCCTGTTCCATCTGGTTGGTACTTTGCCGATGGGTTGGTGATAATTTCAATATTTTCGATGGTGGAAGCAGGTGTTTGACGCAGTACGTCACTAGGCTCCAACACGGTTGGTTTACCATCGATTAATACGGTGAAACCGGTGCTGCCACGTAAGGATACATTGCCTTCCAAGTCTACTCGAACAGAAGGTACATTCTCTAATACTTCAACGGCAGATAAAGATGCTGAAGTCATTTGTTTGCCCACAGAAACCACTTTTTTGTCAATGTGAAACTCAACAGCATTTCTTTCGGCGATCACTTCTACTTCATCCAGCGATTGATTGGCAGATCCAAGGGTAATGTTACCCAGATCAATCACATCGCGGCCACCATCAACAATAATGTTATCGTATCTTTTGTTTTCATATCCTAAAAAAGAAACCACCACATAAAACTGACCTTCTTTTAGTCCTTTTATTTTAAAAGTTCCATCTTCTTCACTAATAGTGCCTGTTATAACACTATCATCATCGGAATTGTAAATGGCTACAGTGGCATACTCAACGGGTTTGTTCGATTTGCCATCGTATACCTTTCCTTTTACTATTCCTTCTTTATCCGGTTCATTTGCTAATAGGCATAATGGAATCAACATGCCTGTCAAGAGGGTTAAAATCTTCACGTTTAAATTTATTTTAGTAACATTTGAATATTCAATTATTAAGACGCCCTACATTATTTATTCCTGCGCTAAAGAATAACAAAAAGTAGAATAAATAGTTAAGCGCTTTCATTTCAGTTTAATAGCTCTAAAAGAAAACAAATGGAATCTGCATATTAATCAGTGTTTTTGTTTCTTTAACGCAATCCCATTGGTTGAAAGGGATGCTTGTGAATTAAACTGATCAATTATTGTATGGCCGAAAGTAGTTATCTTAGTGCCCAACTATTGAATATTTAACATGTCATTAACAAAGCAGGAACTAGAACGCTATAAGCGTCATATTATATTGCCGGAAATAGGTAAAGAAGGACAGGAGAAGTTGAAAAATGAATCGGTATTACTTGTAGGTACTGGTGGTTTAGGATCACCTATTGCGATGTATCTCGCGGCATCGGGAGTGGGACGTATTGGTTTAATCGATTTTGATGTTGTTGATGAATCAAATCTGCAGCGACAAATCATTCATAAGTCAAGCAATGTTGGTAAACCTAAAACCCAATCGGCAAAAGAAGCTTTATTAGAGATTAATCCATTTTTATCTATTGATTTGTATGATGAAGCTTTGACATCGGAGAATGCTTTAGAGATTGTAAAACACTATGATGTTGTATGTGATGGTACTGATAATTTTGAAACGCGCTATTTGGTTAATGATGCATGTGTTTTAACCGGGACAGTTAATGTTTTTGGATCCATCAGACAGTTTGAAGGTCAGGTAAGTGTGTTTGGCACTAAAGATGGGCCTTGTTACCGATGTTTGTTTCCCGAGCCTCCCGAACCTGGTACGGTGCCATCGTGCGCTGAGGCAGGGGTGATGGGTGTATTGCCGGGGGTTATAGGCACTTTACAGGCAACTGAAGTGATAAAGCACATTACCGGCATTGGAGAATCATTAATTGGTCGATTACTAAATTACGATGCATTGAGCATGCAGTTTAATGAGATTCGCTTTATGAAAGACCCGGATTGTCCATGTTGTGGTGAGCATCCAAGTATCAAAGAGCTGATCGATTATAAAGCTTTTTGCGGTGAATCGGTAGAGCAAGGTGATGAAATAGATGCTATGGAGTTGGCTAAGATGGCAGCAAAGGGAAAACGTCCTGTATTGATTGATATTAGAGAAGACGAAGAATTAAAAGAAGGCTTCATCCCGGATTCCATTCATATCCCTATGCAGAAAATACTAGAGCGAATGAATGAAATTCCTAAAGACGAGCCTGTTGTAGTGTATTGTCATTTAGGCATACGCAGCTTAAATGTTATCAATTACTTAAAAACGGTGGGTTATACCAATCTTATTAATTTAAAAGGAGGAATAGATGCCTGGTGGGCTTTGGCCCAATGACACAACATTTAAAACATGAAAAGGCTTATTGCGAAAAAGAGGTATTGATGGAAAATATAAGCCTTTCCATGTTAATAGTCAGGCAATAAGGCTTGGTAATCTTTTAAACATCAAAGGTAGGCTTCATACATCAACAGGATTTAAACTGAATGTTAAATAATTATGAAGTATGTACTTATTTTTACCATTGAAAATGATTGATTTATGGCATTTAGGCAAATAATAATAGTAGATTACACCGGCCTGCACGGTTTTGCAATTGATAAACTACAGAGCCTGTCTACAAAAACGGTTAAAGCTTATAATACAATACCCAACAACGATGATGAGATAATAGATCGGATTGGAAATGCCGATTGTGTATTTGTATCCTGGAACACGCCCATTAGCGAAAACGTGATGCGACATTGCAATAAAATCAAATACATTGGCATGTGTTGTAGTTTAATCGATGAAGATTCGGCGAATGTGGATGTGCGTTTTGCAAAATCAAGAGGCATAGTTGTTAAGGGAATCAGGGATTATGGAGATGAAGGGGTGACTGAGTTTGTTATTTCCGAATTGGTGCAGCTTCTTAAAGGCTTAGGAAAGCACATGTGGAAGTCTGAACCTGTTGAATTAACGAAGCGCAAAGTGGGAATTGTTGGCCTAGGCACCACAGGGTTGATGTTAGCACAACGATTAAAAGCATTTGGTGCTGATTTGTATTACTACAGCAGGGCTCAAAAATCAAAGGCCGTTCAGTTGGGTATTGAATACCTGCCACTAAACGAGTTAATAGAAAAGTGCGAGATATTATCCTTTCATCTTCCGAGGCATACTCAGGTACTGGAAGCGGAGCATTTTGAGACGCTTGGAAATAATAAGATTCTTGTAAATACATCGCTGGGACTGACCTTTGATAAAGAAGCCTTTAAAAAGTGGGTATCCAGAGCTGGTAATTATGCCATTTTTGATGTGTGTGGCTTTGGCGCCCATAAAGAAGAATTAAGCCAACTGGATCATCTGATATTCTCTGAGAAAACATCGGGTTGGACACGTGAAGCCAAAGAACGACTGTCATATAAAGTACTTGATAATGTGAATGTATATTTAAATGAACTTAAATAGCTGATATATTGAACTTTGATCCATATAAAATAGATTTACCAATCACAGAGGTAATCGACAGTGTTAGAACACACCTGTCGCAGCAGAATACATTGATTGTCAATGCACCTCCGGGAGCAGGGAAAAGTACACTATTGCCATTGGCATTATTGCAGGAAGAATGGTTGTCGGGCCAAAAAATAATAATGCTCGAGCCCCGGCGAATCGCGGCTAAAACAATAGCCATGCGTATGGCCGATTTATTGGGTGAGAAAGTCGGGCAGACCATCGGTTACAGAATTCGCTTTGACAATAAAGTAAGCAGCCAAACACGCCTGGAAGTGGTGACAGAAGGGATACTAACACGTATGCTTCAGTCAGATAATGCGATTGAGGATGTTGGACTGGTAATTTTTGATGAGTTTCACGAGCGTAGTCTGTTTGCTGATGTGGCATTGGCATTAAGTCGTGAATCGCAGCAGGTATTGCGACCAGAGCTACGAATAATGATTATGTCTGCGACGCTTAATACACCAAAATTGTGTCAACTATTAAATGCACCATCAGTCGTTAGTGAGGGAAGGCAGCACCCTGTGCAGATTATTCACGAAGGAGAAAATGATGTGCGCATGTTACCTGAGTTGACGGCCAGGTTAGTTTCAAAAGCGGTCAAGGAACAAGAAGGAGATATATTGGTCTTTCTGCCGGGTGAGGCTGAGATTAGAGCCTGTGATACAATACTACGCCGGCAATTCAAACAAATCAGGATTCACCCTCTTTACGGACAGTTACCGCCTGGTAAGCAGTTTGCTGCCATTATGCCAGATAAAGGAGGCCACCGAAAAATCATTCTGGCAACATCCATTGCCGAAACCAGTTTGACAATCGAAGGGGTGAAAGTAGTGGTGGACTGTGGCTATGCACGCACTCAAAAGTTCAATCCGAACAATGGACTATCCAGATTAGAGACCATTGAAATAACATTGGATTCGGCCGACCAGAGAGCCGGACGTGCAGGTAGACTTGGCCCTGGTGTTTGTTATCGTATGTGGACCAAAGCGACTCACAACAGACTACAGAGCCATCGTACCCCAGAAATAGAGGAGGCTGACCTGTGCTCATTAGTCCTTGAAATGGCGCAATGGGGTGTTGAGGATGTTCAGGCATTAACCTGGTTGACGCCACCACCCAAAGGGCGTGTAGAGCAGGCTAAAGAGCTTTTAACAAGCCTTGAGGCATTGGAGATCGGCCGAATTACTGAGCACGGCAAAGCTATTCATAAATTACCATGCCATCCGCGATTGGCGCATATGCTGATTATGGCAAGGGAAGAAGACTTAGGATCACTTGCGGCCGATATAGCAGCCATTCTCGAAGAGCGAGATCCGCTGGGAAAAGAAGCAGGAATTGATATAAATGCGCGAATTGAAGCATTGCGACGTTTTCGAAACGGAGATTTAAAGAATAAGAAACTGGCCAGGGTGGCTAAAAATGCTGCCCAGTATCTCCAAATCATTAATGAGGAGGAAGAGAATGATATGCCAGATCCTTATGAAACAGGCCTCTGTCTGGTGTTTGCCTATCCGGAGCGAATTGCACATTCCAGACCTGGAAATAATGCCCAATTTAAACTGGCCAATGGCAGCATTGCTGTGGCCGGGCACGAAGATGATCTGGCACATGAAGAATGGTTGGTAGTAGCCAACCTGAATGCCCGCGATGGTTTGGGTAAAATCTTTTCAGCTTCACCATTGAATCCTAAAGATCTGGCACCATTGGTTCGTACTGTAGAATCGGTTAAATGGGATACCAAACATGGAGGCTTTAGTGCAAAAACAGAACTACGAATAGGAAGTATTGTGCTTCAGAGTAAGCCCTTGCACGATTACGATGAGGCATTAAAAATTGAAGCGATCTCTACTGCTATACAGAAAGAAGGAGCTTGGTTACTCGATTTTAATAAAGAAGTGGTTCAATGGCAAAATCGGGTGGAGTGCATGCGTATCTGGGATAAGGATGGTAACTGGCTCGATGTCACCACAAGCAACCTGCTGGCGACCAACAAGGAATGGTTAAGTCCGTACCTTACTACGATTAAAAAACCGGAAGATCTTAAAAAGATCGACCTGAAAGAGGTGCTTCATCACCATTTGGATTACGATTTGCAGGCAAAACTTGACGAATTGCTGCCCGAACGAATTCAAGTGCCTAGTGGGTCGCGTATCAAGCTTAACTATCAGCCCAATGGAGAGCAACCTATATTGGCAGTTCGCCTGCAGGAAGTGTTTGGAATGTTGGATACACCAAAGGTAAATGGTGGAAAGGTAAATGTATTAATGCATTTGTTGTCACCAGGCTTTAGGCCAGTTCAAATCACCAACGACCTGAATAGCTTTTGGAACAATGCCTATTTTGAAGTAAAGAAGGAATTGAAAGCCCGCTATCCGAAGCATCATTGGCCGGATAATCCATTGGAGGCTCAAGCGTTAAGAGGGGTAAAAAATAGGAAATAATGTCGTTTTGTATATGGCTAATTATTAGTCATTTGCAAACTCATCAAAAAACATAGGAAGTTTTTCGAAAAACCTCGGAAGATTTTTAAAAAGTCTCCGAGGTTTTTAAAAAGTCTCGGAAGTTTTTTTGAAAGGTTGGTAGGGTTATTAAAAATTACCCCTGTTAAGCGTAGCGTCTCGCTACGTTTTATTCAACAAGGCCTCTGGCCTGTTTAGTAAACCACTTAGAGGCATCGTTCAGAAAGAACAACTTCGCATGTTCCCATGCAATCGCTATTACGAGGCAAACCTATGCACGACGTAGCGAGACGCAACTCTGAACGGGTATTCATGTTTGGCCAATACCAATAGCAATGAAAGTACCTTTTTCAAAAGTTTAGCAAATTTGGAAAAGATTAAAGCACTCAAAAAAGTAGTACCTTTTAAAAAGACCTGTTTATAAAATTACTTCGACCTTTATTTATATTGCTTCTCTTAGGCCAGAGGCCATGTTATCCAAGACATAGTGGGACGCTACGCCGAACGGGGATAGAAGGTTAAAATACGCTTGACAAGAATCATCATAATTAAATATACAGAATACTTAATTCTGAATTACTTTTGTCGAAAATTTCGATGAAATGAATGAATTAGTAACTTTTGGAATCTTAGCCTTTACATCCTTCTTTACCCTGATCAATCCATTAGGGGTAATGCCGATCTTCATGACCATGAGTGCCGATCTTACTCCTGAAGATCGGGCAAAAACAGCAAAAAAAGCCTGCATTGTCGGATTAATCATTATTTTACTCTTTGCCTTATCAGGTCAATTGCTTTTCCGCTTTTTTGGCATATCCGTCAACAGCTTCAGAATAGTCGGTGGTGTTATATTCTTTATTATGGGTATGGATATGTTGCAAGCTCGCTTCACAAAAGTAAAACTTAAAGACTCAGAGGTTAAAAAGTACGTCAACGACATATCTATAACTCCAATGGCTATTCCTATGATCGCAGGTCCTGGTGCTATTACCAATGCCATTGTTTTAATGGAAGATGCAGGTAGCATTGATCGGGTAATGACTTTGATTTTTGCTTTGGTAATGGTTGTTTTAGTGACCTACTTTATTCTCTTAAGTTCAAGCCGAATTATCAAAACGCTTGGTGAAACAGGTAATAACGTCATGATGCGATTGATGGGCTTAATCGTCATGGTAATAGCTGTAGAATTCTTCTTTAGTGGCCTGAAGCCCATCTTGATGGATATAATCAAATAAATACAATCGAGGCATCTTGTATAAGTGTCAGGTAAGAAGTGTTAAATGCTGACAAAGACAAAAAAAGCGGCTGTATCACAATGGATACAACCGCTTTTTTTACCTAATACTTTTTCATTTACGGCTTACGTCATAAATAGTTCCATTTTCATACATATTTTTTAACTCATCACGCGACATCATGTAGATATCTTGCGTATAGCAGGTGTCTACGTCAATTTCTTCAATACCAACTTTTTGTGTGTAGTCGTAATTATTGTAACGAAAATAAACACTATCCTCATCTACTTCAACAACCTTTAATGTAGAATATCTATTGGCATCTGATTCGTATTTATATACATCACCAGATATTGGACTGTCAATAGCAGTAAGATCCTCCTGAGCGTCAATTTTATCAGATATTGAGAAAAACAATATTATAAGACCGACAATCGCAATTCCTGAAAAATGCCAAAGTGGTGTTTTACTTTCTTGTTTTGTGTTTTTATAAGCCCGTTTCATATCTTCACTCATCTCTTTAGGCTTATAGGCTTTTTGACAATGGCTACAAACAGCACCGCCAGTTTTGCCAATAGGAATAGTAGGAATCCAGAATATATGCACATAGCGGCCATAAACTGAATTGCTCAGGCCTCCTTGATTGTTGCAATGCGGGCAAATTACTTGCTTGTTTTCTGTTGTTTTAATGTGAGATGATCTCCATCCGTAAATTACCATATTTGTTAAGTTTAATGTAAGTCTGTTTAGGTAGTTTTTAATTTAAAAACAAAGTACATAATTAATGTTTCAAACCTGATACGTTAATTGGCAGAGAATGTTATAGGCGCTATTCTTCTTCAAAAATTATTTATGACGAATCTCTTGATTAATGTGATACGTACAAAAACATCTTATCTTTACAATTGTTATTAAATTGATCAATATTCCTTTAATTTATAAGGAATTCATCGGTTTATGTCTACAATACACAAACAAACTAGTAAGAATGAATCAAATTGAGAAATCGTATCGAGAGCTTGTAGAGCTGAAATATCAATTGTACAACAGTTTATTTTTGACACTACCTTTGCATGCCGTTCAACAAACCGGATTATTACTTCCGCTATTGAAAGAGGCTTGTGAGAAAGGGCTGGAAAGAGGCGAGTCACCATCTGATATTATTAATAATTTCTTTACAGAACATAAGCCTGATTTAAGTGAGCGAGAGCGCATTTCTTTCCTGTTTCAAATCATTCAATACGTTGAACGTCAAATTGTATTGATAGATGCATTGGAAGAAGCTGCTTATTCCAAGATTCATCGCATAAATGATTCCAACTCATGGGGGAGGATTAAGCAAAAAGTTGAGAATCGAAACCTGGAAGCTCAAATGGATGAGTTGTTGGATAGTTTTGGAATTCGGACAGTTTTAACCGCGCATCCTACACAATTTTATCCTGGACGCGTATTGGCAATTTCTACCGATCTGACAAATGCTATTAGTAAGGATGAAGTTGGGTATGCCAGAGACTTGCTACAACAACTGGGGAAAACGCCTTTTTATCGTAAGCAAAAACCAACCGCTTATGATGAAGCCATGGCATTAACCTGGTATTTAGGAAGTATATTTTATCCGGCTATAGGTGAGTTGATGGATCGTATTGATGAATTTTTCCCGGGTAAGATTGACCATAATAAGGAATTAATCACCATGGGGTTCTGGCCTGGAGGTGATCGGGATGGCAACCCGTTTGTAAAAGTAGAAACAACCTTAAAAGTTGCCAGGAAACTTCGATTTACGCTTTCGTCCTGCTACCACAAAGAGTTGAAAGCACTCAAGCGAAGAATGAGTTTTGTTGGCGTTTACGAAATCCTTAACGAATTGGATGAGCTGTTTGTGGAAGAACTAACGCACGCGAATGGAGAAAAGAATATTGATCTGCAATTTTTATTAAATCAGTTGGATAAGATTGAGAAGCTGATCATAAATGAGCATGACAGTTTGTTTATCGATAAGCTAAAGTCATTTAAGCGCAAGATTAAGCAATTCGAGTTTTTCTTTGCCAGCATTGACATTCGCCAGGATAGTCGGGTGATTGGGAAGGCCTTTGACGAAGTTATCGGAGTTAATCCGGGATTATTCCCTGATAATTTATGGACATTAAGTGAGGCAGAGCAGTTGAATTATTTACTTAAAGTGAAGGGGCGAATTGACACATCTGTTTTTGAAGATGATATCGTGCGTGACACCTTGGAGTCGATGAAAGCCATCAAAACCATTCAGAAAGAAAATGGTGAACGGGCGGCACATCGATACATTATTAGTAATTGTCGCGGTGCTGTCGACATCGCCAAAGTGTATGCTCTGGCGCGTTTATGTGGTTGGGGCGATAGCTCGCTAACACTGGATGTTGTTCCGTTGTTTGAAACGGTAGATGACCTGAAAGGTGCCGGGCAGTCGATGAAGACTTTGTATACGCATCCAGTGTATAAAATACATCTCGCAAGCCGTCGGAATCGACAGACCGTGATGCTTGGGTTTAGTGATGGGACTAAAGATGGTGGTTATATCATGGCCAATTGGGGTATTTATCGGGCGAAGGAGGATATTTCAATGATGTCGCGCGAATGTGGCGTCGAAGTACTTTTCTTTGATGGTCGTGGCGGGCCACCTGCGCGAGGAGGAGGAAACACACATTTGTTTTACTCAGCTTTGGGAAAAACCATCGATAGCCACCAGATTCAATTGACCATACAGGGGCAAACAATTAGTTCTCATTACGGTGTTAAAGAAGCGGCTGTGCACAACTTAGGGCATTTGTTGACAGCAGGCTTTGAGAATAACCTTTTCAATCGTACGGCATCCGATCTGGATCAAAATCAACGTAAATTAATTGATCAGATGTCGGTGAGTGGTTATAAGAAGTATAGCGCATTAAAAGCACATCCATTGTTCATTCCATTTCTTGAGGAACGAACCACGCTTAAATATTATGGATTGGCAAATATTGGCAGCCGACCATCAAAAAGAGGTTCAAGTGAAGGATTGGTATTTGAGGACTTAAGAGCAATTCCTTTTGTGGGTGCCTGGAGCCAATTAAAACAAAATGTACCAGGCTTCTTTGGACTTGGTACCGCATTGAAAGCGCAAGAGGATGCTGGTAATCTGGAAGCTTGTAAAGAGCTTTATAATTCTTCTATCTTCTTTAAGGCAATGTTATCCAATAGTATGCAAAGTATGAGTAAAACCAATTTCTCATTAACCAAATACATGGAGAATGATGCTAAGTTTGGAGAATTCTGGAAGATCATCTACAATGAATTTCTGCTAACGAAAGAAATGGTACTTAAAGTATCTGGCGACGATGTACTATTGCAAGATAATGCGCGAAGCCGAAACAGCATCAAACTGCGCGAGAGCGTCGTGTTGCCATTACTGGCAATTCAACAATATGCCCTAATTGAAATTCAAAAGTTACAGGCGAGTGATAATGATGAGCATCTTGCTCTTTACGAACGGATGGTTATGCGATCGCTGTTTGGTAATATTAACGCAAGTCGTAACTCGGTATAATAAACGCATAAAAAAACACCCCAATGTTGAGTTGGGGTGCTTTCATCTATATTTTACGAAGCATTAACTTTGAGCTACAGGCTTTTTGCCTTCAATAATTTCGCGGGCCATATCCAGGATAGTTGTGTCATCTAATTCTACAATACCGCCATCAGGACCTTGCTCTAGATGTATCCCTACGCACTTCCCTCGATCATAGTTGGCACCGCCAAAGTAATTTCTTACTGTTTCTACGTCGAGGTTGAGCTCTTCTGCAATTGCATGAATGCTGCCGTCAGGAAGACTATCTTTAATCTTCCTGAGTTGATTAAATGTGATTGTTGCTGTACTCATATTGAAAAGGTTTAATAGTAAATATAAGTGTACTAAAAGTAACAATTTTAATCGAAAAATAAAATTTAGCTAACGTTAAAAATTGTTGATGTCTAAGAAAGTACTCTACAAGCATCATAGAATAATTCAGGATTCAGTGTTCACTTTTTTGAATGTTTAAAAGGCATTGGTTCGTAAAATAACTAAACTGGAATTTTAGTTTCGATTGTCTTATTTTTATTTTTTCTAAATAAATGATGTTCAACTATTACATTTTTAATTATGGCAACAATCAATCCTTATTTAAACTTCAATGGTAATTGCGAAGACGCATTTAACTTTTATAAGTCCGTATTTGGTGGTGATTTTGAATATGTTGGTCGCTTTAAAGACATGCCTTCAGAAAAACCTATTCCTTCGGATCAGGCCGAAAAGATATTACACATTTCCTTACCGATCAGTAAAGAAACGATATTGATGGGAAGTGATACCTCTCCTGAATTTGGTCCTCCATGCGTGGTTGGGAATAATATTACAATTTCAATAAATACAACATCAGAAGAGGAAACAAGGCGATTATTTGGAGCTCTTTCAGAAGGTGGTCAGATAAATATGCCATTGGATAAAATGTTTTGGGGATCACTTTTCGGGTTGTTTACCGATAAATTTGGTATCAATTGGATGGTTAGTTATGATTACGGAGAGGAAAAATAGGGTAAAAACTGATCATTTGTATGAAGCTCGTTATTACAACGGGCTTTTTATTTATTTATTAACGAGAAACGCTTTATTTTTGCAACGCAATATATAAAGATGATATTTTGAAATTTAGCGATCTTAATTTAAATACAGTGCTTCTTAATGCGCTTAATGATTTAAGCTACGAAGAAGCAACACCAATACAGGAGCAGGCATTTCCGGTAATCATGTCAGGGCGTGATGTTGTTGGTATTGCTCAAACAGGAACAGGAAAAACCTTCGCCTACATATTACCGCTGCTTCGACAGTTAAAGTTTTCGCAACAGCGTCATCCTCGTATACTTGTTCTGGTGCCTACACGTGAGTTGGTACAGCAGGTGGTTGGTGAGTTTAAAAAGCTCACGGAGTATATGAATGTGCGCATTGGTGGAGTATATGGAGGTACAAATATAAATACACAGAAAGAATTGGTTTATGACGGTTTAGATGTGTTGGTAGCTACGCCAGGTCGATTAATCGATTTGACCTTAACTGGTGTGCTGCGCTTAAAAACGATTCAGAAACTGGTCATTGATGAAGTGGATGAAATGTTGAACCTGGGATTCAGGTCGCAACTGGAACAGATTCAGGAACTATTACCTGATCGCCGTCAAAACCTTATGTTCTCAGCCACTGTTACACCTGATGTTGAAACGCTTATTGATCAGTGGTTTTATAATCCTGAGCGAGTAGAAGTAGCACCAACCGGTACACCGCTGGAGAAGATTTTCCAATCAGGCTACCTGGTGCCAAATTTCTATACCAAACGCAACTTTTTGGTTCATATGCTAAATGCAGATGAATCAATGGATAAGGTGTTGGTTTTTGTGCAGAATAAAAGCCGCGCCGATTTGTTGTTTGAAGAATTAAACAAGGAATTTCCAGATATGGTGGGTGCCATCCATTCTAATAAGTCTCAGAACTTCAGATTTAGAATGGTTGATGAATTTTTACAAGGGCAAAAACGTATATTAATAGCCACGGATTTGATTGCGCGAGGAATGGATATTCAAAACGTGAGCCATGTGATCAATTTTGAAATGCCTGAAAATGCCGAATCGTATATCCATCGAATTGGTCGTACGGGTAGGGCAGATGCAGAAGGTCTGGCAATTGCTTTCGTTGGTGAGGGAGATGAAGAGATTTGGAGCTCCATTCAGAAATTAATGAAGAAAGATGTCGCGCTTGATCCTATGCCTGAGGATGTGAAAGTCAGTGAAAAGCTGCTTGAAACAGAAAAGGAAATACTGCCTGGTTTAGCCTTAAATAAAGCACCGAAGGCAGTAGCGAAAACGGGAGCCGCATTTCATGAGAAAAAGGATAAAAACAAAAAGATTAATCAAGGTGGTTCCTATCGTCGAAAGCTGGCAGCAAAATATAAAAAGCCTAAAACCAGAGGTCAGAAACGAAAGTAAAAATATTGTGTAATTTCACTTGCATGAAGAACAAGGTACTATTTCTAATCAATCCAATTTCGGGTATTGGCAAGCAAAAAACAGTTGAAACAGCTGTTCAGACTCAAATTGATCATGAGAAAATTGAGGTTGAGATTGCTTACACGCAATATGCCGGGCATGCAAGGGAGTTGGCAGCTGATGCTGTTGGTAAATTTGATGTTGTGGTAGCCGTTGGGGGCGATGGAACAGTTAATGAGGCTGGTTCGTCCTTAGTGAATACTACCACTGCATTGGCCATTATACCTACTGGTTCCGGAAATGGTCTGGCGCGTTACCTTGATATTCCATTGAAAGTCAATAAGGCAGTTCAGGTAATTAACCATATGGAATTAAGAGCCATTGATACGCTTAAAGTCAATGATTTAGTATCGTTGAATGTGGCTGGTATTGGTTTCGACGGACATATCAGCCATAAGTTTGCCAAATTGAAAAACCGCGGACCAGCAGGTTATGTACGTTTGATTACCAGGGAGTACACCAACTATAAATCATCGACATACAGGATTGAGGTGGATGGTAATGCCTACGAATTGCCAGCTTTTATGCTGACGTTTGCCAATTCATCACAATGGGGAAATAATATCCACATTGCACCACAGGCAAAAATTGACGATGGGCTTATTGACGTTTGTATCATTAAGGAGTTTCCTGTTTATGAAGGACCTTCGTTATTGATAAGTATTCTGGATCAGAGCTTGGATCAGAGACGGTATGATGTGGTGACTCAGGCGAAAGATATTGTCATAGAAAGTGATAACAAACTAGTGGGGCATGTGGATGGCGAGCCCGTTGATTTGGGTAAAAAAGCACGAATCAATATTCATCCATTATCACTAAGGGTTCTGGTGCCGCCTGCGGATTTCAGAAGATACTCATTTGACCCTATTAATGATTTGAAAGAACTATTACCACCAATTCCACCGTTGCCTTCGATAAGTGGTATCTCTAGAAATTTAATGGGTGGAGGTAAAGATATTGAACCGGATGAAAAGTAAAAGACCTTTGATAAAGGCTATCAAAGGTCTTTTAATATAGTATCTTTAACCTTTTATCTTATAGAGAATTAAGATATTCAGTTACATTTTTCTCAACACGATCAATAACTTCAGATACATCAGCTTTTTGGAACTTATCACCTGTAATACTTTCGTAAAGCTCGATGTAACGCTCCGATACTTCAGTAACGAATTCATCAGACATTTCAGGTACTTGTTCGCCTTCACGTCCCTGGAAATCATTTTCCATTAACCACTCGCGAACAAACTCTTTTGACAACTGCTTTTGGTTTTCACCTTTGTCAAAACGCTCCTGATAACCATCAGCATAGAAATAACGTGATGAATCTGGTGTGTGAATCTCATCAATCAGGTAAATTTTACCATCTTTTTTACCAAATTCGTATTTAGTATCAACAAGGATTAAGCCCATTTCTTTAGCAATTTCGCTACCGCGCTTAAACAACTCCAAAGAAATACGTTCTAACTCAACATATTCTTCTTCAGAAACCAAACCTTGTTTTAAAATCTCTTCACGAGTAATATTTTCATCGTGTTCACCTTGCTCAGCCTTAGTTGTAGGCGTTAAAATCGGCTCAGGAAACGCCTGGTGCTCCTTTAATCCGTCAGGAAGTGGTACACCACAGATGTCGCGTCCACCATCCTTGTACAAACGCCAAGAGCTACCAGTCAGGTAACCACGTACAATCATTTCTACCGGATACGTTTCGCACATATGGCCAACGGTTACAGTAGGATCCGGAGTAGCGATTTTCCAGTTTGGTACAATGTCGGCTGTTGCATCTAAGAATTTAGCAGCAATCTGGTTAAGAACCTGACCTTTGTAAGGTATGCCCTTTGGCAATACAACGTCAAAGGCAGAAATACGGTCAGAAACAACCATTACCAAATAGTCGTCGTTAATGTTATAAACGTCGCGTACTTTTCCTTTGTATACGCTCTTTTGTCCCGGAAAATTGTAATCCGTTTTAACAATCGCTTTACTCATAATTAATAGTTTATATCAATATTTGTTTTCCTTTAGTTTCGTTAATTTCCTATTGTATACCTGAGTTTTATTTATTTTTTATCGTATGCTTCCACAATATCCTGAACTAACTTATGTCGAACAATGTCTTTTACTGTAAAGTTCACGCATTCTATTCTTTTTATGCCTTTCAATATTCGCATAGCTTGCACAAGGCCTGACTGTTGTTTATTCGGCAGGTCAATTTGTGTAACATCACCGGTTATAATGAATTTGGCGTACTCACCCATACGGGTTAAGAACATCTTCATTTGATTGTTGGTGGTGTTTTGTGCTTCATCTAAAATAACACACGCATTATTCAAAGTTCGTCCTCGCATAAATGCCAAAGGTGCAATCTGAATGGTGCCATTCTCCATAAACTCCTTAAGCTTTACAGGAGGAATCATATCCGATAAAGCATCGTATAAAGGCTGCAGATAAGGATCAATCTTTTCCTTCATATCACCGGGTAAAAACCCCAGTTTTTCACCAGCTTCCACTGCAGGTCGGCTTAATATAATCTTACGGACTTGTCGGTTTTTTAAAGCGGCAACGGCTAAAGCAATCGCGGTATAAGTTTTTCCCGATCCGGCAGGGCCAACAGCAAAGAGCAGGTCGTTCTTTTTAAAGCCCTTTACAAGCTTGTCCTGATTTTCGGTTCTTGCTTTAATCGGTTTACCATTAATCCCATGCAGAATAATATCGCTATCCATACTGGCTTCAGTTAATGTATCGCCCTGGAGGATTTCTTTCAATGAGGTTTCTGTTACCACATTATAGTTGTGATAATGGGTTAACAGTTCATTAATCTTTTCTTCAAATTCGGCTACTTCTTCTGCATCTCCAACTGCTTTTAACCAATTTCCTCGTGCAACAATGTTTAATTTTGGAAAATGATTTTTTATTAGTTCCAGTTTAGTGTTTTTAATTCCCAGAAACTCCACTAAATCAACCGATTCGAGGTAGATTAATTTTTCTATCATAAAGTGGTTTAAATCCTTAATTTTGTACGCTACAAAGTAACAATATTTTTTGCACTTGTAAGCTCATAAAATAGGCTTTTCAATGTCAAAAATTAAAAGATTTAAGTTGAACCACGTAAAACTATATATCCGATATGAGTTCTGATAAATTTGACCAAACCTTAGCTGTATTTAAAGAGTTGCTTGAAATAATGGATGAACTTCGTCAAAAGTGTCCATGGGATAAGAAGCAAACCAATGAAACTCTGCGAACTTTAACGATTGAAGAAACTTACGAATTGGCAGATGCCATCATAAAGCAAGATAATTCATTGATTAAAAAGGAACTTGGCGACTTATTGTTGCACATTGTTTTCTACTCTAAAATCGGATCAGAATCAAATGAATTTACCATAGCTGATGTCATCAGTAATTTAAATGAAAAGCTCATATATCGCCATCCACATATATTTGGTGATGTGGAAGCTAACGATGCCAAAACGGTTGAAGAAAACTGGGAGAAACTAAAGCTAAAGGAAAAGGGTGGTAATAAATCGGTTCTGGAAGGTGTGCCCATGTCGTTACCGGCCATGGTAAAAGCGAACCGCATTCAGGATAAGGCTCGCGGCGTTGGTTTTGATTGGGAACACAAGGAACAGGTGTGGGATAAGGTTGCTGAAGAGTTGGATGAACTAAAAGCTGAAGTTAAAGCGAATGATCAGGATAAGATGGAGGCCGAGTTTGGTGATCTTCTTTTCTCTGTTATAAATGCGGCCAGACTTTATGGAGTAAATCCGGAAAATGCATTGGAGCGAACCAACAGGAAATTTATAAAACGTTTTAATTACTTGGAGGAAAAAACGATTAAACAAGGGGTGGATCTAAAGTCTATGTCCTTGGCTGATATGGATTTAATTTGGGAAGAAGCCAAAAAACTATAATTTTTTGACTAACGTTTAATATGTAAGTACTCTATTAAACAGAATTTCAGTAGGGAAATTTATTTAATAAATTCGTTACTTAAATAGCTTAAATATATCTATCTGAATATTAGGGTGATTCAATATGAGTTCTCGAACCTGGTTTAAAAAATAAATCAATATTAGATGAAATTATATCAATCAGTAATGATTTAATTAT
>DIYS01000106.1 GCA_002429115.1 Saccharicrinis sp. UBA6048 | reverse complement strand
TTTTTTGGGAGATGGTCAAGTTTATCAAGTAAGACTTGACTAAACACGTGTAATGCTACATTTTAGAATTATCAAATTTTTATAATATGAAAGTTTTAAAGTTTGGTGGAACTTCAATGGGAAGTTCTGCTTCAATTCAAAACGTCAAGGGCATTATTGAACGTATTTCCGAACCAACAGTGGTGGTTGTATCTGCTGTGGGAGGCGTTACTGATATGCTAATCGAAGCAGCCAATTGCGCTGTTGAAAAGAAAGATTATCAACCGATTCTAACGAAAGTTGAAGAAAAACATACCACCATATACACCCAATTACTAAGCCCTGCTATTGAGAAAAATGTATCAGAATTAAGCTTGTCGGTTTGGCAAGAATTAAAGCAGGTATTGCAAGGTGTTAGCCTAACTGGCGAGCTTAGCAGAAAAAGTTTGGATACCATTTCTGGTTGTGGAGAACGCTTGTCGTCCATTCTTTTGAGTGAATATATATCCTCGGCAAAACTTTTTGACAGTCGTCAGTTTATAAAAACAGAATTAAACGGACGAGGGCATCATGTGAAGTTAAACGAAACAATGCAAGCCATTGGAGAACTGAAATTTACACTGCCAGAATTATCCATCTTTCCTGGTTTTATTGCATCTAATAATGCCGATGAAAATACAACTTTAGGCCGTGGAGGATCAGATTATTCTGCAGCTTTGCTGGCGGCTGGTCTTGATGCCGATATACTAGAGATATGGACAGATGTTGATGGCTTTATGTCAGCCGATCCACGTGTAATCCGTCGTGCATACTGTCTTGAGCATTTAAGTTATGCCGAGGCTATGGAGTTATCACATTTTGGTGCTAAAGTTATTTATCCACCGACAATAATTCCGGTACTGCAGAAACAAATCCCTGTTAAAATTAAAAACACTTTTAATCCTGATGCTCCTGGTACTTTAATAGATCAGAAGACGGATGATGCACAAAAAGTAAAGGGATTGTCATCAATACGCGATGTATCTTTATTGACTTTGCAAGGCAATGGAATGATTGGTATTTCAGGTATTTCGATGCGTATGTTTGGTGCATTGGCTAAAAACGACATCAATATCATTCTGATTTCGCAAGCATCGAGCGAAAGCAGTATTAGCGTTGTTATTTCATCTTCTGATGTTGAAGAAGCAAAGCTTGCACTGATAAAAGAATTCGAGAAAGAAATTAGTCGACAGGAAATTAATGGTGTTGCTGTGGATTCGAAAATGGCTGTTGCAGCAATAGTTGGAGAAGGGATGAAGCACACATCCGGAGTTTCCGGGCATTTGTTTAATGATATTGGCCGAAATGGTATTAATATCTATGCAATTGCACAAGGCGCTTCTGAATTAAATATTTCGTTTGTTATCAATGAAGGTGATCTGCGAAAGACCTTAAATGTTGTTCATGAAACATTTTTTCTAAGCCAATACCAGGCCATACATATGTATTTAGTGGGTATTGGAACTGTTGGGAAAAATCTACTGGAAAAAATATCCAAGCAATCGGAACGCCTTTTAAAAACTGAGCACCTGAGCATTCGCTTGGCTGGATTAGCAAACTCCAGGCAAATGATATTTAATGAACGGGGGCTGGAATTAGATTCAGCGACTGATGTGCTGAAAGAAGCCAGTCCTGGGAATATCGATCAGTTCGTTGATCAAATTATTGCTAATAATTTGTCGAATAGTGTCTTTGTTGATTGTACGGCCAGTGGATTGGTTGCTGAAAAATACCAGAAATTATTGGAGAATAATATATCTGTTGTAACAGCTAATAAAATAGCGGGTTCGTCGGCTTTTTCGCGGTACGAGTTACTTAAAAAGACAGCACGTGAAAAAGGAGTGAAGTACCTCTTTGAAACAAATGTAGGAGCGGGGCTGCCTATTATTAATACGATCAGCAGTATGGTTAATAGTGGCGATCGTATATTGCAACTGGAAGCTGTGCTTTCAGGTACTTTAA
Organism: Saccharicrinis sp. UBA6048; assembly: GCA_002429115.1. GTDB lineage: Bacteria > Bacteroidota > Bacteroidia > Bacteroidales > Marinilabiliaceae > Carboxylicivirga. The sequence goes on along the minus strand of DIYS01000106.1, from coordinate 13,744 downwards.
ATTACATCGTTAACAATGTAAGCGCTGATAAACCATTATCAGAAGTCATTATTGAAGCTAAGGAAAAAGGGTATAGCGAACCGGATCCTCGTATCGATTTAAAAGGGACAGATGTGTTACGTAAATTATTGATTCTGGCCCGTGAAAGTGATTATGCCCTGGAAGCACAACATGTTGATATCGTACCTTTTGTGCCTGAGGATTATTTTGCCGATGAATCGGTAGAGGCTTTTCTTGATAAAATCAAATCATACGATGCTGAATTTGAGAAATTGAGAATGGCTGCTGAAGCAAATGGGAACGTGATTCTTTATGCGGCCTCATTAAAAGAAGGGCATGCCAAAGTAGGTTTTATTGAAGTGGGTGCAAATCATCCGTTCTACAATCTGGCAGATAGCAACAATAAAGTAATTCTTAGGTCGGATTATTATTACGACCACCCAATGGAAATAAAAGGCTATGGAGCGGGTGCCGACGTAACGGCAGCCGGAGTATTTGCCGATATAATAAAAGTAGTTAACCTTTAAACCCTTATAATATGAAGTATTTAGTAATTCTTGCAGATGGATTTGCAGATCAGCCAATTGAACGCTTCGGTGGAAAAACGCCAATGATGGCTGCAAAAACACCACATATTGATAAGCTCTGTCAGATATCATCCTGTGGATATTTAAAAACTGTACCGGATTCTTTACATCCGGGCAGCGAAGTAGCCAACATGACCATTATGGGCTATGATGCTGAAAAATATTATGAAGGAAGAGGCGTACTTGAAGCAGCCGCATTAGGTGTTGATATCGAACCAAATGATTTGGTATTCAGATGTAACCTGGTGACAGAAGAAAATGGTACATTAGTTAACCACTCCGCCGGACATATCAGTACAGAAGAAGCTCGAGAATTGATTAATAGTTTAAATGAACATCTTGGTAATGAGTCTATTCAATTTTATACAGGGGTAAGTTATCGCCATGTTATGGTTATTAAAGGTGGTAAAAGAGGAGTTATGTGTACGCCGCCACACGATGTACCAGGCTCACCAGTTGACACAATATTACCAAAACCAATGGAAAATGAGTCAGTTGCTTTATTGCGTAAACTGATGTTTGAATCAATTGACTTGCTTAATTCTCACCCTGTTAATGTTAAACGTAAGAATAAAGAACTGCCAATTGCAAATATGATTTGGCCATGGTCACCCGGGTTCAAGCCAGCTATGCCGACTTTAAAGGAGTTGTATGGATTAAAGAGTGGTGTGGTTATTTCAGCAGTTGACTTAATTCATGGCTTGGGTAAATTAGGTGGATTAAAGTCTGTATTTGTTGAGGGAGCAACTGGTCTGTATAATACAAATTACAGCGGTAAGACAAAAGCTGCATTAGAAGCTCTCAATGATAATGAATATGTTTTCCTACATATTGAAGCGCCTGATGAAGCAGGGCATGAAGGTGATGTTGAATTGAAAATTCGTACGCTTGAAGATATTGATCAGTTGGTTGTTAAGCCTGTGCTAGAATATCTGGATCAGCACAAGAATGAAGTCAGTGTGGCCATGCTGCCTGATCATCCAACGCCGTGTGAGCTAAGAACGCATACGCGGGATAACGTACCTTTTATGATTTACCGACCTGGTGTGGAAGCTGATGATATTACAGAGTACAACGAAACATCAGTACTTACTGGTCAACATGGATTTGTTGATCAAACAGAATTTATGAAATTATTATTATCCGGAAAAAAGTAAGCAATGCAATATTATAGCACTAATAACAAAGAATTAAAAAGCGACCTTAAAAACGCCGTTATTCATGGATTAGCGGCAGACAAGGGACTGTTTATGCCTGAAGAAATACCAGCTTTGTCTCAAGAATTTTGGCAAAAACTTCCCAACATGCCATTGGGTGAAATAGGCTTTGAAACGCTAAAACACTTTTTCTGTCCTGAAATTCCGGAGGATGATTTTAGGAAATTAACTGATGATGCATTTAATTTTCCAATTCCTCTGTTTCCTGTGTCTGATAATATATCGGCTTTAGAGCTATTTCATGGGCCTACGTTAGCATTTAAAGATATTGGTGCTCGTTTTCTGGCACGTGTTATGGCTCGATTTACTGCAGATTATGGATGCGACATCAATGTACTGGTGGCAACCTCAGGCGATACAGGAAGTGCAGTAGCAAATGGTTTTTTGGGAGTTAAAGGAGTAAATGTATTTGTTTTATATCCGAAAGGTTTAGTATCGGAAGTTCAGGAAAAGCAATTTACAACTCTTGGTCAAAATATTACCTCAATAGAAGTAGATGGAACTTTCGACGATTGCCAGAGCCTGGTGAAGACTGCTTTTATGGATGATGACCTAAAGCAGCAACTAACTTTAACATCAGCCAATTCAATCAATCTTGCCCGGTTCCTGCCGCAAATGGTATATTATTTCTATGCCTATGCCCAGGCTGTAAAGCAAGGACATGATAAAATTAACATTTGTGTGCCTAGCGGTAATTTCGGTAATTTAACTGCGGGATTAGTTGCATATAAAATGGGACTTCCGGTTAATCGCTTTGTTGCAGCTACCAATATTAACGACATTGTTCCAAAGTATTTTGAAACAGGTGTATATCAAACTGCACCAAGTATTGCAACGCCTGCCAATGCAATGGATGTTGGAGATCCAAGTAACTTTATTCGTGTTCAGGAACTTTTTAATAAGGAACTAAAGACTATTAAAGAGTTGATAGACAGTATTTCTATTGAAAATGAAGATATTTTCTCAACAATTGACAAAGTTTATAAGAAATTCAATTACATACTCGATCCGCATGGAGCCATTGGTTACAAAGCTTTGGAAAAACTACTGACAGATGGTGAGCATGGCATATTTCTTGCTACTGCTCACCCGGCTAAATTTCCCGAAACCGTTGAAAAAATTATTGGTAAGGAAATTAAACAGCCGGAACGACTAAAAGCTTTTCTTAACGGGGTAAAAAGCATTGAAGTGTCATCTAAAGAATATGGTATGTTAAAACAAATAGTCATAAACAGGGCACTAAAGCGATAGATACGTTTAAAAATTTAAGTTAATTTTTAAGATTTTTTAAAAAAAAACTATTTTTACGTCCGTTGAGTGAAATGAATCAATTAAAATAAGTTTTAAAAAGAGTATTGTTATGAAGTATTTAGCAACTTTATCCCTTGTGTTATTGATGTCTTTAGGAGCTATTGCTCAGGAAGAGAGTGCGGCTGAGTTGAAAAATCAGGGAAATGAGGCTTTAAGAGCAAAAAATTACAAAGGAGCACTTGAGTTATTTGAAAAAGCAATTGCATCTTGGGGTGACGAAGAAATGGAAGCAGCTGTGGTATATAACACTGCAACTTGCGCTCGTAAAATCAAAGATTATGAAAAGGCTCAAAAATACTACAATGAATCTAAAGAGCTGGGTTATAAGGCAGATGTCTCTACTTACTATGTAGCTTCTTCATTAAAAAGCTTAGGTAAGGATAAGGAGATGGAAACTGTTCTTTTGGCTGGTGTTGAAGAGTTTAGTACAAGTAAGTATGTTGGGCACATGAAAAAAATGTTGGCTGGTTACTATGTGAAAGAAAGTAATAAGTTATATCAGGAAGGTCAAGGCATTTTAAATACACGTGCTGATGGTAACCGTGACCAATGGGATTCTATCAAGGCTAAAGCTAAAACAGTTTTGGACAAAGCCAGTGGTCTAGCAAAGAAAGCTACTGAGTATGATCCAACCAATAAAAATGCACAAGCAATTTTAACTGGAATCGAAGGACTTCTTAAGAGCTAAGAAATAACTCATTAAAGAAATAAAAAAGCGATGGTTACCGTAACTATCGCTTTTTTTGTCATTTTTCTTTGTATTTATTCGTTAAGATTTTGAATGTTGATCATCAGAAGTGGATGGTTTAGTAATCTACTTTGTAATGTCTTGATATTTAAATATATGTGATTGAAGTAACTCTCTTATAGTTAAAATCTAACGAACAATTGTACAATTGAGTTTTTCAATTTAAAGAAGAAAGTTACTTTTGTACAAAACCCCTAATAACAAGTGTAATGAAACATTTTGTAGTACTATTGGCATTATTGGCCATATTATTACCAGCAAAAGCCCAGGATGCAGATGTCCTGAAGAGTGATGCAATTATGCAGGAAAGCCGTTCTAATTTCCTTGCTGCCGCTGAATTATATGAAAAAGCAGCAGCGCTTTATGAAACAGCGGGTCAACCTGATGGATTTTCTTATTACAAAGCAGGACAGTGCTATAACAAAGTAAAAAAATATCCCAAAGCTGTTGTAATGTTAGACAAAGCAAGATCTAATAATTATGACGAAGCTGACTTGTATTTAAGTTTTGGTGATGCATATGCAGGTAGCAAGAAATTTGTAGAAGCAGAAAAAGAGTTATTATCTGGAAAAGAAAAACACCCCGAAAAATCAGCTGATTTTACGAAAAAATTGGGCTATTTGTATTTTAATTCGGCACAATACGAAAAGGCAGTTTCATATCTTACTGAAGCAATTAAGCAAGAGCCAAATAACTATAACTATCACTACCTGATTGGTTCGTCATATGAGCGAATGAAGAAATATAAGGAAGCCACTGTTGAATTAGAACGTGTTGTTGAATTAAAGCCTAATCACAAGAATAGTATCAAAAAGCTTGGTGTGATCTATTTTAAGCAAACAGATTACCTATATAATAAGGAAACTAAGCGCTATGAGTCTTTAAAGAATCCTTCGCGTGTTGACTATCATAACTCAACTAAGAAGTTGGAACAAATAGCACAAGGCTATAAGAAGTCATTGCCATATCTTGAAAAAGCACATGCTGTATCACCTAAAGATAAAGCTATTATCAGTTGTTTGAATGTTGCATACAGAAGACTTAAAATGGAAGATAAAGCCGCAAAAATGGCTGCTTTATTGAAATAGAACATTATACGAAGAATAAAAAAAGCTGCCAATGGCAGCTTTTTTTATGTTATTGCAATTTGAATTACGTTTCTTTTTTATCAGATAACTGAGCAATTTCAGTTGTTATCTTTTCTTCCTTTTCATCAAAATCGACTTTGATAATATCTCCTTCTGAAACAGAAGCTTGAATAATTACTTCAGCCATTTCATCTTCCAGGTATTTTTGGATAGCTCGTTTTAGTGGTCGTGCACCATATTGTACGTCATATCCTTTAGAAGCAATGAAATCCTTGGCTTTATCTGATAATTCTAGTTTGTAGCCTAAAGCTTCAATTCGGCTATACAAACCTTTGAGTTCAATATCAATAATCTTATGAATATCTTCCTTATCCAGGTTATTGAAAATTATGACATCATCAATTCGGTTAATAAACTCAGGTGCGAAAGCTTTCTTAAGTGCTTTTTCAATAACTCCTTTGGCGTGATCTTTATCGGATAAACTATTGGGTGGAGTGAAACCAACACCACGACCAAAGTCTTTTAGTTCACGAGTACCAATATTGGAAGTCATAATAATGATCGTGTTCTTAAAGTCAACTTTTCTGCCTAAACTATCGGTTAATCGTCCCTCATCCAGTACCTGAAGAAGCAAATTAAACACATCCGGATGTGCTTTCTCAATTTCATCTAAAAGTACCACTGCATAAGGGCGACGGCGCACCTTTTCTGTTAACTGACCACCCTCTTCGTAACCTACATATCCCGGAGGCGCTCCAACCAATCTCGAAACAGAAAACTTTTCCATGTATTCGCTCATATCGATACGGATTAAGGCATCTGTTGAGTCAAATAAGTACTGCGCTAGAATCTTAGCAAGGTGTGTTTTACCAACACCGGTAGGGCCTAAGAATACAAATGATCCGATTGGGCGGTTTGGATCTTTTAATCCGGCACGGTTGCGTTGAATGGCTTTAACAATTTTCTCAATTGCCATATTTTGCCCAATGACTGTTCCATTTAGTTCTTTACCCATTTTAAGTAACCGGAACCCCTCAGCTTGTGCAACACGTTGTACGGGAATGCCTGTCATCATGGCAACTACTTCTGCCACTTTTTCAGCATCAACACTTTCTCTATGTTGTAATAATTCTTCTTCCCATTTAGCTTTGGCTTCTTCCAGCTGATCAAGCAGACCTTTTTCTTTATCTCTGAAGCTCGCTGCCAATTCAAAATTCTGAGCTTTAACAGCTTTAATTTTATTTTCTTTAACATCGTCAATTTCTTCTTCAATCTTAAGAATTGTTTCAGGAACAACAATATTAGAGATATGAACGCGCGAACCAGCTTCGTCTAATGCATCAATTGCCTTGTCAGGCAAATGACGATCTGAGATATAACGTTCCGTTAATTTAACACAAGCTTCTACAGCCTCTTGTGTATAATTAACATTGTGATGGTCTTCGTATTTTTCACGAATGTTGTTTAATATCTCAACGGTTTCTTCAATAGAAGTAGGTTCAACCATTACCTTTTGAAAACGACGCTCTAAAGCTCCATCTTTCTCAATATGTTGACGGTATTCGTCAAGGGTAGTTGCACCAATACATTGAATTTCACCTCGAGCTAACGCAGGCTTAAGCATATTAGCCGCATCAAGCGATCCTGTGGCTCCACCAGCTCCAACTATAGTGTGAATCTCATCAATAAACAAGATAATATTCGGGTTACGACTTAATTCATTTAAAATGGCTTTCATGCGTTCCTCAAATTGCCCACGGTATTTGGTACCGGCAACAATCGAAGCTAAATCGAGTGTGACCACTCGTTTGTCAAATAGGACACGAGATACCTTTTTTTCAATTATACGAAGTGCCAGACCTTCAGCAATTGCTGATTTACCTACACCAGGTTCTCCAATTAAAATAGGATTATTTTTCTTTCGGCGGCTAAGGATTTGTGCAAGTCGTTCTATTTCTTTTTCACGACCTACAATTGGATCTAACCTGTTTTCTTCTGCCGCTTTTGTTATATCAATTCCAAAATTATCGAGCACTGGTGTATCTGAACCAGATTTGGCACCTGACTTACTTCCTTCTCCTGACCCGGAACCTGATCCTGAACCGGAAAAGGGGCTATCCTGATCGTCATCCTCAGGATAATCAGCTTTGGCTAAAGGTTGCTCATCTTCAAGCATATCCTTTACTTTTCGATAATGAATATTTTCTTCTGCCATAATTTCCCATATTATGCTGCTTTTTTCTTTAAGCAGGGCTATTAGTAAATGGCCCGTATTAATTCTGTCGCTTTTTAATGCTTTTGCTTCAAGGTGAATTAATTTCAGTACTCGCTCTGTAGATTGAAGCAGAGGTAGTTTATCACTTTGGATAGCATCTTCATCTCTTAGGTGTGCTTCAATTTTGCGCTTAATGGCAGGGATATCAGCATTAAAATGATGTAATATCTCAACTGCTATTCCTTCACCTTCACGCAATATTCCAAGCATCAGATGCTCTGGCGAAATAAAGTGATTACCGAGTCGTTCGGCCTCCTCTTTACTGTAGGAAATAACATCCTTAATACGTGGCGAAAAATTTAAATCCATATTTAGTTCTGTGATTCTTTTTATTCAACAACTACAAATGCATCTTGTTTAGATGCATCGCTTAATGTATAAACAACAATCATGCAATTTGCTTATTTGACAAGTTATTAACTTAAAACCTGCCAATTCTTCATGATTATCTACGCTGAAATTAGCCAATCTATTCGCAATAATCAAAAAATGTTGATAAGAATCTGTAAATGCATAAAACCATCGCAAATGTTGATAAATTGTAGTTCCAATCGTTTTTTCATCTGATTGAAAATATATAAATTAGTGCGTTCAAAAAATGGCTGCTTACGCCATTTTTTTAGTGTAAATGAATAATGTACAAAACAAACTCATAAATGACTGAAGGAGAAAAAATAATTAAGATTAACATTGAGGAAGAAATGAAGTCAGCTTACATTGATTATTCAATGTCAGTGATTGTTTCACGTGCACTACCTGATGTTAGAGATGGTATGAAACCGGTTCACCGCCGAGTCTTATATGGTATGAGTGAATTAGGCTTGAGTGCTAACAAACCTTATAAGAAATCAGCCAGGATCGTGGGTGAGGTACTGGGTAAGTTTCACCCTCACGGCGATTCTTCAGTTTATTTTGCAATGGTACGTATGGCTCAGGAGTGGTCATTGCGTTACCCTTTAGTTGATGGTCAGGGAAACTTTGGTTCAGTTGATGGCGATAGTCCGGCAGCAATGCGTTATACAGAGGCTCGTTTAAATAAGCTGGCCGAAGAAATGCTAATTGATATTGAGAAGAATACCGTTGATTTTCAATTAAACTTCGACGATTCAATTAAAGAACCAACTGTATTACCAACTCGTATTCCTAACTTATTGGTTAATGGTGCTTCTGGTATTGCCGTTGGTATGGCGACTAATATGCCGCCTCACAACCTAAGTGATACAATTGATGCCACTATTGCATATATTGATAATAATGAAATTGAGATTGATCAGTTAATCGAAATTATTAAAGCACCAGACTTCCCAACAGGAGGTTCAATATATGGTTACCAGGGTGTTAAAGATGCCTACAATACAGGTAAAGGACGCGTTATTATGCGTGCCAAATCTGATATTGAAACAGAGGCTAACGGTAGAGAAAAAATTATTATTTCCGAGATTCCATACCTTGTTAACAAGGCTGAGCTGATAATGAAAATCGCTGACCTTGTAAACGATAAAAAGATTGATGGTATCTCAAATATCAATGATGAGTCGGACCGTCAGGGAATGCGCATTGTTATTGATCTTAAGAAAGATGCAATTGCTAATGTTGTTCTTAACCATCTTTACAAATACACAGCTCTTCAAACTTCTTTTGGTGTTAATAATATTGCCTTAGTAAATGGACGTCCGCAGTTATTAAACCTGAAAGGACTGATCCAGTGCTTTGTTGATCATCGTCATGAAGTAGTTACACGTCGTACGCAGTACGAATTGGATCAGGCAGAAAAACGGGCACACATCCTTGAAGGGTTGATTATTGCAAGTGATAATATTGATGAAGTGATCAAAATTATTCGCGCTGCACAAACGCCTGACGAAGCTCGTGAAAACTTAATTAAGCGCTTTGAATTAACTGATATTCAGGCGAGAGCTATCGTTGAGATGCGTCTGCGTCAGTTAACCGGTCTGGAGCAGGATAAGTTACGTGCTGAGTACGAAGAGTTAATGAAGGAAATTGCTCGTTTAAAAGAAATTCTGGCTAATGTTGAGTTACGAATGAGCATCATTAAAGAAGAGCTTGAAGAAGTAAAAGCTAAATATGGTGACGATCGTCGCACTGACATCGTATACAGTTCAGAAGAGTTTAATCCTGAAGACTTCTATGCTGATGAAGAAATGATTATTACGATTTCTCATTTAGGATATGTAAAAAGGACACCACTGGTAGAATTTAAAACTCAGAATAGAGGAGGAGTTGGTTCAAAAGGATCAACAACTCGCGATGAAGACTTTATTGAGCATATTTACCCTGCTTCGATGCACAATACAATGCTGTTCTTTACCAAGAAAGGGCGTTGTTTCTGGTTGAAGGTTTATGAAATTCCTGAAGGAACCAAAAACTCAAAAGGACGTGCTATTCAAAACCTGCTAAATATTGATCCGGACGATACGGTAAAAGCATTTATTAAGGTTAAAAAACTGAATGATGAAGATTACACCAATTCGCATTACATCATGATGGGAACCAAAAAAGGTGTTGTTAAGAAATCATTGCTAAAAGATTATTCTCGTCCGCGTGTTAATGGTGTTAATGCCATAACAATTCGTGAAAACGATGAATTATTGCAGGCTCGATTAACCAATGGACAGTCAGAAATATTAATGGCTACACGTTCAGGTAGAGCTATCCGCTTTAATGAAACACAAGCTCGTTGTATTGGCCGAACAGGTGCCGGCGTACGAGGAATAACGCTGGCTTCGGAGCATGATGAAGTAGTTGGTATGGTTTGTGTAAAAGATACAGAAGCTGAAGATATTTTGGTGGTGTCTGAAAAAGGTTATGGAAAACGTTCTAAGACTGAAGATTACAGGGTAACCAACCGAGGTGGTAAAGGTGTTAAAACAATGAACATCAGTGATAAAACTGGTGAGTTGATTACTATAAAGAATGTAACGGACGATAATGATTTAATGATTATAAATCGTTCAGGTATCACAATTCGATTATCGGTAAGCGAGATGCGTGTTATGGGACGTGCCACGCAAGGTGTTCGTCTGATTAACTTATCGAAAAAACAGGATGAAATAGCGTCTGTAGCTAAAGTGGCTTCAGAAGCAGCTTTGGAGAATGAAAATTTCGATAAAGATGATAACGATGATGATGTGGTAACTGAAAATACAACAGAACAAACTAACGAATGAGGATAAATACTATATTTGCCTCACAAAATCAATCTAAAACTTTTTGAAATGAAAAGATTAGCGCTATTTGCAATTTTAACATTCAGCTTATCTGCGGTATATGCCCAAAAGGGGAAGGTGTCTGCTGCTAGTGGTTATATGGAAACTAATGACCTGGAGGCTGCGAAAAAATCCATCGATTTGGCTCTCGAGCACGAAAAATCGATTAATTGGCCAAAAACATACGTTGTTGCGGCTAAAATATATACCGAATTAGCTAAAGCAGGTCAGGATGCTGATGGTATTAAGAAAGCAGTAGATTTTTATAAAAAAGCTATTGAATTAGACCAAAAAGGAGATGCTAAAGGAAAGAACATTGGAAAATATCAGAAAGAGATAAAGCTTCAATTAACTTTCTTTAAGCCAGATCTTACGAACTCAGGAATTGAAGGTTTTAATACAAACGACTTTAATAAAGCACTTTATGCTTTTGAAAATGTATTGTATTTTAACGATCTGCCTATGTTTCAGGAAGAAGCTCCAGGTGTTGATACTGTAATTGTATACAACTGTGCTTTAGCTGCTTACAATGCTAAAGATTGGCCAAAGGCAGAGAAATTCTTCAACTTGACTATTGATTACAAGTATGGTGAGAACCCAGGTGATGCCATTCTTTTGTTAGATCAGGTTTATGATGCAACTGGTGATTCAATTAAAGCGGCTGAGAACTTAAAAAGAGGATTTGAGTTGTTCCCGGAAGATGAGCGTATCTTAACAACTTTGATTCAGTACTACTTAGATACTGAGCAGAATGATGCAGCACTTGAATACTTAAATACAGCGATTGAAAAAGATCCTGAGAATCCATCATTCTACTATGCTCGTGGTGTATTATTCGAAAGTATCGACAAGGATAAAGCTATCGAAAACTACAAAAGCTGTTTGGAGATAGATGATAAATTCTTCAATTCATTGTATAATTTGGGCGTAATTTTTTACAATAAAGGTGTTGAACAGCAGAATGTTGCGAATGACAAGACAACCACTAAAGAGTTTAATGCTGCTATGAAGGTAGCAAACGAATATTGGGAACAGTCATTACCATACATGGAAAAAGCTCATGAGGTTCAGCCAGAAGAAGCTGCTGTTTTAGAGACTTTAAAAGGTTTATACTACAGATTTGAGCGTATGGATAAATACAATGAAGTAAAAGCTAAGCTTGAAGCATTGAATTAGAATTCCACAATACTATAATATTTAAATAGCCGGTTAGTAGCCGGCTATTTTTTTATATACTTGGATAGAAGATTTCGCTTAATTTAAATCAATATATAGAAATAACATAATATCAAATATAAGACACGGGTGCGAATTTTAAAATAGCCAGATTTTTAGATTCGAAAAAGAATATATAATTTGGTAGTAAACAATAATTAATCCATGCTCAGTTGCTTTAATTTAAAACATCTTACTGCATACTTGATTACGCTATTATCATTTAGCTACCAATTGTGCCATTCGCAAGATACTACCAGTGTTTTTAAGAAAACTTTGCACAGCATTGATTCGTTGGTTACTGGCTCATTAAATTCTGAAGGCGGTATTATTCCGGCACCGGTATTCAATCCTGCTCTTGGAACTGGTATTGCTGTATTACCAGTTTATGTATATCAGCTTAAAGGTGTTGCTCCGGAAACAAATCCATCAACTTCACAAGGCATTTTATATTTGAATTTTACCGGATCGTATTTAGCCGGCCTTAAACAGACGCTTTACTTTAATAGAAACAAATACTGGTTAGATGCATATGCTGGTTATGTTTCAATGAATTACAACCATTATGTGCAAAATGGTAATATTAAAGAATCAATCTGGTTCAAAGGTTTTGTTTCAAATGTTTCTTTTGCTTTTAAGATTAAAGACCATTGGTTTTTGGGGCCAATGTTTACGAATAATTATATTTTCGAGAAACTTACAGATCGCACTGATAAAACCTTTAATGATATTGGTTATAATTGGTTTCATACACCGGGAGTTAAATTAACTCATGACAGTCGTGATAATATTTTCTATCCTGAAACTGGCTGGTTTAGCTCCTTATCTTATGAAACTTTAATACATCTGGATGAAACGGAGTTTAATTTCGATAAATTCATTTTTGGATTATCAAATTATTCGTCAATCCATTCAACTAAAGATGTAGTTCTTGCAAGTCGTATTTTTACACAACTGGGTTTTGGTGATTTGCCTTTGCATGAAATGGCTTCTCCGGGATCAACGCAAATATTAAGAGGTTATATTACAGGTAATTACCTTAACTCTTCAATTTTTTCTTTACAAACAGAATTACGGTGGATGTTTCCAAACAGATGGGGATTTGTTGGTTTTGTTGGCTACGGATGGTTATTTGATGAACCGCGCCAATTTAATAGTAGTATTTCATTACCATCAATTGGCGCAGGTGTGCGTTATCGTATATTTCCGGTATTTAAAATAAACCTTGGCCTGGATGCGGCTTTCGGACGTGACGGAAGTGCAAACGTTTATTTTAAACTAACAGAATCGTTTTAGAATCAATTTTTCATTTCAACCTCTTTTAAGGAAGCCATTTTTTTGGTTTCCAAAAAGTACTGAATATCTCCGAGGTGTTCTTTTACTTTTTTATTACCAAATTCATAGACCTTTTCGACTAATCCATCTAAGAAATCCCGGTCGTGCGAAACTAATATCAATGTGCCATCAAACGCTCTAAGTGCATCCTTTAATACATCTTTAGTTTTCATATCAAGATGGTTGGTTGGCTCATCGAGTATTAATAAATTAACAGGCTCTAATAATAGCTTAATCATTGCCAGGCGCGTTTTCTCACCGCCTGAAAGCACTTTTACTTTTTTATCAATATCATTACCACCAAACATAAATGCGCCGAGCATATCTTTTATTTTGGTACGAATATCGCCAACCGCTATATCGTCAATGGTCTGAAAAACGGTTAATTCTTCATCTAAAAGTGACGCCTGGTTTTGTGCAAAATATCCAATCATGGTATTGTGCCCAAGCTGCAGTTCTCCCTGGTAATCTATTTCACCCATAATGGCCTTTACCAGAGTCGATTTACCCTCACCATTACGACCAACAAAAGCAATTTTCTCACCCCTTTCTAATGTTAACGATGCATCTGCGAAGACCAGTAAATCATCATAAGACTTTGTCACTTCGCTGGCTGTTACCGGATAATTTCCTGAGCGTGGTGCTGGCGGAAATTTTAAGCGTAAAGACGAGCGGTCTTCTTCGTCAACCTCTACCCGTTCGAGCTTTTCAAGCATTTTTACACGGCTCTGCACCTGTAAT
>DIYS01000176.1 GCA_002429115.1 Saccharicrinis sp. UBA6048 | reverse complement strand
AAAAACGGGAGATGGTCAAATTAAGATTAATGATCATCTTCTGCCTGCGTTATACCGACATAAGCAACGTAGTTTGGGACCCATTGGCAAAAGCGAAGGGTAGAAAAATTTGATACCAAGCTGTCAATCATTAAATTTTTCCCGTAGCGTTGACTGAATGGGTAAACGAGTGGTTAAGTCGGCGGCTTTTTTATCCCCTTTTTGAGCTGGAGGCAAAAAGGGGAAGCCCCAACGGCTTGAGTTGAAAAGAATCTTAAATACGGTTGCCACAGAGGCAAGAATAAAAATTGGTGTATAGCAGTAGTTTAATTACCTTTGCAGCCCGAAAGTTAAAAGAGTAATCATCATGGGAAATATAGTAGCGATAGTTGGACGTCCTAATGTAGGTAAGTCGACACTTTTTAACCGCCTGACAGGCACACGCCAGGCCATTGTCGATGAAATGGCCGGAGTAACCCGCGATCGTCTGTATGGTAAAGCTTTTTGGAATGGCATTGATTTCTCGGTAATCGATACCGGTGGCTATGCTACTAACTCTGATGATATCTTTGAAGAAGCGATTCGCAAACAAGTGCTTATTGCCATTGAAGAGGCCGATATTGTGGTGTTTGTGGTAGATGTGGTTACTGGCATCACCGATTATGATGAGGGTGTGGCCGACATTCTTCGCCGTTCACAGAAACCAGTACTTATGGTGGTGAACAAGGTGGATAATAACGAACGCATCACCGAATCGAGCTACTTCTATGCATTAGGATTAGAGCACCTCTATCCTATCTCAGCGATCAATGGTGCCGGTACCGGTGATTTCCTTGATAAGCTGGTATCCATGTTCCCTAAGGAAGAGGATGAAGAGACTCTTGATTTACCAAGGTTTACCATTGTTGGGCGACCAAATGCCGGTAAATCATCCATTATTAATGCCTTTATTGGTGAAGAGCGAAATATCGTAACGCCAATTTCGGGTACGACGCGCGATTCGATCTTTACACGCTATAATAAATTCGGTCATGACTTCTTTTTGGTAGATACGGCTGGACTTCGCAAGAAAGCGAAAGTTAATGAAGATCTGGAATTTTACTCGGTAATGCGTGCTATACGTGCCATTGAGAATTCTGATGTATGTATGCTAATGATTGATGCTACTCGCGGATTTGAGGCACAAGATCAGAAAATATTCCACCTGATACAGCGCAACAAAAAAGGAATTGTTGTATTGGTCAACAAATGGGATCTGATTGAGAAAGATACGCATACCGTTAAGCAATTTGAAACGATGGTGCGTGAGGCGATGGCTCCTTATACTGATTTTCCAATTGTATTCACTTCGGCACTAACGAAGCAGCGAATACACAAAGCCATTGAAGAAGCATTACAGGTATACGAAAATCGTAATACAAAAATCACAACATCACGATTAAATGAAACATTGCTGCCATTGATCGATAAATTTCCACCACCATCAACAAAGGGTAAGTTTATTAAAATCAAATATATTACGCAGCTACCAACACAGTCACCAACTTTTGCGTTCTTCTGTAATTTACCACAGTACATTAAAGACCCTTACAAGCGCTTTCTGGAAAACAAAATCCGGGAAAACTGGAACTTTAACGGCGTTCAGGTAAATATTATATTACGCAAAAAATAATATTCACAGCTATTCTATACCGGGATAGCTGTTGTTTTTATAGCTAAGAGGCTACTCGTCATTACTATTAATTTACCCTGATAAGAATTAACCTTTATTTAAATTAAGTAGCGACAAATTCACGCGTATCCACTGGCTGTTTGTATGTCCAAAAGCTCATACGCCATCATCAATTGCAAACTTTTTGTCTATATTTGCTTTGCGCTAAAGTTTTAATAAATAAGAATCTCACGTACGATCTGAAACCACACATATGCATTCGATCTTCAACAAATACCTGATAACCTTATCCATTAGTTTATTGGCAATAACTGCTATGGCACAACGCCCCCAAGGCATGAATCCGAGAGGTGGCGAAGGCCCTGAAGAAGGACAGGAAGCTAAAGGTGAGTTTATTAAACCTGATGTCAGATCATTTCGTTTGATTGATCATTTTACTTTTCGCGATACTATACCTGTAGATACCCTGAGTGAAGGATATCAAATATACAATCCTATATTTAGGGAAAGCATCGTGCAGAACTGGGCGGGAAATATGGGTTCAGCTTATCAGTCCATGATCTTTGACGAACAGTACCGCCACTATGGCAACTTGTTCTATAACTCCTATGGTGCTTATATTCCACGTCCGGAAAACATTACTTTTTACGATACAAAAACACCATATGTTAATTTAACCTACCATTTTGGTGGTCCTAAACGGCAATCCGAAGAGTACATCAGTGCTTTATACACGCAAAACATCAACAGCAAAACCAATGTAGGAATTCAATACGAACTAAGTTCTTCCATTGGATTGTATCAGTGGCAGAAAGCCGAAAATCAAAATTTCAAATTCTGGAGCAGCCACGATGGTGAAAAGTACGATATGCACCTGGCTTTTATCTGGGCCAAAATTGCCAATCAGGAAAACGGAGGTATTAACCTGGGCGAGTCAGACCTGGAATTCCATGAGTTTGAAGATGCTAAATCGGTACCAATGCACTTTGCTAATTCGGCAACCAGCGAAATCAACAACTTTCAACTCATGTATAACCATTCCTTGTCAATAGGTAACATTAATGTTAAAGGCAAGGATTCTACGGTCACTGAGTTACCGGTAAGTACCGTCTACCATACCTTAAAGTTTGACCAGGGAACGCGTGAGTATAAAATAGATGATCTGCAACAATTCTATCAGAATGTTGAAAATCCATTTTATCCCAATATCTATCGCGATACGGTGCAAACAAGAGACAGTACCATGTATCGTAATCTGACCAATACATTTCAGATCAAGTTTAATGAAGAAGCCAATTCGCTTTTCAAATTTGGATTGCGTGCTTTCATTACCAATGATATCATGTACTATAAGTTCCCAGGGAATTACAAAGATATCAGGGATGAAAATAATGCGAGAATACCTTACTACGAAACAAGAGACACAACTTTTGTTAATACGGCGATAGGCGGACAAATATTTAAAAACCTGGGTGAGAACTTTTGGTGGAAAGCCGGTGCTAAATTGTATTTCCAGGGCTATCGTGCCGGAGATTCAGAGATTACAGGTAGCATCAATTCAAGCTTCCGAATATTAAAAGATACGGCCGGTTTATTTGCTAACGGTGGTATTTATTTACGCCAGCCAGAACTATCTGAAAACCAGTATCGCTCCAATCATATAAAATGGGATCGTGACTTTAACCAGGTGAAGACCATACGAATTAATGGAGGATTTCGCATACCAACGCGTCGACTGGAGCTGAGTGCCGGTGCCAACCTGATCACCGAACATATCTATTGGACGAGGAATGGTACTCCGGAACAAACCAGTGAAGTTCTTCAAGTACTAAATGCACGCTTAAAGAAACATTTTAAACTAGGGCGTATTCATAGTGAGAACGATGCAATCGTACAATATTCAAGCAATGAGGACATAATTCCGGTACCATTGTTTTCTATTTATAATTCCACCTATTATCAAAATACCTTATTTCAGGTACTTCATTTCCAGATTGGTTTCGATCTGAGATATTACACCAAGTATTATGCGCCGATGTATATGCCAGCTACAGCGCAATTTGTGAACCAAAAAGATGAAGAAGTAGGTAATTATCCATTTGTAGATGCCTTTGTTAATTTACAACTGAAACGTGCCCGTATCTACGTGAAATTCGACCATGTTAATCAAGGTTATCCTGATGCGCCATATTATACCGGTTACAAACAACCGAATAATCCTCGAAGCCTGAAATTTGGTGTATCATGGAATTTTTATGACTAAGGTGGTAACTTACACTACATTATTTCAGTACAAGTAATTAATTTTGTGCTTAAAAATTAGTTATCAATGCGTCTGTATTCTGTCATATTCCTCTGTGTAACATTCATTTTAATTAATGGATGCAACTTTAATAAGAATACATCAACCAGCCTTGAAACTATTGAAGTCTCCAACGTTGATTTGGACGACATTGTTAAACGCGGAAAAATACGAATCGTCACCGATTACAATTCAACCAACTACTTTGTATATAAAGGTCGCCCTTTAGGTTATCAACTGGAGCTGTTGCAGGCTTTAAGCAACACTCTTGGATTAAAACTTGAGATTGTTGTTTCCAACGATGTTGAAAAAAACTTTAATAGCCTGCTTAATGGAGATGTTGATATCATCGCAATGAATCTGACCAAGACTCGTGATCGTGGACACCACATAGCTTTTACAGAACACCATTGCATCACACGCCAGGTATTGGTTCAACAAAAGGAAGGTGCTGTCAACCAAAACCTCAGCAACGAGTTAATCAGAAACCAGCTCGATCTTGGTGGGAAAACAGTATACGTGCAAGAAAACTCAGCGTACGTCGTTCGATTAAAAAACCTCAGTAACGAAATTGGCGACAGCATCCATATTGTTGAAATTCCGGATTACGAAGTCGAACAATTGATTTCATTAGTAGCCAATGGCGAAATTCCATATACCGTTTGTGATGAAAATCTGGCACGAATCAATCTTAACTTTTACGACAATATTGATGTAGAAACAGCCATTAGTTTTCCTCAAAAGATCGCCTGGGCAGTTCGTCCAAATGCCATTGACTTGAAAGATGTTGTGGATAACTGGCTGATTAATTTCAAAAAAACCAATCAATACAAACGTATATACCGCAAATATTTCATCAACAAGCGGGCTTCACACCTAGTCAATACAGGATTTCACTCCATTAAAGGAGGTCAGGTTTCTGCTTACGATGCCATGATAAAAGAAGAAAGCGCTAAACATGATATCGACTGGCGATTGACAGCCGCACTTATCTATCAGGAATCTCGTTTCTTACCTGAAGTAAAAAGCTGGGCCGGAGCCATCGGTTTAATGCAGTTGATGCCTGAAACAGCTAAGGAGTTTGGTGTTGAAGAAATTACCTCACCACAAGATAATATACAGGGGGGATTAAAGTTCTTAGTATGGCTTGACAAACGTTTCTCGGAAGTAATAACAGATCCTGATGAGCGTATTAAATTCGTGTTGGCTTCGTATAATGTGGGACCTGGCCATGTGGAAGATGCCATGCGATTAGCTGAGAAAAATAGTAAAAACCCATACCTGTGGGATAATAATGTTGATTACTACCTGCTCAATAAATCCAAACCATCATTCTATAACGATCCGGTTGTAAAATATGGGTATTGCCGCGGAGAAGAACCGTACCACTATGTTAACGACATTCTGGAGCGTTACACGCACTACAAGAATGTGATAACGGATTAGTAAGAAAACTGACATCTTTAAGCAAAGTCAAAAACTCACTCATGATCATGGCTGTTGCTCCCCATATCACATGATCATCCACATTGTAAAATGGCGCATCTACCTCTATGCCGTTGATTTTCCGCCGAAAGGACTGGATAGTTTCAGGGGCTAACAAATGTTTAACAGGTGCTTCTATGACCGTCTCCACTTCCCTCTGGTCTGGTACGAAAAACGGTTCAACTTCTGTAATAAACACTTGCGGATAAACGATAAAATTAGAATTTGGAATGTACAAGGAGCTTAGTGAAGCAACGAACTCTATATCGTCACGATTAATTCCTATCTCTTCATTAGCTTCCCTTAAGGCTGTTTCAACATAGTTCCCATCCGACTTCTCATATTTTCCGCCGGGAAAACTAATCTGACCACTATGGGCTCCATTGTATTTAGGTCGTTTAATAAGAGGCACCAACCACTGATCATCCTTCTTAAAGAGTAATATAAGCACACTACTGCTACGAGCATTGGATGGATCATACTTGATCGAATTGGTTGAACGAACAGATGGAGACATTTGCTGTTGAGCATATATTCCTGGAAGGGTTTTATTGAAGGCTTGTGCTAATATATTTTTCTCCTCTCTCATTCGCTTTTCTTTACGATAGTAACTGCTTTATTCGGTATAAAGTTCTCTTATAAGTTAATAAATTGTGATGATTTATCCTAATGTTACTATTTGCCCAAAACGAAGAAAGCACCTCCGAAGAAGTGCTTTCAAGCTCAATATAATTGTATTTCAATTATTTGCTTCCAAGGTAATCGGCAATACCTTCCTGAGTAGCAGTCAAGCCTTTGTCACCTTTGTGCCAGTCAGCAGGACAAACCTCTCCGTTTTCTTCGAAAAACTGAAGTGCATCAACAACACGAATAGCTTCTTCGACGCTACGTCCCAACGGCATATCATTCACTACCTGATGACGGACAACACCTTCTTTATCAATCAGGAATAATCCTCTATAAGCCATCGGTGTTCCATTAAATACACTTTGTCCATCCTCGTTAATGTCGTACTCCCCAGCTAATACATCGTAATTCTCTGAGATTGTTTTGCTATTATCAGCTACTAAAGGATATTTTACACCTTTGATACCACCATCTTTTGGCTCTGTTTGCAACCATTTCCAGTGAGAAAATTCTGAATCAA
Organism: Saccharicrinis sp. UBA6048; assembly: GCA_002429115.1. Lineage (GTDB taxonomy): Bacteria > Bacteroidota > Bacteroidia > Bacteroidales > Marinilabiliaceae > Carboxylicivirga. The sequence continues at coordinate 605 of DIYS01000176.1, read as the reverse complement.
CAGAAACACCAACTACTTCTACATTACGTTCTTCGAATTCTTTCATCTTGTCCTGGAAAGCAATAATCTCAGTTGGACAAACAAACGTAAAGTCAGCAGGATAGAAATAAAGGATGACATACTTCTTTCCTTTGTATTGCTCTAATGAGAAATTTTCAACGATTTCACCGCCGTTAACAACAGCACCAGCGCTAAATGAAGGAGCCTGTTTTCCTACTAATACAGCCATAATCTTATTTTTATAATGTTAAACTTATTTCGTTTTAATATCAAATCACCTGTCAAACAATGTTACATTCATGTTGTTCAGGAAATCCTTACTTTTTTGCTACCAATTCAGAAATTTTAAGAATTACGTCAACAGCTTTCTGCATACTCTGAACAGGAACAAACTCAAAACGACCATGAAAATTATGACCACCGGCAAAAATATTCGGGCAAGGAAGCCCCATATATGACAAGCGTGAACCATCCGTACCTCCGCGGATTGGTTTAACAATCGGCTGAATACCTAATTCTTCCATCGCTTGTTTGGCATAGTCTACAACATACATTACAGGCTCAACCTTTTCGCGCATATTATAGTATTGATCTTTGATTTCAAT
>DIYS01000010.1 GCA_002429115.1 Saccharicrinis sp. UBA6048 | reverse complement strand
TGGCATATACGAAGAGTTAATCTCAATCTTGCCTGCCGAAGATGAACCTCTGAAACAGGAAGCCCGCCGTGAAATTGAGGTCTGCGAAAATGCCATTGAACTGATGCAGTCACCTGTTCAGTTAAAAGTTAAGAACCTTGGACCAAATATTAACTCAAAATACGATGACCACAGTCCGTTGATTTCCGGTGATCAGAGCACCTTGTTTTTCACCTCACGAAGAGCATCGAGCTACAGTGAATTGCTCTTTGACGGACAGTATGCAGAACGCATCTATCAATCAACTAAACTTGAGACTGGCTGGAAAAAGGCCAAATCAATGAAGGCCATGTTCAAAAAGCATGGACACGAAGCGGGTGTTGGTCTTTCTGCTCAGGCTACAGAGTTATCCATTTACCGGAACGATGTAGATGGAGCCAACATATACATCAGCTATTTTGATGGAGAAACATGGGCCGAACCTATTAAGATGGAGAGCCCTATTAACTCTAAATACGATGATACACATGTTACCTCATCGGTTGATAAGCAAACAATGTACTTTACCAGCAACCGACCAGGAGGCATGGGTGGATATGATATTTATAGAGTTCGACGCTTGCCGAATGGAGAATGGGGTAAAGCCGAAAATATGAAAGCCTTTAACACGCCATACGATGAAGAAACGCCAATGCTTCACCCGAATGGTAAGATCATGTACTTCAGTTCAGAAGGACACAATTCAATGGGGCAACTGGATATTTTCTATTCAATAATGGAAGATGATGGTAGCTGGGGCGTCGTTCAAAATATGGGCTATCCGATTAACACACCGGATGATGATTTCTTTTTTGTACCAACCACTACACCAAACATTGCCTATTATGCCTCTGCCCGATACGATGACAACCTGGGTGGATCGGATATATACCTGATTGAATATGAAGAACCTGAATTACACCGCTTGGCTGTTTACAAAGGTTGTGTTGATGCTGCCAATGATGCTCTGATAGAAAATGTCGAAATCATTGTTACTCGTCAGGGAGAAACTGAGCCTGTTGGTCGTTATCGTCCTCATCCGGGTACGGGTAAGTATATTTTGATATTGGAAACAGATCATAGTTATGATATTGAATTCACTGGCATTGGCTATGAATCTCAAAAGAAGACCATAGAGGTAACGCGTGATGCCACCTATAAAAATATAAGTCAGGCAAGTAACCTGGATGATGTTATGATGGTTGTTGATGCTGAAACTATAGCAGAATCTAAAAAAGTAAACGAGCAAGTTGCCAGCACAATGATCGGTGATTGTGATCCTTCGGATGGTATCCCATGCTATACGGTTCAAATATTATCACTTAAATTTCCGGTTAGCTCATACGATGTTTTCAAAGATCTGGAGCAGAACTTAATCAGAGAATACAAATGTACAGATGGATTTTACAGGTATTCATACGGTGTGTTTAAAGGCTATAAAGCCTCACTTAAAGCCAAAGACAAAGTGCTTAAAACCGGATTATGGGAAGATAGTTTTGTGCGTGACATCAGGCACTACGATCGTATGACAGAACAATCAGAAGATAAATAATGAAGACTGGTGAGCTTATTTTACGAGCCCTCGAACCTGAGGATATAGATATTCTTTACCAGTGGGAAAATAATATGGAAATATGGGAGGTGAGCAATACGCTCACCCCTTTTTCTAAGCAGCAACTTGTAAAGTATATTGAACATGCTCAGTTGGATATTTATCAGACCAAGCAACTGCGTTTGATCATCCAATTTGATGGTTCTGATGATATAATTGGTATGATTGATCTCTATGATTTCGACCCATTTCATCAGCGCGGTGGTGTTGGAGTTGTTATTCATCAGAATTACAGACGAATGGGCTATGCATCGGAAGCACTCGAAATGTTTATCGCTTATTGCTTCAATACTCTTGGGCTAAAACAGCTTTACGCCAACATCTCAGCCTCCAACAAAGCCAGCTTGAGCTTATTTGAAAAATGCGGTTTTGAACTGATTGGCATTAAAAGAGCTTGGCGAAAAACCAAGGATGGATTTATTGATGAGCATTTTTACCAAAAAATGAGCTGATCAAACATATACCTCCTCAGCTGTTGGAATTGTTTTTAGCATCTCATAATTGCCTTCCTGGTCAATTAAACGGGCACAATAATGCTGCAAACCATTGGTGACAACCAAGTAGTCTACATTAAGCCTGGTATTGTAACGTGCCGCCTGGTTAAAAACCGCCCTTGTCACTTTTACTTCAGGCGCTTTACATTCGATAATTACCGACGGTTTACCCTGCTTATTGTACAATACTATGTCGGCTCGCTGGCTCAATCCATTAATCTTTACCAACATTTCAACGGCCATTAAGCCAGCCGAAAACTTTTGCTGATTAATAAGAAAGTGAATAAAATGCTGTCGAACCCACTCCTCAGGCGTTAGTGCTACGAACTTCTTTCGCACCTCATCAAAGACCTGGTATTTATCACCTGATTGTTTGATTCTAAACGATACCTGGGGTAGATTAAGCTTTTGCATGCATCCGATTTTGAGCGCAAAATAAATCAATTTCATCAGAAAAAGTTACCTTAGCAACAATATTTAAGACCAATGATTCTTATAGTATCAGTTCACAAAGCTCTAACCTCAATTGTATTTCCATGAAGACTAAAAAAGAAATTGTTGACAACTGGCTTCCACGCTACACAGGTCGAAAGCTGGAGGAATTTACGCCATACATTCTTTTAACAAATTTCAATCATTACGTTGAGCTTTTTGCCGAGTGGTACAATGCCCCTATTCTTGGTAAAGATGGCAATATGCCAAATTGCAGTGCCAATGGTATAACCATTATCAACTTTGGAATGGGAAGCCCTAATGCAGCAACAGTTATGGACTTATTAAGTGCCATCAACCCTAAGGCGGTGTTATTTCTGGGAAAATGCGGCGGGCTAAAGAGGAAAAATAAACTGGGTGATTTTGTATTGCCAATTGCAGCCATCCGAAGTGATGGTACGTCCGACGATTATTTACCACCGGAAATTCCGGCCTTACCTGCCTTTAGTTTGCAAAGAGCCGTTTCAAGTGCCATCCGCGATAGTGAGCTGGATTATTGGACAGGCACCGTATTTACAACCAATAAGCGTGTTTGGGAATACGATGCGCGCTTCAAAAAATATCTGGAAAAAACACGTGCTATGGCCATTGATATGGAAACAGCGACTATTTTTACGGTCGGTTTTTATAATCATATTCCAACGGGTGCTTTGCTGTTGGTTTCTGACCAGCCAATGATTTCAACAGGTGTTAAAACATCATTGAGTGATCAAATTGTTACTGAAAACTATGTTGAATTGCACATTCAACTGGGAGTCAAAGCTCTTTCAACAATTATGAACGGTGGCAAATCGGTTAAACACCTGAAATTTGAAAGCTAATAATCGAAGACAATTAGAATTTTAGATATTTAGATTACATTCATATCCATCAGTTTCAAAATATGACTGTATTTTGGTTTGCAAGGTTTGTATCCGGAACAATTAAATAAACTTCTGCCTACTGCCTGCTAAACTAACAAACTTTTAGAATGACATTTGAGCAAATACTACAAGAGTTAAAACAAAAAGTATATCGTCCCATTTATTTTTTAATGGGTGACGAGGGGTATTTTATCGATCAGATAACCAATTACATCGTCAATAATGTATTAACCGAGGAAGAAAAAGGATTTAACCAGACCATTCTTTATGGGAAAGATGTTGATACAACAGAAATAATTCATGCGGCACGTCGTTTTCCAATGATGTCGCAACACCAGGTGATTGTTGTTAAAGAAGCACAGAATATTGCGAAGATTGAAGACCTTGAGGTATATGCTAAAAACCCTCTAAAATCAACAATTTTGGTTATAAATTACCGTTATAAGACGCTCGATAAACGTAAAAAATTCTACAAAGCCGTTGCGCAGAACGGAGTGCTCTATGAAGCCAAAAAACTGTATGACAACCAGGTGCCTCAATGGATTACTTCGTACCTGCAAAATAAAGGGAAAACGATCGAACCTAAAGCTTCTGCGTTACTCACCGAGTTTTTAGGAAGTGATCTCTCGAAAATTGCTCATGAGCTGGATAAGCTTGAACTGGCCATTGGCAAAGATGTGAAGCAAATTAACCCGGCTCATATAGAAAAAAACATTGGCATTAGTAAGGACTATAATAATTTTGAACTTCAGGATGCCATTCTTTCAAAGAACATTAATAAAGCAAATAAAATAGTATTAGCGTTTGGAAAAAACCCTAAGGCCTATCCGATACAGATGACTACAGTTACTCTGTTTGGATGTTTTCAAAAGCTCTTGATGATTTATTACACACAAGATAAATCGGAAAGAAACCTGGCCAGTGTTCTTAAAGTACATCCCTTTTTGGTGAAGAATTACATTTCCGGAGCCCGTAAATATCCTGCCCGTAAGGTGGTTCAAATCATTAGTCTGATCAGGGAGTACGATATGAAATCGAAAGGATTTGACAGTTCAACCACCGAAAGTGGTGAGCTATTAAAAGAACTGGTTTTTAAAATAATGCACTAAAAATAAAGTAATAATGAATAGTGAAGAACTAAAAGTTTAAGCAAAAATAAACTCGTTTAGCAAATCACTTTTCACTCTTATTTATTAACTTTTCACTTATCATATGGACATTTCAATCATCATTATAATAGTTATCAGCTTAATAAGCATTGCGGGCTTTAGTCAGCCAGAGCTACTATATCGTTACCAATTTAATGCCTGGCAAATTAAAAATCGAAATGAGTATGTCAGGTGGATTAGTCATGGCTTCTTTCATGCCGATTGGGTACATCTATTTGTAAATATGTATGTTCTTTATTTCTTTGGTGATTCAGTCATATATAATTTCAAAATATCAATTCCAATAAATAGTAATATTCTTTTTATTCTTTTTTTTGTAAGTGCACTTTTTGTCTCCAGCGTAAGATCATTTTTCAAAGAAAAGGATAACTATAATTACAATGCAATTGGTGCATCAGGTGCAGTTTCAGCTGTAGTTTTTGCTAATATACTATTCGAACCATTAACGAAATACAGTTTCTTTTTTATTCCCAAACCAATTATGCCTGCATATGTTTTTGGAATACTATATCTCGTTTATTCGAGATACATGAGTAAAAAGAATATAGATAACATTGGTCATGATGCGCACTTTTGGGGTGCCGTTTATGGATTTATTTTCCCAATTTTGCTGAATCCATCATTATTATCACGATTCTTCAATGAATTAATTTCAATATTTTAGGCTATGAGTAATAAAGCAGTTTTTATCGATCGCGATGGCGTTATTAACAACGACGAAGGTCACTATTATATTTATCGGACAAAAGATTTTAAGCTAAACACAGGCATTATTGAGGGGCTTAAGCAATTACATAATGCGGGCTACAAATTAATTGTCATCACGAATCAGGGTGGCGTAGCAAAAGGTGAATACACCGAAGATGATGTGGAAAAGATTCATGGTCACTTCCTACAACTAATGTTCGATAACGATATCCGAATTGCTGACATTTATTACTGTCCACACCACAGCGATGTGGAAGAATGTGATTGCCGGAAACCAAAACCGGGGATGATCTTACAGGCCATTGATGAGCACGATATTAGTGCTAAGGAGTCGTATCTGATTGGTGATTCTGATAGAGACATCGAGGCTGGTAATGCCGCCGGACTAAAGCAATGCTTCAAAATTGAAAAAAACACATCTATTTTACCTGTTTGCGATAAAATTATCGGATAGTGCAAAACCCGCATTACATATCAATTAATGGGATAAAATACATGGCCGATCATCCGGTACTTAAAGCTTCCAACAGGGCATTTCGTTATGGCGATGCCTTGTTTGAAACCATCCGGTGCATTGGCACTAAACCTGCCTATTTTAAAGATCACTACCAACGAATACTAAATGGTTTGAGTGCTTTAAAGATGAATATTCAATCTTTACCACCATTGGGTGTACTCGAACAGCAAATAGGCGAATTAATTCAAAAAAACCGCTTTTATGGAGATGTACGCGTTCGCCTTACGATCTATCGGGCAGATGGCGGATTATATACACCGACAGATAATAAAATCAACTATTTGATTGAAGCATCTGCGTTAAGCACTAACGGTTACGAATTAAATCCTAAAGGTTTATTGGTTGATATTTTTGAGGATGAACAAAAGTCAATGAGCCGCATTGGGCAATTTAAAACAGCATCATCACTGTTGTTTGTTCTGGCAGGGCTTTATAAAAAAGAACAAGGTAAAGATGATGTGTTAATTACCAACCTCAACAACGAAATTATTGAAGGCCTGGCATCCAACTTATTTTGGATAAAAGGTAACGTGATTTATACTCCTTATCGATCTGCCGGATGTGTGGATGGCATTATGCGCAAACAGGTCATACGAATACTTAAAGAGAATCAAATATACATTCAGGAAATCGGAGGTACGAATTACAACTCACTTGTCGAAGCGGATGAAATTTTCCTGACCAATGCCATTCAGGGTATTCAGTGGGTTGTAGGCCTAAAATACAAACGCTTTTACTGCAAAAAAGTAAAAGAAATAAATCGATTGCTTAATGAAGATCTTGCTAATTATATGAAGGATTCTCAGGAAAATTCGTCCAGGCTTTAAATTCAGCTCCTAAGCTTTCCATTGCCTGCTGCCAAATATGGTCAATATCATCATCCATGATCATGGCTTCATCAGCTTCTGCAACTATCCATGAGTTCTCTTCAATCTCCCCTTCCAGTTGACCAGGTGACCAACCCGAGTAACCTGCAAAAAACTTAACCTGTTTATAATCGGCAACGCCTGAATTGACCAAATCCTTAATCACCTCAAAATCGCCACCCCAATATAGGGTATCTGTGATTTTTATCGATCCTGGAACATTCTCACCCAAAGTGTGAATAAAATGTAATGTATTGGATGAAACAGGACCACCAACGTAAAGTTCTCCCTTAAAATTAAACAGATCTTCAATCACCTCATCCGGATATAAATCGGATGATTTATTTAGTACAAAACCCACCGCACCTTCTTCACCATGCTCTGTCAAGAATACTATTGAGCGATTAAAGTAAGGCCCTTGCAAAAAAGGCTCGGCAATAAGTATCCGACCTTTGGCTGGACTTAATTTAGGCGGCTGCGTTTTAAATATGTTAAAATCTAAACTCTTCATTTACCTCATGTAATTAATCTAAATGTAATAATTAAAATTCAGGTGTGTCAATTAAAGTTCAGATTTTTCCTCCATTAAAATCTGCCATTCACCAAAAAACTAACACCCTATAGATTCTTCATTTTCCCTATTGAACTTTAATTTAGTACATTATAAGGCAAGTCACAATAGTTTAAAGACATTTTTATCTCTTAATTGATAAAAGCTATCAAGCGCTGTTCCATTTGAAAGTATTTAAATATCTTCACAAGACATAAAGAACCAAGCTATGAAAAACCGCCTGCTGTTTATTATCTGTCTCCAATTTTGTGTGCAAATTACCTATGCCGATACAATTGAGCTTCCTCCGGCAATAATGAAAAATGTATCGACCACCATACGCATCTCAACGCCAGAAAACGAAAAGATTTTTCATCCAATACTTCTAATAAACGGTACAAAAAAAGAGTTGCTTGAAGATGCTAATGGTCTATTCTGCGAATATACATTTAACGAACCTACAGAAATACAAGTTATTCATCCGCATAAAATTGAAACCAAGCAGATCAATCCAATTCCACTTTGGTTATCCATCCTGCCTCCACTTATTGCCATTCTTATGGCACTCATCACCAAAGAAGTCTTTTCATCCTTATTTGTAGGTATGTTATTTGGTACAACCGTGATTTTTAAATATGCCGGAGTCAATTTTTTCATCGCGATTTTCAAAGGCACATTTGCTATTATTGACACCTATCTGATGCAGGCCTTATTAAGCCACGAGCATATATCGATCATCATTTTCTGTATGCTAATAGGCGGTATGGTGACATTGATTTCTTTAAATGGCGGGATGAAAGGCATTGTAAATATTCTTTCTAGATATGCTAATAACAGACGCTCGGGACAGATGATTACCTATTTGATGGGACTCATCATCTTTTTCGATGATTATGCCAATACGCTTGTTGTTGGTAATACGATGCGCCCGGTAACCGACAAGCTCAAGATATCGCGCGAGAAATTAGCTTACCTAGTGGATTCAACATCAGCGCCAATTGCAGCCATTGCGTTTATTACCACCTGGATTGGTGCTGAGCTTAGCTATATTCAGCAAGGCATTAGTGAAGTAGGTCTGGATATTTCTGCTTATGCAGTTTTCCTTCAATCGCTTAAATATTCTTTTTATCCCATTTTGACATTACTTTTTGTCCCCATGCTCATCTGGCAAAAACGAGATTTTGGCCCCATGTTAAAAGCCGAACGACAGATGATCCAATCCAATATTGAATCGGCTCAACCGCAAAAACGCTCACCCCAAATACTAAAGGAACTGGAAGTGCCGGAAGATGTGAAACCGCGTTGGTACAATGCTGCCATTCCGGTATTGACCGTTGTGCTTGGCACTATTGCCGGATTGATCTATACCGGATGGGATCCTAATTTATGGTCAGACTACTCCATTGGTTTTACCACAAAATTATCACAGACCATTGGTGATGCAGACGTATTTAATGCACTTATATGGTCGTCGCTGGCAAGTGTGTTTATTGCCATTGTACTCACAAGTTATCAGCGCATTCTGACGTTTAAGGAAAGTATCGAAGGCTTAATCAATGGTTTTAAAACGATGTTTCATGCCATCCTGATCCTATCGCTTGCATGGTCGTTGGCTCTGTTAACCGATCATCTACACACTGCCGAATTTCTTACATATGTTCTTACTACCATCCAGTTGAGTCCACATTTCATACCTGCGCTTACATTTATTTTTGCAGCTGTAATTGCATTCAGTACAGGCTCTAGCTGGGGAACCATGGCTATTATTTATCCCCTCATCCTCCCTGCTATATGGAAAATTGGTATTGAATCAGGATTAGAAACTGAGGCAATTCTTCCGTTGTTTTTCAATGCAGTTTCGTGTGTGTTAGCGGGATCTGTTTTAGGAGATCATTGCTCACCAATATCAGACACCACCATTCTTAGTTCATTAGCCTGCTCGTGCAATCACATCTACCACGTGCGTACTCAAATGCCATACGCAATTTTGGTTGGTAGTGTTGCTCTGATTATTGGAACGCTGCCTTCTGCCTTCGGAATGCCTGTATTGGTTTCTTATTTACTGGCCATTGGTATATTATTTACCTTTATCCGGCTGAAAGGGAAGTATGTATAAAGCAGGTAAACAAAAACTAAATTCGCTCATCGAGCGCAGTCGAGATGAAATTTCACTATTGCAGATTCAATAGAAATCACTTCGACTTCGCTCAGTGAACGAATG
>DIYS01000154.1 GCA_002429115.1 Saccharicrinis sp. UBA6048 | reverse complement strand
TTCATTTGCGGACGAATCATAAAGAAATAGAAAACAACAATTATTAAAACAAATGGAAGAAAACTCATTAGTGGATTTCCACCTTCAGCTGCCTGTGGTGGCATGCTTAATAATACATTTAGTAAATTCATAGTAAATAAGTTAATATTTTAAATTATTTTATTTCTGCCCAAACCAGAAACTCATGCGTACCAATCGAATCGTTCGCTGTGATTTCAATACGTTTTACCTGTCTTCCACGATATCCTTTTGTATCAAGAATGACCTCTAAATACACTGTATCTTTAGCTTCAATAGGTTTCCTGGTATATTTCACCTCTGTGCAACCACAAAAATTTTCAACCTTCTGAATGACAACCGGTGCCACACCCTCATTAATCACTTTAACTCGATGACCGACTACGTCGCCATGTTTCAGCTGCTTGAAATTATATGATCGCTCAGTAAATTTCAGTTTTCCTTTAACCCGATTAGCATCTTTTTTATGAGTCCCCTTATTGTTGCAAGCCACAAATAAAAGTGACACCATTGCGATTAGTAATAATCTAATCATCTCAACACCACTTATGCTTTACCTGGCTTATTAATTACTTTCTCTTCAATTAAATGCTCACTGATTTTATCAAGAACACCATTTATAAACGTACCACTCTTATTTGTTGAGTAGAATTTTGCAATCTCTATGTACTCGTTAAGTGATACATTAATCGGAATATTTTTAAACTCAGTTATCTCTGCAATAGCTACTTGCATCAATACCACATCAAGAAAAGCAACACGATCAAAATCCCAGTTTTTAGTAAACTGCTTGATGAGTTTCATATTATCCTCTTTGTTGACCATTGCTTTTCGATACAGACGCTTGACAAAATCAAGATCTTCTTCATCTTTAAACTCTGGCAACAGGGCTTCTTCAGCTCCATTTTCATTTGAAAAGCCTTTGATGGTTTTAACGGTCATTGAAATAACGAACTCAATTTCATCATTCCAGTAAACGCTTTTTTCTTCAAAGAAACTATATAGATTTTCAAATGGTGCGATCACTTTCTCGAGCAATTTGGCTACAAAACGCTTATCTAAATCATAATCTCCAGCCTCAGTATCCATGTACTCTTTGTACATATCTGATTCTGTAATTAATGCAAATAATGCTTTGATAGTTTCCGGCTGATCAGTCCAAGGCGTACCATTTCTTGAATTGTAGCTCAGCAATGAATCATTTTCAGACAATTGTACCAGAAACGCATTATCAACAAAACGTAAATTAGGATTTAGGTCTTCTTCTGTAGGACGCTTCTTTTGTTTTCTTAACTCAATTCTGTTTTCTGCGAAATTCTTCAATTCCAACAATAATAACAAGAACGAGTGGTACATCTCATGAGATTTCGTTATGCTATGAAACAACTCTTTCTCAGTCTGTTGAATAGACACCTCACCTTTTTGGCAATGTGCATAAACCATCTGCACAACTTTAACTCTTAACAATCTTCTGCTTAACATCCTTATAAGAACTTTTTCTACTATTAGTAATGGTGCAAAAATAGCTTTTTTTTTAATTGCATCAAGACAATTACATCATGAAACTATTGAGATAATTACCCAGTATTCGAAATTGTTTTAAAACTCAATACTATAAAATCTAATTACTAACTAAAGTACACTGTTATATAAAGCATCTCTAGGTGATACATCACTTATAACTGTTAAAATATGTTTATTAATAAAAAATACAACAATTCATTGACCTGCTTTTATTTAGCATTAACAGACAGGCGTTACCACCCTTCTGAGCTTGTATAATTATTTAAAAAACCTCAAAAAATTGCAAAAAAAAGATTGGTTAATACCGAAATAATTACCATTTTTGAGCCTACAAGCTGTTTCCAAAACAATAAAGAAAACGATGGAAGGATTTGAAAAAAATGATGGATTTGAAAAGAATGACAGAGATGAAATCTTTTCAAAAGCAATTAGAGCGGGTAAAAGAACCTACTTTTTTGATGTTAAAGCAACAAGAAAGAATGACTACTACCTGACAATCACTGAAAGCAAGAAACGTTTTGACCAGGATGGTAAATACCATTTTGAAAAACACAAAGTATTCTTGTACAAAGAAGATTTCGACAAATTCATTGATGGATTGCAAGAAACCATAGATTACATTAAGAAAAATAAAAATTGCGATGTGAACGAGTTGGTCGGAGAAACAACAGCTGAATATACAAGTGTTGAGTTTGAAGATTTGCACGAATAGCAATTAGATATAGATAAAATAAAAAGAGAGCTACTTAAGCTCTCTTTTTTTTATGCACTTATAAGAAATAATATACGAATTTCATTTAAGACAGCTTTTTACTTGTCAGCACTCTTACAGACAATATTAAAAATAAGGTAAAGATTTATTGTAAATAAAATAATCAACTCCAAATTGCAGTTTATTGTTACTTAGGTATAATATTATATCAATTTATTATATTTTTACCATTGCAATAATGGAGTTCAGAAACCATCAAAAACGAGGCGAAACCGAAAAGCCAAATGAGTAGGAGTTTTTTATAATTAACTAATGAAAAAAAGTATTTTAAAATTGTCGGGTGTTGCATTCTTGTGCACAACTATGCTTTCTTCTTGTTACACTTACACCAGCGTTGTTGGTGATGGCGCTCAAGGAAACAAAGAGGTAACAGAATGGAACCACTATGTAATCTTTGGTTTAGCTCCGGTTGGAGTTTCAGACTCTAAAAAAATGGCTGGTGACAATGAAAACTATGAAGTTACAACTCGACAAACATTTGTTAACGGTTTAGTTTCTGCCATTACTTTTGGTATTTACACACCAACAACAACAACAGTTAAAAAATAATATTTTATAGTAGCAGGTGCACACCTGCTACTTTTATCATTTTACTATGAAAAACCTATTTACAACCGCATTAGTATTTTCAAGTGTATTTTTCACATATAAAGTTTTAAAAGTATTAATTATTGACTTGACAAGATTAACTGAATATGGTTACGGATACTTGACTGGGCAGGTAATCTTTCTGTTTTTATCAGTTCTCCTTTTAGTTTTAAATCTAAAAAGAAGATATTCTAACAAAAACCAAGGTTGACAATAATTTCCATTTACGACTAAGCTATAATGATAAGATGAGACTTTCATTTTTTATAGTAACCCTAATACTTCTCCCAATCCTTGTTAAAGGACAAGATTTGATTGTAAAAACCAACAACGATTCTATTCATTGTACGATTAGAAATCAAAAAAACGGACATATACATTACAGTTACTACTCAAACAATCAAGTTTTCAACACCAAACTATCACTAGATAGCCTAAAGAGACAGAATAAGAATTTTTACGAATTTGCTGAAATCCCAGATGACTATAAAAATTACGAGCAGTTCAGATTTGCTTTCCGCACAGGAGTTGGACACCAGTTTGCACCAATTCACTCCAGCGTTCCAAAAGAATTAATCGATCATATAAAAAACTTACGGAATGGCTTAAATATTGGTCTGGATGCTACTTACTTTTTGAGCGAATATATTGGTGTTGGCATGAACTTTAATAGGTTTACATCCAGTAATTCTACAATGATCAGAACTACATTGAGCACCGGATACAACCCTATAAATTATAAAGACGACATTACTGTTCTATATATTGGCCCAAGTGCAACAGCTCGCCTCTATAATGCAACTCAAAAAAATCACTTATACGTTGGGATTAGTTATGGTTTTATTAACTATAAAGACCTCAAAGAGACCGATAAGCTTATTACAATAAAAGGCAAAACCACCGGTTATAATATTAAGGCCGGTTATAATATTTCACTAAATGGTAATCTTGGCCTGTTTTTGGAAGCCTCCATTATGTCTGGCATTGTTACTAAATTCACCCTCAGTGATGGTAATTATTCAGAGACAATTATAGTAGACAATATCGATGACGGAGAAAACCTAGTCCGAATTCCTGTTTTGTGCAATGCATGACCCACATTTAGATTTTCATGTTTAGCAATGCTGATTGGCTTTCGTTTGGCTGTAGGATTTTGTTTTTTACTGCATGGGATTTTGGTAATACATATTTAAGTTGCCTAATTTCCTTTATCTCATCAATTGCTTTCTCGGGTGACAGTTTTATAGCATTGTACTTTAGCAAGCGCTCCAACTCCTTATAAATTGAGTATGCAGCAAAACATATACATATGTGAGCTTCAATGCGTCGTTTTAATCTATGATACACAGGACGAATCCTCAGATCCGTTTTTGAGATCCTAAAAGCCTTTTCTACTTTCCATAGTTGACTGTAATTCTCGATGACCTTATTTCTGGATAGGCTTGTGTTGGTCACATAACCTTTCAGTCCATCCCAGACAGCATCCGCCTTATATTTATTGTAGTCGATTGAGATGTTAACTTCCCCTGATAGTTTGAGGTACTTATTGTATCCCCTGTTATTGATATGCTCCTTGGATAATTTTCCGCTCTTGACTCTCTTCTCTAGCCGTACCAATCCTTTTTCCCGGTTCTTGTTATCATTGTGTGCCCGTTTGGACGAGTAACTGACGATAAGCCTTCCGTTCTTGCTTTTGATTTCTATGGGTTTGCCCTCTTCAATTTTCTGTCGGATAATTTTTGCTTTTATTGCCTCGGTTTCATTCTTGACCCTTCCTCCAAGAATATACTTGTAACCGTGGGCGTTTAATGCATCGATGTTCTTTTGGGAAAGCAGTGCCGCATCAGCCACAATAACCGGCTTATCCATATTAAATTTCTTTTGAAAAGCCTCAAGGACTGGTATCAGGGTCTTTGTCTCAGACGTGTTTCCTTCAAATATCCTATATCCGATTGGGAAACCTTGTGAACTTACCAGCAGGCCAATCATAATTTGAGGTTGCTGATGTTTTCCATCCTTCGAGAAGCCGGGTATGCGGTAGTCATCAACTTCTGAGGCTTCAAAGTACAAGGTTGTCATATCGTAAAACACGACCCCGATCTTTCCCCGTAGAAGTTTCTTGGTATACTCGAATGATACCTGTTCAATGATCGGTTTCAGTTCTCTATTAAGTTCATCAAGGAACCTGTAAACCGAATAAACACTAACTTCCATGTTTAGATGGTGCCTGAAGTAATCAACAGTTCTTAACTTACTGCCGGGATAGACAAGCCGACATAAAACCAGGTTTCTGAAATACGTGCATGACCCACTGGTTGGGAAGCCAATTTTCTCATAAATTTTCCCAAGAATCAATTCTGTACCGACAATCTGCAAATGATTGTTTGAGATGCTGTCTACAAAACTGTCAACAACCAAGTCATCATGTTCCACAAAGAGGTTTTGCATGCCCTCAAGCCGCTCCAGCTCTGTTTTGGCAAGTAATGTTAGCAGTTCTTCTTCGCGTGGTGTTTTAGCTACGCCAACGCTCTTTAAGATCTTATTTGAGCGATTTACCTTCTGTACTATCTGAATACTAACAGACCCACTTCGGTTTCTATTTTTTCGGATAAACATACCTTAAAATAGCTCCGCATGACCCAAAATGCAAATTTTAAATTCCTAATACATTGATTATCAGCGCTGATTATTTAATGCGTTTATGTCGCGCACAAAACAGGAGTAGACAATATCGATGACGGAGAAAACCTAGTCCGAATTGACCTCTCTGCTGGTATATGCTTTGGCTGGTGATGACCTTCAAACTAAGATATTGCTTTACTAGTGATGCGTTAATTATTTAAAGTATTCTGCAATAAACTATATTTCAATACAATACAAACGCTCTTTGATTTTTTGATTTGATTTGACTTTTAGCTTTGCACTTTTAAAGCAAGGCTATGAATTCTGGTAAATATGTTTTTGCTCAGCTGCTGCAGTTTGTAAATCGTTATGAGTTTGGCAAATTGGTGCAAAAATACAATGGCGATTATCGAACAAGGGATTTCAACTGCTGGAATCAGTTTATTCAATTGTTTTTTGGCCAATTAACAACAAGAAATTCGTTACGAGACATCTGTACATGCTTAAAAGCTCATCGAAATAAACTTTATCATCTTGGGATAAAGCAATATGTGAATCAATCCACACTATCAAGGGCTAACGAGAACAGGGACTCAAGAATCTTTGCAGATTTTGGCAACTACCTGATCCAAGAGGTTCGGCCATTATATGCGGACTCTTCAATTCCAGATCTGCATATCAAAAATGAAGTATTCGCTTTAGATTCGACAACAATTTCACTTAGTCTTAGACTATTCAGTTGGGCACCTGGCAAATACTCCAGAGGAGCAATAAAAATCCATACGCTTCTGGATTTAAGGGGAAGTATTCCTTCTTACATCCATATCACTGATGGCAAATACCATGATAGTAATGTACT
The DNA here is from genome assembly GCA_002429115.1 of Saccharicrinis sp. UBA6048. Taxonomy (GTDB): domain Bacteria; phylum Bacteroidota; class Bacteroidia; order Bacteroidales; family Marinilabiliaceae; genus Carboxylicivirga. The sequence continues at coordinate 647 of DIYS01000154.1, read as the reverse complement.
TGATATTATTACTCCCGAAGTAAATGCGATTTACGTCATGGATAAGGCTTATGTCGATTTTAAAGCATTATACCGTATGAATGAATTGGGAGCCTTTTTCATAACTAGGGCAAAAACAACAATGAATTATTCGGTCACAGAGGTCAATTACAACATTGACGAATCCACAGGTTTAAGAGCCGATAAAATAATCATTCTCAATGGATATAAGTCCAATAAATTATACCCAGAGCCATTGAGACTTGTTGAATATTACGATGATGAAAAAGAAACCCTCTTAACCTTTATAACAAATAACACATCAGCTTCAGCTCTTGAAATTGCTCATTTATATCGGAACCGATGGCAGATAGAGATTTTCTTTAAGTGGATAAAACAGAATCTTATCATTAAAAAACTTTGGGGTCACTCTGAAAATACCGTCAATATCCATATATGGGTAGCAATTTGCACATACCTCCTTGTTGCTAAAGTCAAACATTCTCTGAAAAGCGACCTCTCAATATATGAGATCATGCAAATTCTAGGCATTTCTGTTTTTGACAAGACCCCAATAAGAGAGCTGCTTACAGAATATCAAATCAATCAAGATGTCAAAGAACAATTAAATTTATTTAGTGAAAACTTTTAACGCATCAGTAGTAATA
>DIYS01000204.1 GCA_002429115.1 Saccharicrinis sp. UBA6048 | reverse complement strand
ATTACCGTTGTCAGTTGAGTACTCCCAATTAATAATAGTATGGTATGATTTATGAAATACTAATTCATTTGGATTTGTATTATAGCAAATTGTCTGGTTGTCTAGCAGAATTCCTTCTTCCCAAGAAGCTTTTATATTTTGATAGGAGAAAAAAAATAGCAGCAAAGATAATCCTATATTTCTCATTTGTTTGGCTTTATGGTGATTGTATTCGAATAATAATAATTCCACTGATAGGCAATTCTTCTTTTGAGAGCAACTCTAAATTTAGTGGCTTGACTTAAATTTTCTGGTCGATAGGTTTCAGAGGTAGTGTTTATTTTAGTCCAGTTATTTTCGTTGTCAGTTGAGTATTCCCAATTAATAATAGTATGGTATTCTTTATTTAATATTAAATGAGAATCACAATATCTAAGGTTATTTGCGATATAATTGGGTAATACTTTATCTGTAGTAGTTGATATATTTTCTTCTTGACTGCATCCAACAAATAATAAAGAGAAAATAATTAGTACTAGAATTAAAAGGGTGTAAGTCTTCATGTTAGTTTATTTTAGTTATTAATAATCTAGTCATCGTGGTAAGTGCAAATTTTGCACTTATAACTTTAGTTGAGTTTTTGGATTTTCTTAAAATCTTTTTGTGTATAGCTGAATATGCCATCCCTGCCCCCATTCAGTTCGTGGATGCCAAATTCTATTTTTGTTTTGTTCTCCAGTGTTAGTTTGTCAATTTCCAGTACAAAGGATTTCTTTTCAGCAACCTTAACTTTTTCATTTAGGGCGTGCGGCGTATACTCAAGGTCGTATTGTTCTTTAGCAGTTCGTTTAGTATTGTTCTTGGTTGATTTGTTTTTGACAGAGATGTAGTCAATGTCGTAATCAATGGCAGATCGGTTGTCGATTGAAAAATGAAAGTATAACTTATCATCTTTTACATAAGCCTGATTCAATACAAAATAAACGAGCTGCTGTTCGCTATAGTCCAGGTAGTCTTCGTGATCGATTTCCAGAATCTGATTGACCACCATATTGGTTTGGTGCTTAATTGCCTTTACTTCTGTTTTGGGAGTACCTAAAGGGGCATCAAAAACAATGACCTTACTATCCGCTTTGACAGTATGGTAAAGGCTATCAGGTTTTTCTTTGTAAATAACATTAAAGCCATACATCCCGTTGGCCGTCGTAACAGTCAAGTTGGTTTCATAATCAAATGTACCAAGAGAAGTTATTTCAACAATTTGTCCCTGATAACTCACATCAAAATCATCCGGGAAGCCTGGAATAACTTTTTCTACATTTTCCTTAAAGTAAAGGTTTACCACTTTTACCTCTGATACCTGTATGGTTTGTAAATTCTGAGCTTCTAATATGTGCGTTAATATTACCAGCCCAACTATAACAATTATCTTTCTCATTGCTTTAGGTATATGGTATAATCGTTTGGAATTTCTACATAAACAGTTTTATTCTGCTTCTTAGTAGTTGATTTAACAATACTGCCGACAAGCGGGATATGGTCTACCGTGCCAGTAATGCCTGCATCAATAAGTTCATCATAGACATCTTTTTTGACATCATTCTGGATGCCCCCTTCTATGTAAATACCTTCCAGCCCATCACGACCATAGGCTTTCATATTGGCCGGGATAGTCCGGTTATTGTATTGAATGGTCTCGAAGCGTATTTTTACCTTAGTACTTGTCAGTTGGGCGATACCTGTTATAATGGTGTTTCGTTTTATTGGAACATCATTAACAACCACATCTTTTGTGATACGTGCACGTATCTTTGAATTGTTGGTTATACGGTGGTCGCCATATATTTTGCAGGGTATTGAGCTTGACGCTCTTAAAGAAGAAATAGAGGTATTGGCATCAGTAGATGACAAATGCCGTTGTTTTCTTCTTCTAAGGGGCTCCTGCTGTACTGGTTCCTGTAGTCCCGGTTCTGCTTTTGGTATTTTGACAGGCTCAGCCTGATAGTGTGTTGTTTTAATTTTAACAGGCGTTTTGCTTGTTGGTTCTACAGCTGGTTTATGACCAAGCTCTGTTAAAAATGGATTTTGCAAATCATTTTCTGTATCTGTCTTGAAGTCCAACTTTTTCTTTTCCTGATTCTCAGGAATAAATATTTTGGCATTGACCATATCAATACGGCGGTTATAGTCGTATTGTTTTCGTTCAAGTTTTGGAGCAGCAAAGGAAGCTCGTTCCTGGCCTTTACTTTCACTCTCACCACCAAAAACAAGCATGCTATAAATAACCATAAACATGACAACGGATAAGAGAACCGCTGTGACAATCATTTTTATCTTGGCATCTTTATTCATCGTCTAATTCAATTTTACTATTCTCCTGATACTCCGTAATCAATAAGCCGTGCGGGTTTAAAGGGTAGTTGGCATGAACATTCGTGATAACACCACTTGTTTCAAGCTGATAAGTTTTTACCTGGCCGAGTTGCTTAACCTGGATAATTGATGAAGCTTTAAAAGTGAATGGCAGCTTATTGCCTTCAATCAATATATTGCCAGGTTTGATTTCGATTTCCTGAACAAGGTTGAAGCGTATCACCTGCTCAAACCAATTTTCGTTTTGCAGCATCAGGTAAATGTTTTCTACAGATTCATCGGCCAGCCATAAGGCTTTTTCAATACGTGTCTCGAATGATGATTTATCATAGCTGTAGAAGTAGTTATGAAACATCTCAACATGGTGTGAAGCCCTTATTTTTAAAGCATCGTTTATATCAATATACCTTAATGGTAAAACATCCCCGTTTTTGTCGAGTGTAAGTGCATGGTTCATTTGATATACATAGACGCTGAAAGCAAAAACAAACGACGCTATTACCGTTACCAATGCCAGAACTACAGCGCCAACTGTAATAGCCCGGTTACGCCTTAAAGCTTTATAGATGTTGTTTTCTGTACTCATTACTGGATAATTTCTTTCATTACATTTTTGCTCCGTGTGTAGAGCTTGAATTTGATAATGATTAAAAAGAGATAAAAAACCGTCCGGGTGGCATTAAACAGGATTTCACCCCCGGCTTCCCCCGCTATGCGTTCCATAGCCTCCGGCATGTTACGGATTATCATACTACAGAAAATATTAACACCAAAAAATGGAATGATAACCAAGTACCAACGCAAGGCAACTTTGGCAAGGTTGTACAAGAAATCCCTGAATTTTTCGAATATGCTTAGTGCTAATATTATCGGCGCAAATAGTTTTAACAAACCCAGTATAAAAAAACGTTCGCTGAGAAAGATGCCATAGATAATACCGTCTACTAAATACAGAATGAGGCTAAAAATGCCTCCAATCAACCAACTTCCCGACATTACTTTAGATACTTTACCAGCTATAATGCTCAAGAGCTTTTCCATGTTAAAGATTGACATCTCTGTTTCTTCCTCTTCCCGCTGTTCTTCGTAAGGGTCAGTTGCAAATTCCATGAGGTCAAAGCTTTCAACATATTCCGTTACAAACTCATTTTCAATGGCTGTAAATAACTTGTCTGCCATTGTGAAAATTTCAGTTGAAAGACTGATAAGTCCAATGAGTATAAGCCCCCTGATAAGGGTATAAGGCAAAGAAGTGTCCTCTTTGTCTTTGACCAATAGTTGTTCAAACCGGCCAAAATTTTTAAATATCCTTGCATATAGTGAAAAACCAATTATTGCAGACCCAAGTATTTTGCCAGCAACAATGAACGTCCCGACCCATTTAATGTCGAACATTTCATTATATACCTCGGTTATTTCCTGTAAGTTAAGCATAGTTCTTAGTTTCCGGTAAACACCTCTTTTAAAACATTCTGAGCGTTGGCCATTGCTGCCCGTTGGTCTTCTATTTCTTCCAGGTTGCGAATGGCATAATCAAGAGCACTTCCTTCCCTGTCCAGTTTTTCACTTATCCTTATTAGCAGATTAATCCGTTCGCCATCGTTCATTTCTGTTTTACCTGGGGTCACAATGCTGTTGGCAATACCAATCAGTTCATTGGTGTTTTTCAGAAACCTTGAAGAACAATGTTGCAACACCCTTAAATCTTTTGCCGTTACGTATTTGCTCTCTGAGAACCTCTCCAAAGCCCCCTTAATGCGGTTGTATTGGTATTTTTGACTTTGCAGGATGTGAGCGACAGTTGAAAACTTAGTGATGAATGATGAAATCTTTTTCAGTTTATCATGGGCATCTTTCATCAACTTATAGGTGTTGGTTAATTGTGCTGTCTGTGCCGAAGATTCCAACAGTTGCTTGCCAATGGTCACATTGGCCGAAGCCCTTAAGGTCGTTTGTTGAGTCATTAAGGTATTCAGGCCCACATCCGTAACCGGGAGTTGAGCTTTTGTTGACAGTAAAGTAAAGATTAGTAGTAAGGGGGTTAAAAGATTTTTCATAATATCAGATTTGTCGTTTCATATAAAGATTGATGGCCGTTTCCATACTCCCTTTTTGCTCATAAAGCTGCATGATTTCCTCATACTCTGCCCCATCTGTCTGATAGGCATAAAACACCTCTTGGGGAAGTTCCAGACGGTATATATGAGAGTTTGCGCCACGTTTGAGCATAAATTCAGAATAGCGAACCTTACCATTAAAGTTATTACGCATGCTCTTTAACTGGTTGTGTTCATGCTCACTTAAAGAAAAGCGGTCAACAACAGGAGCGTAACCTTTGGTATTGTTCAGTACATAAAGGATTTGGGTATTTTCAATGATAGACTTGGCGCCAGGTGTGTCCGGCAATTGGTTGGGTGTCTGCAGAACCAATCCCAATGCACTTTCCTGCTTTCTAATGGCCTGTGAGTAATATTCAACAGAACTAAAAACTGATGGAAATTTTAGCATCTTGGCAAACTCATCAAAAAATACGACGCCTTGTGTGCTCTTATCTTTCCATATCTTATTTTGGATGGTGTCAGAAATCAGGTGGAGCATGATGGTCAATAGCTTTTCATTGTCCTTCAGCTCATCGAGTTCAAAAATAACCATACGTTTACCGCTTAAATTCGCTATCTGTTTTTCAGAGTTATACAGGTGTGCATAAACCCCTCCCTCAACGTATTCTTTACAGTTATGCAGAAATTGGTCAATATTGAAGAATTCTTCTTTAATCTCTAAAGTTGAAAGAAGTGTTTCCCTGTATGTCTCTACAAATTCTACAAAGTCAGGAAATGAATAGCCCCCTTCTATTGTTGAATAATAGCAGGTGATGATTTTACGCATCGATACCGCTTCCTCCGCACTAGGCAACCTTTCGTAAATGTAATGCTTAAAGACATAGGTTGTCAGTACCTCAATCTTACTGGTTGTGAGTTCTGAAATACCTTTAATGTCAAAGGGGTTAATTCCCAAGCTCTGCCCCTCTTTATAGCGTATATACGCTGTGTCCGGGTAGAGTGCTGAAAGCTTCCGGTAACTCCCCCCTAAATCGACAATAACTATTACCTTGTTTTCCTCATAATATTGCCTGAACATATGGTTAGCCAGAACTGATTTACCTTCCCCTGTCGGAGCCAAAATAAAGAAGTTACGGGCATTCATGTACTTTTTATCAGTATCCCATATATCAATCTTAACTGGTGTGTTAAAAAGGCGTTCATTCAAAATAATGCCGCGTAAATCTTCTTTGTAATTAGTCGTATTGGAAAATAAACAAAGTGGCTGTTTCAAATCGACCGGTCCATATATGGAGCCGCTATCAAGGCTGGAAACAAAACCAAAGAATGTATTTAAGAAAAGGTTTGCCCGGTTATCACCTGTGGGGTAGTATGGAATGATATCCATGCGTTTAAATGCTCCTGATACCTGCTCTTCCGCTTCCCTGTATTCTTTGCTGTTTTTTGCAAGAAAAATTAAATTGTTATGTGCATAAACAAGCCGGGTTGAATCATCTTCATAGATGGCGTTAATAAATTCTTTTAGCTTGTTTGAATTGGTTTCATTTTCCTTGTTAAAACGCCTGGCGCCAAATAATGCATTTTGATTTTTCTCCAGTTTGCGACGTTCTTTCAGATGGTCTTTGATGAAAATAACCTGGTTGTAGATATGGTCACAGTCAATTCCAAAATTTAAGTCTTCAGAAAAACCTTTGAAGTAAGTATAACTGTCTGTTGACATTTTATCGTCTTTGGTGCAGTTTTTCAAGCTGTCACACTGTACCTGATTGATATTGCCAAGGGAAAAAATACCTATTTGCTTATCCCCTACAGTTGCGTTCTTCTTATCAAACTGACTTTCGGTTATACGGTCGTCATAGTAGCCATTGAAGTAGGCAAAACTTAAAAACTCAATTTCTTCTTTTTCAAGGGCACTGGCCGAGATTAAGCGTGAGCTATTGATGAACTCTATGCATCGCTTCACTTCATTCTGAAAAACTTCTCTTTTCTCATTTTCAATTTGTAATTGTTTAATAGAAGCTGTTTTCTTGAATGGGTTTTGAATGTTTTCTGCTTTTAATATTGTCGAATTTGTGTAAGAGAAAAAAAGGTAAGAAAAGTGTTCTTGTTTAATCCGTTTACTAAAATGCCTGATGGTTGCTTTCTGTAGATAATTTTCACTTGGCAAAGTGGAAGCATCATAGGCCATTTTTAGAAATACATCCTGCTTGTGAACAATCGTTCCTGGTACAAGCAATTTGAGCGCAGAATGCCAAATGGTATGCAGTTCATCATAATTAGATTCTGAACACGAATACGCCTCCTTTAGGTTAAGTTTGTAACAGTAAATGATATTGCCCGTACTTGAATAGGCAATGTTGTTTTCCACTGCTAATAATGGAGGTGTATTGTTTATATCAATGGTCATAACGCATTGCGTATACGTTTTGGCAGTTTATCTTTTGTTAATCCATCAATAAATGACCTTTCAGTCATTAGTTTGAATCCTAAGTAGGTAGCAACTATAACGCTGCTAAAGACCAGTAGCTTTGTCCATGAGGGAGAAACACCCAGCAGAATGCCTGAAACAACGATTTCGCTAAAAAAGATTGTGAAGTACCGCAGTTCCAATCCCCATGCTGTCGCCTTGGCATTGACCTTGTAAACCTTAAATTGTTTCATTAAGCTTATAAGCTCATACCCTTGATTCCAGCATAAAGACCTCCAACTGCCAGAACTGCAATAAGCCAGATAGAAATATTAATGATACCGCCTTTAATATCCCTGGTTTCAGCATTAGTGAACTTTCCAAGATTGGAAATTGCACCGATAATAAAGACAATAGCGATTATTAAGGGGTAAGCTGGCTCAATCCAGTTTGCCAGTATATCATCCATTGTCTCTCTTAAATTGGCTTTTGCAGCAACAGAAATTGTGCCTAGTGCCAGCACTGTAGAAAGTAGTCTTTTTTTCATAGTGTGTTTAGGTTATAATAACTTGGTTACTGCAATATAAAAATTTAGGTTGTGATATACAACAACATTCTATTTAATAATTTCGATTTCCAGATTAATAGCTTTTATCTCTAAAGCTCTAAAAATTCGTTCAATAGTTTCCAGTCGCGGGTTACCATTGGCGTTTTCAAACCTTGATATATCCGATTTAGAAATACCGCACTTATCCCCTAACTGCTGTTGTGTTATGTTCCTTTTGGTTCGTTCACTCTTAACAGTTGTGGCTATTAAATTAAAGAAATCCATCCCAATTATTGTTAGTAATACAAATATACAATCATTTGTCTTGTTTTGCATTTAGTTATGATAGAGTATTTTTTAACAACTGCACTTCCGTCATTTAAGCCTTTGTTATTCTCACTTTTTGCGTAAAATGACAAGGATGCAGTATGTTTTAACAATTGCTATAAGACCAATAAACTGTACATCCGTCATTTAAGCTATGGGATTTTGCTGTATACCCTAAAATGACAGGGATACAGTTGGATGGTTTACCGGCTTTTTGGGATATTAGGTTTTACAACTGCAAATCCGTCATTTAAAGTGAAATTATGCTGTATGTCCTAAAATGACAGGGGTGCAGTTGGATGGATTATTGGTTTTTTTTGTAGGGGTTGGATGGATTATTAGTTTTTTTGTAGGGGTTGGATTTACAACTGCAAATCCGTCATTTAAGGTGATAATATGTTGCATGTCCTAAAATGACAGGGATGCAGTTGTATGGATTACTGGTTTTTGTGGTATATGTTTTTTCAACTGCACATCCGTCATTTAAGAACAAAGACGCCCAGAACGGGCAAAAATGACAAACTTGCAGTTTAGTTTATATTTCGTTTTGCATTTTTAATAACCCCTCCCATGTAACGGTTTTTGGTTGTCTCAATTGTCACCTTGCCTGCCTTTATCTTGGCATCTGCCTCTAATACGGCATCTAATATTGACGAATCGTTCATCATGTCCTCAAAAACTTTTGGGGGCAGTTCATATTCACGCATTAACTCATTAACGCGCCTGGCAATCTCATGGGGCTGCATCTGTTGAAGCTCGTCATAGTATTTTTCTATCTTCTCGTAGACCTCTGCTTCCCCTTTGGCCTCCTGGTTCTTTATCTGAAAGTCAAAGCCCAGGATAGGGCGTTTTTGGTTGTTGATAGGGTTGTACTCAATGAAAAGGTTAGTCTTTTCATTTAACTCCTTGATTGGTTCGTAAACAACCCGCCTGAGGAACCCGGCTTTATCTTTATAGCCTTCGTCAACATGCATTATTTCATAGATATATTCTATGGTGACGCCTTTCCATTCCCCAAAATCTTTCTTGGAAATAAACAGTTCATACCAACGCTGAGAATATTTGCTGTTAAGGGAAAGGGCGGCTTTTAAGCGAATCCATATGTAACCAGGCGTGAGTTCGGCCAGAAAGCCCAATGCTTCGGGCTCTATCTTGATTTTGACGTGGCCCCACCTTTTCTGATACTTGACAGAAGGGAATGGGACTATCTTGTTAAAGCGCTCGTTGGCTTCATCAATAAAGGAAAATTTGGCCGATTGCAATTCATCTGCTGCTTTAGCAAGTGCTTTGAAATGTTGCTGGCGGAGCAGTTTAGTAGGGACTTCAACCCACAAATCTTCGTTAAAATCGATTTGAAGCTCCCTGCCCTTTTTTAACTTTGTCATCAAGACATAAAACATGCGCTTTGACAGTGCTGATTCAAAGTTGTGGACTGCTTTGTTCAGTATGTTAGGATATTGTATTTGTTGGACTGACTCTGAACCCATTAGCTTAGTTGTTTAGGAAACCTAAACAAAGGTAATTATAATAATGACAGTGCAAAATATTAATGTCATTTTAGTGTTGGTAACTTTTTCCCAACTGCATATCCGTCATTATATACTGCATATCCGTCATTATATACTGTACATCTGTCTTTTAAGTAACTGCACATCCGTCATTATATACTGTACATCCGTCATTATATACTGAATATCTGTCATTTTACAGCTTATAAAACACTGTACTACAGAAAAATACAAAGGTAGCTATTATCTATCTAGCTAGTTTTATGTTTATTATCTCTCTATTTGCTATTCAGATAAACAAATGTTTATACAATTTGCCAAACCATTACTTAACATATTTACAATTAGCTCAATAACAAATGTTAATTTACATTTCGTCGCTCCGCGGGGGATTTTTTTAGACATAGGTAAAGCCAATAATGCACTTTTTATGTGTTGAACAATATGTATATTTAGTATTTATATTAACTTTTTTCAAAAGTCACACGTTCAAATCCTTTCTATTTGCAGGTTCTTCTAGGCTTCTTTAGGAGCTTCCGCTGGTCGCTCTAAACTTGCCAAGAAATACCAGGGCAAATACTGCACCATTTGAAGGCGGCCAACGCGCACGATACTGATTCCAAATTTTATCGCAAAAATAAGGGTTTAGCCCGACACATTGCAAGGTCAAGCCTTGGTTTTGAGTAAAAATCTCCAACCTTCCAGGTAGTATTTTTATCAAAAACCTTGCATTTAGTCTGTCTTAAACCCTTACCCGGTAAAGCAAAAAATTGTATTCACTTTAAAATTTTGCTTTATGAAATCTTTCACAAATTCCATTCTCGACGTTAGTAACCGTTTTGATATTACACGGGTATTTTCAGATTTTCTTGAGGTTTCCATTTGTGCTTTGTCCTGTGGTAAAAAAGAGGACAGGTATTTAGAAATTATTAAGCGTTATCAATCAGAAGAGGTAAACCGATTGGCCGATTCATTTGCTGTCCTGGTTAAAGAAATGGATAACTCAGGTAATGGACTGAAAGATATTCTTGGTGGTTTTTTCACTGAGCATATCACCAGGGGACACAACGGCCAGTTTTTCACCCCTGAACATATTACTGATTTGATGACGGCACTTGTTGGTTTTGATACTGAATCTTCACCCAGACGAGTGCTTGACCCTGCCTGTGGTTCCGGACGCATGTTAATATCCAGTGCTAAGATGGAACGTCGATTGAAGCATGTGAACGAAAACTTTTACTATGGGGCCGACCTTGACCGCAGATGTGCCATGATGACGGCCATTAATCTTTGCCTGAATGGTCTGATGGGTGAAGTCGCCTGCATGAACAGTTTGAGCAATGAATTTTTTGCGGGGTGGAGAATTACTTTTCACCAAGACTTTAGAGTGCCTTTCCTGGAGGAAATATCAGAGGAAGAAAGCTGCCTGGTGCTGCATATGCAAAAACAAATTGAGAAGGTGGTTCCCGCAGTCAATCAACTTTCTTTATTTAACTTCTAAGGGGGGCAACCCTTTTTTTTTTACACCCACCCTTTTCAATGGCATCCCCCCAAGATGAACAATACACATGCTGGTCATATTCCACGTTGTTACATAGGAACCGACATGTAAATTTTTTCATCCCCGCAGGACACACCTTATTCGATGCCAGGCATCCAAAAGTATTTGATATCCCTGACCAATCGAATAAGGTAAGTCCTTTTTGCTTTTCCTCATGGGATATCGTTTTCACCCGCCCGTGACCGAAAAAATTTGAAGAATACTTAAAACGGCCTTGTGCCTATCCTGTGAGGATAAGGCAATAACAAAAATGCTTGCCTCCTATCCTCTCCGAAAGATAAGGCCGTTATTAAGGTATTTTCAAATCGTGGTTTGTTAACTTTTTTTCGAGGAAGTGATACCCTGTATCACGAAAAAAACTGAACAAGCTTTTTCTGGCGCTTAGATGTGAATGCCGTTGCCTTCGGCACGAGCCGGGTAATGCCCCCGGCAGGACAGAGGAACAGCAATAGTATGAGGATATTATGTTAAAAACAATTATCTAAACAACTTTATTTTTATAAGTGCAAAATTTGCACTTATAAGAAATTTATGTGCATATATATTACTACAAATATTTGTAACACACAGATACACAGATATATAAAAGCCCCTATTTTTTAATAGAGGCTTAAACTATTATAGAGTTCTTTTAATTAGTCTAAATGGTTTAACCAGTTTTGCCCCTTTTTAGAGTAGATAAAAGCCAAACCAATTGCTCCAATGATGCATAATCCTGCAAAAAATAATACTGCTTCCATCTTTTTAATTATTACGTTTTCTTAATAAAGTAAAGCCTATCAATGCGAACATTGTTGATGCCATTAAACCCAATATAATTATAAGTACTTTGTTTTGTGAAATGTTCAAGACTTGACTTAATACAACTCCACCAAATACCAGTTTTGATATATCTATCAGGTATTTTCCTAATTCTTCTTTCATTACAAATATAGTTAATTTATTTCTTTTTGGGAATACCCAACCCTTTACAGGTCAGGTATTCAATTTATTAATTTTCGGAAAGTAACAATAATATACCATCCGTGAAAAAGAGTGTAAAGGTTGTAGCATCGGATTGGTCACTAATGTATTTTCCAAAAGGGAAATTTGTAACTAAATAATCCTGTGTGTAGATAATCTGGCCGTTACCATCATCAGCAATCAATTGAGCCGCTTTTTCAGGGTTGTTTGATTTTTTTAGTTTCCATATTACGAATGGTTGTTCCCTTAATGCATTGACCATCTTTTGACATATTAGAATGTCACTGGCCAGCCAGTAAGCATTGAATTGTTCCGCCATTTCTTTAACGCCATCTGTAGCCAGATAGCCGCTAAACAGGTCTAGTTTGTGGTAGTGTTCGGTTCCTATGAACCCTCTTAAGTCTATCATACTGCTTTTTTTTATGGGGGCGCATATCCCCGGTTAGACAATGGGCAGAATATCAGCCCTTTACTGTAGTAAATTTACAAAATCCTACTTTAAAAAACAATAAAAATATACTAAAAATAGAATATTTATTTTACTATAACTATTGATTATTACAATTAAATATACTATATTTGATATATATTGATATTAGAAGCAGAAACGCAACTGTCCAAATAGCGGTTTTATGTGATGAAATATTTTAGTGACTTTAACTCAGTTCAGGAATTAAAGAGCCAGTATAAAAAGTTGGCCTTTACCTACCATCCTGACAAAGGTGGCTCTAAGGCCGATTTTCAGGCCATGAGCGATGAATACGAGCGATTGTTAAGGGATGCTTTAAATGGTCGGTTTGAGACTAAAGAAGAGCTTGAAAATGAGTTGCACATTGATGAGCTGATGCGTGAGGCTTTAGAGCGTATTATTAATTTACAAGGCATTATTATTGAGATTGTCGGTAACTGGCTGTGGGTGACTGGTAATACCTTTGCCGTTAAAAAGGACTTAAATGATGCAGGGTTTAAGTTTGCCCGTAAAAAATCAGCCTGGTACTGGCACGATGGGAGTTATAGGAAAAAGAGCCGTAAATCCCTTTCTTTGGATGAGATTAAAGCCACCTTTGGCTGTGAGAGAGTTGATAATAGGGACGAAGAAAAGCAAAAGAAACTATCTTAGTGCTTTGCCCTTTGACATATTTTTTAATCATTTCTAATTTTTTAATTATGGCAAATTTTAACAAGGTTATTTTAATGGGATTTGTGGGTAATGACCCGCAGGTTAAGGAGGTAAAGGCAGGTGTAAAAGTCGCTAATTTGTCACTGGCTGTCACAGAAAAGGGGTATAAGACGGCTAATGGTGAAGTGCCCGACCGCACCATGTGGGTTAATTTGGTCGTTTGGCGTGGTTTGGCCGATGTGGTTGAAAAGTACGTTAAGAAAGGTTTGAATATCCATGTTGAAGGTAAGCTGCGAATCCGCCAGTATGAAGATAAGGACCAAAAGAAAGAACGTACAGAGGTAGAGGTGTCAGACCTTCAACTATTAGGAAAGAAGGACTAATGAAAAAGTGGGTATAAGTGCAAATTTTGCACTTATACTTATTGTTAAACATAGTAATAGTTTAAAAAAAATTTTCCCCCGAGGGGGAATTGTGCCGATGGACATTACTTTCTATTTTTAAATTATTTTCTTATTGAAGTTTCAATTAATATACTATATTTGTAATATTATTTTAAAGCAGAAACGCAACTGTCACAAATAGCGGTAATTGTTATGAAAACAAAAGAGAACATGAAAAAAACTCATGTAGTTGCAATTAGCAATTTTAAGGGAGGTACTGGAAAAACCACGACTTCCGTTAACCTTGCTCACGGTCTGGCTGATAAAGGTTATAAAGTATTAGCTTTTGACTTAGACCCACAAGCTAACCTGACTGATTTAATGGGCTTGTATGGTGTTATTACAGAAGAATTGTGTGTTGCCAATGTGCTGCGTGGTAAGACTGACTTAGCCATCAATAAGGTGAAAGAAAATTTATTTGTGGTTGGTGCTAATTCTGAATCTATGATTGGGATTGATTTTGAGTTGCAATCTTCTTTTCGTGGTGGTGACACTAAATTGAAAAGTATTATTGAGCCGATTAAAGAGGATTACGATTTCATTATTTTAGACCTGGCCCCGGCTTTAAATATTTTAACGGTCAATGCCTATGTTGCGGCTACTCGTATCATGGTGCCGATTGTTTCTGATTATCTTTCTTCAACAGGTTTTTATAAGTTAGAAGAACGCCTGAAAAGAGACCTTAATATGCAGATTACAGACGTGGTAATAACCAAGCATGAATCTAATACTTCTTTAGCTCAGGAGGTTGCCAATGAATTTATAATTAATCGTCCTGAACTATTCTGTCAGACTATTATCCCTAAGAATGTGGCAATTTCTGAACAAGGGTTAACCAAGCAGTCTATCTATGATTATGCCCCAGGTTCATCAGGAGCAGCAGCGTATTTATCTTTTGTTGAAGAATTTTTAAGGAGGGTAGCGTAATGGCAAAGAAGAAACTAGGTTTAGGCGGTGGTCTGGGACAGTTCCGCCAAGAGGTAAAGGAGTTGACAATTTTACCGGAGTTAAAAGCTTTTATCCCTCCATTAATGACTGATGAATCAGACTTATTACGGGAGTCTATTAAAAGTGAGGGTGTCAAGGAACCGATTGATGTGTGGGTGCATGATGGTAAGCATGTGATTGTAGACGGTCATAACCGTTACACAATTGCTAAAGAAGAAAAGGTGTCTTTTTCGACCAAGGAGCACCAATTTAAGGACATTGAAGAGGTTAAGGAATGGATGCTTAAAAAGCAGCTTGGACGCCGTAATTTGTCCGATTCAAACCGCACGTACTTAATCGGTTTGCTTTATAACAAAAGCAAAGCCGAGAAAGGTAAGCATAAGCGAAATAATTCTAAGACAAATACAGCTGGAGATATTGCTAAAAATACCGGTACTTCTGTTCGTACCGTGAAGAGTGCAGGTGATTTTGCAAGTGGTATTGATAAGTTGGTTCCTGAGTTAAAAGAACATGTTCTTTCGGGTGAAAAGAAAGTGACTAAGGCAGAAGTACAAGACCTGGCTAAGTCTGATGTTAAAGAACCCATTAAGGACGTTGAGCAGTTAAAAGAAGAAGCTCAAAAAGTCCAGAAGAAGAAAAAGCCTGAAAAGGCCAAGGCTGAAAAGAATATTCCGGTAAAGGAAGAAAATCAGCATAAACCAGCTAAAAAGGAAGAATCTGCCGAGCATATGACCGAAGATGAATACCTGGAACAATACATGACTGTTAAGGACGATTTTCAATCTCATTTTAAAGGGGTAGATGAACTGGTATTATTCAGCGTATTAAACGATTTCTTAGAATGGCGTTCTAACCTGTCTGATTTGATTAAGTTGGCTAATGGTGGTTACACAATACTTCGTATTGCTGATACTCCGACCATCCACATCAAGCATTTTACAACTGCAAAAAACAGTTGGAAAACTTTAGAGAATGGTTTTAAGTCAAAAGCTGAGCGTGACCGACGTTTGAAAGAGCTTTTGAAAGATGCTAAAACAATCAGAGGTTAATTTTATTTCACGGCATAAGTGCAAAATTTGCACTTATGCTTTTTAGTAAATGTTATGATTCAGATTATTGAAAAGCAATTGGAATTCCTGCAGGATGAACTTGAGAAGGACCCGTATAATTACAATGTTGTTGAGCTTATTCGTGTGATGGAGTTGTTTAAGGAGGTTTTTAATGGAGTACTGAAAGGACAGTTACAGGATAGTTCAGCCCTGAGTAAATTGGTTTGCCAGTTGCTAACCGGTAAAGGGGATGTGGATTTTGTAGACTTGGTTAAAGACTATATGGTGTTGCATAATTTGTCTCAGAATAATGTAAAAGATTCAACTGGCCTGGCACAAGCGCGTATTTCAGAATTTTTAAACCGTAAACATGCGATGCGCAGCGATAACCTTTCAAAAGTGCTTACCGTTGCCAAAGAATAAGTGTAAAATTTGCACTTATAAAAAACCCCCTAAATAAGGGGGAAATCTGAAATGTTTCTGAAAACTTCTTTGTTAACTTCTCTGATATTTTTTTTTATAAAAAAAGAACCGCAAGTAAATACCACGGCATTGCTTCTACAAGCTTTCTTACCTCTTTTATAAATTCAGGAGTTATCGAAATTTCCATAACTAATATCAAATTAATCTAAAGGGTAGTTCCGGTCACCCTTCTTAACCGATTTATTTACCCGGCTTCTATTGGCTTTACCCATGTCTGAGAAAAATCCCCGCCGGAGGCACGTTTTGTAAATCTTTATTTGGAACTTTTTTCAAAAGTCACACGTTTTTCCCTTTTCTGTTTGCCAGTTACTTCTAGGTATCTTCAGGAGCTTCCGCTGGTCGCTCTAAATCTACCAAGATGTACCATGGAAAACAGTGCAAGTCCAAAAAGCGGCCAGCCCACAGTTATAAGTGCAAAATTTGCACTTATAAAAAAAGCCTCCTTTTAGGAGGCTTGCATTGGCTTTATTGTCAATACACACCGCTATCTCTGGTAAGTTGCTTCCCAGCAGAGCTCACGTCCTTTTCACGGTGCAAAGCAAAGATAATTAATATTGTTGTGATATACAACAACAATATTTTGGTTTTTGCAAACCAAAGCAAATGGATTATTGTAAAATAAAAATAAATTTCATATCTCTGTATGATTGTGTTTTGCCCATCTTTTTTACCAGTAATGGTTGTTTTATGATTCTCTATTTTGAAGATGAAATTTAATTTCCGTAATGCGAATAAATAATAATTCAAATTCATTAAAAAGGCTATATTAAATTTTTATGCTGTTGTTAAAAATTGCAAGTCCTTAAATGAACTATTCAGATGTTCATTACGTGATAATTATTTAGTCAATGAATATTACGTGGCACAAGGAGAGTTGCACAAATTTGTAAATTCGCTTGTATATGGAAAGATTAATATGACACTATAAATGTTTCATATTGAAATGTGAATCTTTGCCCGGCGGCCTTAGCACGTTCCCACCCGATGGATAAAGTAACTCTCCGAATGATTTTGAGCATTGATAATATATTTCAAATAAGAAAATACTTATAATAAAGGCAGAATATTTCGGTAGGGAGAGTTACCGATAGGGAAGCAAGATGGATTCGGGCAATACCCGAATTATACATTTGGGCTAAGCCCTAATGACCAGAAAAACAATAAAATATGAATTTTATTGATATTCTTAGGGAGATATGGAACAAGAAGAAAGGGAGAATATATTTTGTAAATACCAGAAAAAGAATATCTTTACTATCAAAATAAGGAGACTATAAGGCAGAAAACTTTAATTTATGGCTGATATATCCAACTTAAAAGTTACCAAAGAGACTAAGCAAATTATTGATAAATTAGTAGACAAACACGGAGGTTTACAACGTGATTTTATCCATAAGATGGTCGTGTATTTTCAGAATACCGGAACAGACCCGGATACCTATATCATGCCATCTCCTGCAGAAGAATTGAAAAAATTCCGTGACACCATTATCAGTTTTATGCGTAAGCAGGAGAGTGATTTTATTAAGCCCACATTTGGAAAAATGCAATCACTCATGGAAATGATGGTCCGGTTTATGGAGGAAGAAAAAGCGGCAAAGCCAGGCAATAAAGAGCTAAAAGCACCACCAGAGAAACAGGTCATTTCTCCAACTGAAAGACAAGAATTAACCTCAAAAGAATCAGAGGAATTGAAGCGATTGGAAAATGAACTGGATATTAAAAAGCAGCAATTATCGACCATGAAACAATACTTTTTGGAGGTGTGCAATTCAGTTGAGAAGAAAAGTACAGGTATGCAGAAGAAAAATGTTGTTAATATGGATGAGGCCAGATTTCAGGACACTTTTAAGTGGCTGCGAACCTTTGAAATTTAATCTATGTACGTCAAGATAAATAAGCCGAAAGGCCACAATCACAACAAAGGCACCTGTCAGAACCTGATTGACTATCTAGAGAAAGAGGACCAACAGGAGCTAGGTCAGAATCGTGGATTTTTTAACCAGGAGAGAGCGCACATTTCTGGTTTGGAGGCACAAACCATGATTGATAGTAACACAGCTAAGCTCGGGAAAAATGACTCTAAGTTTTTTCATATATCCATCAACCCAAGCCATAAAGAACTAGAGCAAATTGCACGGGAAACGCTTGGGAGGACTATTTCTAATTATGAGCTAATGACGCCCGGGCAGCAGCAGCTTTTTGATAAAGCCCTGCAGGAGTATACGCATAACGTCATGGATGGCTACGCCCGTAATTTCAACCGGGGACTGGAAGGCAACGACCTGGTGTATGTGGCTAAAGTGGAAACGGAAAGGAAGTATGACCGTTTTTCAAAGGAAGTGTTGCACAACAATAAAGTGAAGCGTACCGGGGAAGGGGCATATATCAAGAACAGAAAGGGCGAAGTGATTACAGCCGGAATGAAGAAAGAAGGCTTGCAGAACCATATCCATGTAGTTGTTTCGCGTAAAGACAGAAGCAACAAAATTAAACTATCGCCTTTTGCCAATGCCCGGAATGCCAAGAACAAGCTCGATGGGAGAGAGGTTCAAATCGGTTTCGACCGTGAAAAGTTTGTTCATGAATCCGAAAAGCGCTTTGACAAGCAGTTTAATTATGACCGTTCCTTTAAACAAACCTTTGCCTATAAGCATGTGATGAGCATGCAGTACCAAGGGGCTGTTAAATCTATCGCCAAACAACAGCTTACGCAAGTAACAGGCAATCCAAAGCAAGATTTATTGCGCGAGCTTGGTATGGAAAAGGCTGAGAAATATACCTATCAGACCCAACAGCTGATTAATATTATCAGTAAAGGGATAGCACCTCAGAAAATTGTGCTTGACCTGGTTAAAAAGGGCATTCGCCAAACCTTAAATTTATGACCTTAAGCTACTGAAATATGGAAATATTAAAGCATTTTTTAAACCTTGAATTGTCCCAACAGCTTACAATTGGTTTACAGGTTTTAGTATTATCTGTTTTACAGGGCTTCGCCCTTGGCCGAAAGAACTACCTTGTTAAACTGGTGTTGGTATTGATTTGCCAGGCTATTCTTGTCAGCTTCTTAAAAGTAGCTGCTGTCTATTCGTACCAGGTACATTTGTTTTATTTTGTGGCAGCGTTACCTTTTACTTTAATTTTTTGGGTTTTAATGTCCGGGAGTGGTACCGATAATTCAAAAGCTACAATTGAACTGGTCAGGGGTGAGATATGGAAACTCTACCTGCCGATACAAAGGGGGCAGAAGCTCTTTATTGAAAACCTGAAACGCGGACTGTCAATATTTGGCTCTGCCGGTTCCGGTAAGACGGAGTCCTGTTACGTGCCGGTTATCAACCATTGCGGGTTTCATAATTTTGCAGGGATTAACCTGGACTATAAGGATGGGGAATTGACAGAGATAGTCAATTATTTTTATAACCTCCATAGTGGTGTTCCAAATTATATTGAAGGTGTGCCACGAGCCGAAGTACGCAACCTGTGTTTGCACCGGCCTGAGATATCAGATTTTATTAATCCCATCGACCCGGTTTACCTCCATTCACAGGATGATTTATACCTGGCCCTGAATACCCTCTTTGCCTACAATAAGAAAACGGAGGGAAGCTATGATTTCTTTGAGAATGCACCTCAAAGCTGTGTGGGTGGTGTGATATGGCGTTTAAAAGAGGATTACCCGGACTATTGTTCGTTACCCTATGCAATAGCCATCTGCTTACAGAAAGATGCGCTTTCACTCGCTGACTTTATTACAAAGTCATTGACAGGTAGTGTGATTGGTTCGGCCTTTTTAAAATCCTTTTACGAGGATGAAGAGGGCAACAGGCGGGTAGGGGAGCAGATGACCGGGATAATGGGCACAATGGCCGATATTTTGCGGCAATATGCTTCGCCTAACATGTTCTATGTCTTGCAAAAAAATGACTTCGATTTAGCCTTGAATAACCCAAAGCAGCCTGTCATGCTGAATGTGATTAATTCGCCCATGTATGACCAGGTTTACAGTCCTTTTTATTCCATGTGCCTGTCCACCATTATTAATCAAATGTCACATAGAGGACGGACACATTCTGTTTTACTCTTAGACGAGGGAGCCACAACAAAAATTCCAAAGTTTTACAAGGTACCAGCAACCCGGCGTTCCTATGATATTGCAACCGTTTACGGGATTCAGGATAAGGTGATTTCAGATTTAACCTACAGTGATAAAGAAACCAGGGCGATATTGGCTAACCTTTCCTATTTGCTCATAGGTAAGGCCAATGACCCTGATTCTGTGAAGTACTATAAAAGCCTGTTGGAAGAAGTGAAGGAGAAAACCAAGACTGTATCAAGGGCCGATACTTTTCTGGGTGGTTCAAAACGAATATCGGAAGGGGAGCGGGAAACCAGTAAGTTTAAGAACCAGGATATATCAGGACTGAAACAAGGGGAGTTCGTTAGTTATGCCGACGGGGAGAGTGAGAAAGTGAAATTTAAACTGATGGAGTTCGAAAGGATTGCTCCAAAACCCAAACGAACCGTGACCAAGTTCGATATTGAGAAGAACTACAAACAAATACTGGCATCTGTTGACAGGTTTGAATAAGGGGTGGTTTATAAGTGCACAATTTGCACTTATAAAATTCTTACAATATGTGATGAGAAAAGCACAGGTATAGCTACAATCTTCTCAGTCGTGTATTTTATTGGAGCTGGTTTTTATTTCTAAAGTGTATAATTCATTCCATAATTTAAGATAGTATTTTTTGAACATTTTTTCTGCCGAGTGTGGAAAACTATGGTTAAAAACTTGTTTGTCATTTGTATTATTTTCGACTCTCATCGAATGAAGTTTTTCAAGCCAATCATCATAATGTTGAATAAGAGAATTTGCTTCATCTGTCAGGTCTGGATGTATTAAATATCCTTCATTTAAAATTAGATTTCTAATAATGGTATTCGAGTCTTTGAATACTTCTGTTTCTATGAATTTATTTGTTTGAGTAACATTATTATATCTACTTAAGGCTTTTCTAGTTCTATAAAGATGAAAATATATTTTCCCCATCGTCCTACAGGCATCTCGCTTCCATTGTAAATCAGTTGTCAGTTTCTCCTGAAGGTGTTCAAATTTACTTTTCACATCAGCTGTTATTTTTTCTGTCTTTCTATGGAGAAGAAATGTAATAATACTTGTTATTAAACTACTGCCAAGGATCACCGTAATTATATCTATAGCCGTCATTGTTAATTAATTTTATTTAGTGAATCGATCCAGATTATTGCAATTATAAAATAGGGTGTTTACTGATGAAAATACTTCTCTTTGGTAACGTCCTTCATAGTTAATAAACCTTGATTTTCGAATCCTGCTTGCTACAAGATCCATTAAAGCCAGTTGTAATTTCATGCTTTGACTCTTGAATGAGTTTGTTTATTTCCTCATTAAATTTGCCTTTTTAAGGCAAAGTCGATGATTTTATATACTTAATCAATGAGAGTGATATTAATTAAATCAGGTCTAAATAAAAATAATAATGTTTTTTATAAGTGCAAATTTTGCACTTATAGGATATAAATAAACTCATCTTTAAAGCACCAAAGTTATTTCCCCTTCCTCAACTCCTTTCTCAATTTTATTCAATTGGATTTTAAAACCCAATTTATTATAGAAATGCAATAAACGTTCTTTGTGGTCTTCTAAGTCGCAATAGGCCAATTTACCTTTTATTTTTTTGTAACCTTTTCCCTTAGCAATTTCAATTAGTTGAAGTAATGCCGTTTGACCTAAGCCTTTATTATAATCACTGGTACTTATATCTTCTAATTTTACAGTTAAGGTGTGTTCATTGAGATTGGCAAACAAACTTAAATTTTGACTTGTCGCAATGAATTTATCTATGTGCCATATCCTAATTTCTATACTTGGATTTGTTCCTATAATAAAATGACGACACGATATTATAACCGTATAGTTCTTATGAGTTCTTTTTATTGATACATTGGGAAGTTCAATGACGGCTTTTTCCAATGAATCATATTTTGCCTTTAGCTTTTTATAGTCTGCCTTATGGGTATCTATTTCTTTGTAAAGCTGTGGAAGAAGTTTTTCGTTTCGATGATACCCTTCAACCTTATAGGATAAGGACTGAAATATCAACTTGAAAAAGAATGTGTTTTCTATTGATTTGAACATGTTTTATTTAATATTTTGATAGTAAGTTAAGCTATACTTCATTGATATAATGTTTTATAGGTTGGGTCTTATCATCCAACAAAAAAGATCGATACCATCGCCACGCTCTGGACAGTGTTTTTTGAATTTCTTCAGATGTTGTTTCTGAAAATATTTCTTTAGTAACTAGTGTATATTTTGCTTTATTGCTATCCTGATTATGGTCGAATAAATTACTGTACTCATCCAATGATATATCAGCACTTTTGATAACCTGTATAATACACTTGGGTTTAATGGTATGTGTAATATAAACTTTATCTGGTCGCAAAGGGTTGAATGTAAGCATAAATCTGTACATAGTATTTTGGTGTTTTTAATAAGTGCAAATTTTGCACTTATGCATATTGCTTTGTTATTGATGTTGCCAGCAGTAACGAGAGCCAGTGGATGCATTTCTTTTACAACGGGTTCCGGCCTTTGTTGTCGCACAGCAACGGCCAGAATAATTTTGTTTTGGTGGAGCTTTATAGTCAGGTGATTGTGATTGGTGAACATGACAATAACCATTGGCATTAGTTGTCTTATTTTTACACCGTTGTCCCGTACTTTTTGCTGTACCCAGGCATTGACTGGATAATGAGGATTGAGGCTTATAAGAACTTTTTACTGAGCCGGATGATGAACTAGGCCAGCTGGAAATATCCGCAGAAGTGCGCTCCAGCTTATTTTCCAGTTTATCCTCTAATTGATGAAAAAAGTCAATCCCCGTTAAAGTCTCAATACTATCAACAGGAAAAATAAAAGAATCAAAAGTTTTAATACTCGTTTTTTGGTTAGCCAGTATAAAGCCTATCATTCGTTTTTTGTCAGGCTGGTAAACCACTTTATAATAATAACCAGGGACTGTCACTTGGTTTGAGCCAATAACTCCTTTGTTATCCCGAAAGATCGGGCCAGTTACGACATGAGTTTCTATTGAATATCCCCAATTTCTTACAAGCGCTTCCAGGTTTTTCCAGATGCCCCGGTTAAAATATGGTTTCTGAGGCGACATGTTAGACATATAAAAAGTTTGACTCATGGCCTCATGGTTAACTTTCATTGCGGCTGCAGGGCAAAGATGTCCCCGGTCATAACCAGACCCCTTATAATCAGCAAGGGTAGCTGAGCCTGTTGACACTTTCGCATCTATCCTGAAATCATCCGTCCGTCCAGCATTGCCTTTTGTGATTTTGTAGTAAACCCATTCTGCCTGTTCATGGTCTTCATTATAAGAAAGGGAGTAATAGTCATGCTTGATTAATTCTCCATTAGTTGTTGGTTGGTATTGGGCTATTAACCAATATGGAGAAATTGTAAGTAAAAGGAGTGAAATTAGGTTTTTCATTGTCTTATTAGTTTTTTAGTGTTATTGACTAAGTTACTGTCTAAAAGAAAATGCACCATTCCCAATAGGTATTGATAAATACTTATCGTAGAAATACTCAATAAGTTCACTTTCCAGATTTTTGGGATCTTGTTTGCCCCTTGTTGAATACCAAAATACCTGGCAACCAAACTGTCTCATATATTGGTATCGCTTGTAATACCACTCATTTTTTAATTCATGTTTTCTTAGGGAAGACAATTTTTTAAGACTACTTCGATGTCCTTTAATTCTAGAATAGAGGTTATTGGCTTTGCCAATATAGAGAATCTGTGATTTCCCATTTGGATAAGTAAATCCGGTTCGAGTACTTGTAAAAATATACGCCCCAGAGCAATCAGGCAGATAATCGATATCGTCTTTTAATAGATCGAATAAATGCCCATCCGGGTCTCTATATTCTGCAAGAAATCTTGAAAGGTTATAGTTCATTACTTTTCTTTTTTTCACAGCTAAAATTCCACTGTCTAATACTCATACCTTATGAGGTTAGTAAAAATGTTTATTCAAATTCTTTTAGCTGTTATTAATCGTTTCGGTATTCGATCATAGAATTTCACATGATTCTCTAAGTCTGAGTCAACCCAACTTAAAAGCAAGTATATCTTTAACCTTATTCTTTCAGTATCGGAGAAATCTATATGATGATTATCAAAGCAAATAGGTTCATTATGGTATATCCTGTTTCTGAAATCTCTAATCTCATTAAGCATATCTCTAATACTGGCTCTATTTACAGAGCTGGGTCTTAAAGGAAAAACATTGAGAATAGAGGCTTTTAATAGACCAAAAGGTTTTGCTTCAAAGAAACTGGACCAGAAACCAAATGTTTGTTCCGCGATTAAGGCTGAGGGAGTTACCATACGACCTCTTGAATTAAGACTATTTTCTGCCTTTATTACTGAGTTTTGTATAAAAAAACCGGTTCTGGATAAAGCACGATGGCTCATAAATCCGTTTTTTTCTGTGATAATCCATTTAGGATCATTGAAAAACCTGATAAGCTCTCTGTTTAGAGCATTGCGAAAAAAGATCTCAAAATAGTTCAATATAGGATAATATGCTTCCGCAAGTAATAAATTGGCTTTATACAATTCTAGTGCTCTCGGTTTTGAATTGCCACAGGCTCTTAAGTACCTTCCTAGTCGTGCTTTAGAAACAAATAGTTCGAGTTTATCGTAATTCAAAGTATTAATCTTTTGGAATGTTAAACTTGATAAAGATATTACTTTCGCAGAGTTGTTCTTGATGATAAATACCACAATTGTGGTAAATAGTTTAAAATTGTACTATCTTTGTAATGTTAAGCGGGTAAAGCCTCTGTCGTAAGATACGTAACTACGCATAAGATATTGAAGCCTCCATCTAGATGGAGGCTTTTTTTCTATAAGACTATCTGAACAAGTTGGATCAGAACCAAATTCTGGGTCTAGGCATAAATCTTACAAAGTCTGTATAAGAAAAACTTCACATCAGTTACACCTCTAAATTGCCTTCTGAATTCTTTGATTTTGGCATTAAAAGATTCTGCAGCCGCATTGGTACTTCTTCCATTAAAGTAATTAATGATGGTATCATGATGAGTTTCAAAAGTGCGTCTGATTGTAGCAAAAGCATTGAAACCCGATTGTTCTATATCATTAAACCAATGTGCCAGTCTGGTTCTTGCAACATCAGGCGTTAAGAAACGATTGTAAATTTCGTAAAGCTTATATGAGAGTTTATAGGCCTTCTCAATATCTGGATATAGATGAAATAGTATTTGTGCTCTTTCCCACTGCGAATTCGTCCACCGTTCTTCTGGTTTAAATAATAAGTATCTGCTTCTGGCTAAAAGCTGTCGGTGGGTATCTCCATTAGGTAAGATTTCGGGAGTGTACTCGTTGCCTTGCTCTTTGGCCAGCTTATAAGCTTTATTCTCGGCATCCAGTGTTTCCCATCTGTGTTTAATGCGGATGTCCTGAACGGCTTCATATGCCAGCTTCTGCACATGAAACCGATCGGTTACACGCTTGGCTCTGGGAAAGCATTTTTTGATAATCAGATTCATATTGCCAGCCATATCCAGGCTTACCTCCCGTACGATTTTACGCTGATCAGCCGGGTAATGCTCTAGTATTAGTTTGATAATCTCGTCAGACTGCGTGCCTTTAAACATTCCTACAATGGTACCTTTCTTACCGTGTTTTGCTTTGTTGGTGATGATGGTATACAACTCTCCATTCGAAAGTGAAGTCTCATCAATAGTCAGATAAGGCCCTAGATTTTTAGGATAGACAATGTACTGCTCGGCATGTATGCCTTGCTTCCAAGTGTAATAATCGCTGAGTTTTTCTTT
>DIYS01000071.1 GCA_002429115.1 Saccharicrinis sp. UBA6048 | reverse complement strand
ACCCAGAATTTGGTTCTGATCCCAAAATTCTTCGAATACAGAACGTAAACGTAGTACATTTTTGATTTTAAGATAAATAAAAAAGCCGAAAGAAATCAATCTTCCGGCTTGTAGTAGCGGGGGCCCGACTCGAACGGACGACCTTTGGGTTATGAGCCCAACGAGCTACCAACTGCTCCACCCCGCAATATATCTTAATTGCGTAAACAATATTTTCAAAAAGAAAGCCGAAAGTTTGGTGTCTTTCGACTTGTAGTAGCGGGGGCCCGACTCGAACGGACGACCTTTGGGTTATGAGCCCAACGAGCTACCAACTGCTCCACCCCGCAATATATCATAAACAACTCGTTTGTTATCTTTCTCAATTGCGGATGCAAATATAGAGTATTTGGATTTAATGTGCAAATATATTTTCACTACAGCCTTTACCTACATTAAGGTTTCTGCTTATAATAAACAGGTAAATAGAACATAGCGCACAATAAATAAAATGTAAAAAACCGATTTTACTCGTTAGTAAAACCGGTTTTTATCAATAACCTAAACCCAAATCTATGAAAAAAATCTACTGACCCGATTATTGCAATACGTATGCCATAAAAATGTAATCTGTGTATAAAATCCTAAAAAAAGGTTTAAACCGCATAGTATCAATTAACCTTAATGCTTGTAAGGCGTTTCTGCAATTGCTACTTTTGCACATTCATCTGATATTTTATTTAAAACATGAGTGAAGACAAGAAAACAGAATTAGGACAATTGGGCGAATTCGGACTGATTCAACACTTAACTGATAAAATCACCCTTAAGCACGATACTACAATAAAAGGCGTAGGTGACGATGCCGCCGTTCTTAGCTATAAGAATAAAGAGACTGTTGTGACTACGGATTTGCTTTTGGAAGGCATTCATTTCGATTTAACTTATACCCCACTTAAGCACTTAGGTTATAAAGCCGTGGCGGTAAATGTAAGTGATGTGTATGCCATGAATGCTGCACCTAAGCACATTACCGTATCGCTTGGCATCAGCTCCAAAATGTCAGTGGAAGCGCTTGATGAATTATACGATGGTATATATGCGGCCTGCGATTATTACAATGTTGATTTAGTGGGTGGCGATACCACAACTTCATTGACAGGATTAACCATTAGTGTTACAGCCATTGGCGAAGGAGAAAAAGACAAATTAACTTACCGAAATGGTGCCAAACCCCACGACTTAATTTGTGTTTCAGGTGACCTTGGCGGTGCATACATGGGCTTGCAACTGCTGGAACGCGAAAAGCGGGTGTTCCAGGGCAATCCTGAGGCACAACCAGACCTAAGCGGCTACGATTATATTCTTTCACGTCAGCTGAAGCCTGAAGCGAGAAAAGAAATTCCGGCATTATTAAATACCATTGGTGTGGTACCAACATCCATGATCGACATCTCGGATGGCCTATCGAGTGAGATCATGCACATCTGTAAGCAATCAAACACTGGTTGTCGTTTGTATGAAAATAAAATTCCGGTTGACCCAACAACAGCTATGCTGGCCGATGAAATGGGAATTAACCCAACCGTAACAGCACTCAATGGTGGTGAAGATTATGAACTGCTATTCACCATAAGCCAGAGCGATTATGAGAAATTTAAAGATGTTGGCGATGTTAACATTTACATAATCGGTCATATCACCGAAGAAACCAAAGGGACTTACCTTGTAACCAATGCCGACCAGGAAGTTGAGTTACAGGCACAAGGTTGGAATCCAATTAAGAAAGATGATTAATTGTTAGATATTAGTGATTAATGTTTCGGGTTGTCTTCTATCTAAGCATTAATCGTTAATCAATTATTTCTATCTTTACACTATAAGCCAAATCTACATGTACGAATATATAAAAGGCAAAATTGCCGAATCAAATCCAACGCACGCAGTCATTGATGTAAATGGCGTAGGCTATTTATTACAAATATCTTTAAACACCTTCTCTCGCCTTGAAGGCAAAACTGAAGCACAGCTTTTTATTCATGAAAACATTCGCGAGGATGCCTTTTCATTGTATGGTTTTGCCGAGCCATCAGAGCGTGACTTATTTCGTCATCTGATATCCGTATCGGGCATTGGTGCCAATACAGCGCGCATGATGCTTTCTTCTTTATCTCCCGAAGAATTACGCGGTGCCATACTTACAGATAATGTGAATACCATTAAGGGCGTTAAGGGCATTGGAGCTAAAACAGCTCAACGGGTGATTGTCGACCTAAAAGATAAACTAAGTAAAGAGCCAATTGATCAGAAAATATTTGCAGAGCAAGACAATACTATTCGAGATGAAGCGTTATCTGCATTAGTAATGTTAGGTTTTGCCAAAGCGGCAGCACAAAAAGCTTTGGACAAGCTCCTGGCACAATCTCCCGGCTTAAAAGTTGAAGAATTAATTAAGCAGGCTTTAAAAACTATGTAATTCAGGAAGTTACTGTAACCCTTGAAAAAAAAGCTACGATATATAATTGTTTTTTGCGCTTTCTCTATCACTTTATTAGTAAGTGGTACATCCCTGTCGCATAACATTACCAACGAAATTGAGGAGCTTGTCTTCCAACAGCCCGATTCAATTTCGACAAGTCAACCGACAAATCTTCGCTATCAGATTAACGACAAAAGTGGCAACCCAATACTCGAACAGGAAGAAACCAGGGGAATTGACCTGAACGATCCGAGGAACATTGATTACAATGCCGAATACAACTACAAAACGGGTAATGTCACCATCTATCGGAAAATTGGCGATATGAATGTTCGATTGCCCTATTCCATGCCATTGGAAGATTATCTGGATTTAGATACGCGTAATTCCATGGTTTCATACTGGCGACAGAAGCAATTGGAAGAATCCGATCAATATGGCGACAACTCTGTGTTCAACCAAATGTGGAAGAATGTTGGTGGTGAAGCTTTTGAAGGTGTTTTCGGAAGTAATGCCATTAATGTGCGCTTACAAGGTATGGCCGAATTGCGGGTAGGTGTTCAGTATACGAAGATTGATAACCCGACACTGCAAGAGCGCCTGCGCAAAACAACAACTTTTGATTTCCAGGAAAAAATACAGATGAACCTGACCGGAACCATTGGTGACCGGTTAAAATTAGGTGTCAACTACAATACCGAGGCAACTTTTGATTTTGAAAACCAGATAAACCTGGAATACGAAGGTGGTGAAGATGATATCCTGAAAAAAGTGGAAGCCGGTAATGTGACCTTACCCCTGCCTGGTACACTAATTACCGGTAGTCAGAGTTTGTTTGGTGTAAAAACCGAAATGCAGTTTGGAAAGCTTACCGTAACCAGTATCTTCTCTCAGCAAAAAGGTGAAACATCGGTCATGAATATTGAAGGTGGTGCAGAAACTCAGGAGTTTGAAATTCATGCCGACCAATACGACCGTAACCGCCACTTTTTCCTTAGTAAATATTTTAGAGACAGTTACAACCAGGCACTTGAACGACTGCCTATTATCAATAGCGCCATCAACATTACACGGGTTGAAGTGTGGGTGACCAACAACAGAAGTGATGTCAACGAATCACGAAACGTCGTTGGTTTTGTCGATTTAGGCGAAAACCTGCAAAATACATTTAATTCCAGATGGGGAGGACAACCCAATGCTGCACCGGATAATAATGCCAACAACCTGTATAGTGAAATGAACAGCACCTTTGAAGATGTTCGTGACATTAACAAGGTAACACAAACTTTAGATGGTGAAATAGGGAATGGCATTGAATACGAAAAGCTGGAAAATGCCCGTAAACTTTCTGAAACAGAATACTACGTTCATCCTAAATTAGGTTATATCTCATTAAACACATCGCTGACTGCTGATGAAGTTTTATGTGTAGCTTACGAATATACGTATAGAGGAGCTACAAAAATGGTAGGTGAATTTACCAACTCAACCATTGGTTCTGAGGATGACGGTGTGGTTCCTTCTCTCTACCTGAAACTATTAAAGCCAACCAACCTGTCTCCGGGGGATGTTCCTGTTGGAACTGAATTAAAGGAAAATCCTTCCTGGGATCTGATGATGAAAAACATCTACTCGATTAATGCCTACCAGGTTAACCGGGAAGATTTTGAGATGAATGTGACTTATACCAACGACAGTACGGGTAGTGACATCAAATACATGCCGGAAGGTCCTGATGATGCAAGTGGACAATTATTCATCCGTTTGATGAATCTTGATAATTTGAATTCCAATAACGATTATCAGCCGGATGGTATTTTTGACTACGTGGAAAATATGACGATCCGACCAGACAATGGACGAATTATCTTTCCTGTTCTGGAGCCATTTGGAACGAATATGCGAGAAGTATTAGATTTAGATGAAAACGATGTAAATAAACCTCTCTACAAAAAATATGTCTTTCAATCCTTATACGACAGCACCCATATTTTTGCCGAACAGGATGCTTCCGTTAACAAGTACAAGTTAAAAGGTCGATTTAAGTCGAGTTCAGGCTCTGAAATTTCCTTAAATGCCATGAACATCCCACAAGGTTCGGTAATTGTTACTGCTGGTGGTATTAAACTGGTTGAAAATATTGATTACACCGTTGATTATACCCTGGGTCGTGTTCGTATTCTTAACCAGGGCATTCTTTCTTCAGGAACACCTATCCAGGTTTCGCTGGAAAACCAGTCCTTATTTGCGCTCCAGACCAAAACATTGATGGGGACGCACCTCGACTATAAATTCAATGAGAATTTTAACATCGGCGGTACCCTGATGCATTTACGTGAGCGCCCGCTAACCCAAAAAGTAAATATTGGTGATGAACCTATTGCCAATACCATTTGGGGATTAAATACGTCGTTCTACACCGAGTCGATGGGTATTACCGAAATCATTGACAAACTTCCACTGGTTGAAACCAAAGAAATGTCAAGTTTGACCTTTGAAGGTGAATTTGCCCAATTGATACCTGGTCACCCCAAAGTTATCGATGAGTCAGGAACATCCTACATTGATGATTTTGAAGGCACCCGCATCCCTTATGATATGCGCAACTGGCTGGCCTGGCAGCTGGCAAGTACACCTCAGGGGCAGGAAGACAACTTCAAAGAAGCCAAGCTGATTGACAACTTGTTTTATGGGGTTAACCGTGCCCGCTTTGCCTGGTACACCATCGATCCACTTTTCGTAAGAAAAAGTAACCAGACGCCCGGCCATATTCGTGATGATGAAGAGCAAAAGAAAAACCACTTTGTCCGTGAAGTATACGAGAAAGAGATATTCCCGAACAGAGAAACACCATATGGACAACCAACCAATATGCCGGTTTTAAACCTGGCTTACTATCCAAAAGAACGAGGGCCATATAACTTTGATGCTGGCGTAGATGGAACAACTGGTGAGGATGGTACGAGATATTCTTCAGGTATCAATTACGATGGTTCGTTAAAAGAACCTGAAACACGCTGGGGTGGTATTATGCGTAAAATTGATGTGCCGGATTTTGAAGCGGCCAATATTGAATACATCGAATTCTGGATGATGGACCCGTTTGTCTATGACTCAGACATGGAAGATAATGACGGTTCCTTATACTTCAACCTTGGTAATGTTTCGGAAGACATCTTGCGCGATGCCCGTAAATCATTTGAGCAAGGTTTACCGGCAGCAGGCGAACCCTTTGATGTTGATACTACCGAATGGGGATATGTTCCACGCAAACAGGCATTGAGTAACGGTTTTGTCAGCACCGATGCTGAATCCCGTTTGTTACAGGATGTTGGTTTGAACGGTATGAACTCAGAGGCTGAAGAACTTTTTTACCGAAGAGGCACCTATCCTTTCCTTGATGTTATTGAATCCATGGGAGGCGACTTAGCTACCGAAGCACTTGAGGAAATAATGAGAGACCCTGCATCCGATGACTATTCTTATTTCCTTGGCGGCTCATTAGATGAACGACAAGCAACGATCCTTGACCGCTATAAGTTATTCAATAACCCGGAAGGCAACTCGTTACCATCGGAATACGAAGAAGATGGCACCAAGAAAGCAGGTAAAAACCTGCCTGACATGGAAGACATCAACAACGACAACACCTTGAGCGAAAGTGAAAATTATTTTCAGTATGAAGTTCCGCTTTCAAAAGAAACAATGGACGTAGGACTTAACCCTTACATCGTTGATGTCCGCGAAGGTGATAATGTTGAAGAAGATTACAATGGTGTAAAGGCAAACTGGTATCTGTTCCGTATTCCAATTGAATCACCGGATCGAAGAACAGTAGGTACGATTAAAGATATGCGAAGCATACGTTTTATGCGTATGTTCTTAAAAGGCTTTAAAGACACCACCATTTTACGTATGGCAACGCTTGACCTTATTAAAGGTGACTGGCGTCGTTTTAATGAATCGCTGTACGAAAATTCAGGAAGCAACTCCAATACTGAATTTGAAGTTTCAGTAGTTAACATTGAAGAAAACTCACAAAAGAAGCCGGTTAACTATGTTCTTCCTCCGGGCATTGACCGTGTGATTGATCCGGCCAACCCCCAGCTACGAGAATTAAATGAGCAATCGCTTCTTTTAAAAGTACAGGATTTGGCTGGTGGCGATGCTCGCGCCGTTTACAAAAATGTAAGCATCGATATTCGTCAGTATCAGCGCATGAAAATGTTTGTTCATGCTGAAGATGTGGATAACCAGGGACTATTAGATAATGAGATGATGGCCTTCATCCGCGTAGGTAGTGATTATAACGATAACTTCTACGAGTACGAAATCCCACTGAAAATAACACCTCCTGCTCCAGAGGATGGGTACGATAATAACAACATTGATGACCGTTATAAGGTATGGCCTGAAGAAAACGAGATGAACATCCCGCTTGACCTGTTCCAGACCGTTAAGTTGCGTCGTAATGATGAAAAACGTGTGGAGGGTTCAGAACTTTCATTTAACGATGTGTATACAATGCCTGATCCGAACGATCCAACTAAATATGTTTCGGTCAAGGGTAATCCGAACCTGAGCAACATACGCACCATTACCATGGGGGTGCGCACACGAGGTTCTCAAAGCAGGTCTGTCGAAGTATGGATGAATGAATTGCGCCTGACTGATTTCAATGAAGAAGGTGGATGGGCTGCCAATGCACGAATGACAATGAAACTTGCTGACCTGGGTAGCGTTTCCTTAGCCGGAAAAAAGAGCACAGTTGGCTGGGGTAGCATCGATCAAAATGTTCAGGAACGTAGTCAGGAAGATTTTCACCAATACGATATCGCCACCAATCTTGAGCTCGGTAAACTATTGGGACCTGAATCGGCGCTTAGTGTGCCTTTCTATTTTGGGTACTCTAAATCAGTGGCCAGTCCAAAATACTATCCGCTCGATCCGGATATCCCATTGGATGTTGCATTGAAAAATGCCGAAGATGAAGCTGCACGAGACTCCATCAAATCCATGTCTCAAAATGTCATCAAACGAAAGAGTGTGAATTTTACCAATGTAAAGCTCAAACCGAAAAAGGATAAAGTACAATTCTACAGTCCATCCAATCTTTCGGCAACCTATTCGTACAACGAGACCACTAAAAATGATCCGAATATTGATCATGATACTGACAAAAACTACCGTGGTATATTAGCCTACAATTATAATACTCGACCAAAAGCGATCGAACCATTTAAGAAGGCTGTAAAAGGAGATGCATTGGCATTGATCAGAGATTTTAACTTCTATCTGTTGCCAACACAAATCTCTTATCGCTGGGAATTTGACAGGCAATATCGCGAAACACAATTACGAAATAACACCGGTTCAGCCAATACCCCGGACTTGAATGTATCAAAGGATTTTGACTGGAATCGCTATTTCGATATGCGCTACAATCTGACCAAGTCGCTTAAACTGAACTTTAAGGCGGTTACAAATGCGCGCATCGATGAGCCGGAAGGAGCTGTGAACAAAGACTATGACCGCGATGCCTATTATGAGTGGCGCGACGAGGTATGGCGCAACATTATGAGCATGGGACGCACAACCACGTACCAACATAACTTTGATGCCAGCTATACGATACCAATCAATAAGCTGCCAATGCTCGATTTTACATCAGCCAATGTGCAATACAGGGGTATGTACCAGTGGGAAGGACAACCTTTGTTTGACGAATCAGATGAAGCAGCCCCGGATTGGGGGAATACCATTCGTAATTCAAATGTGGTGCAAGCCAATGGGCAGCTCAATATGACGACGCTGTATAAAAAAGTAAAATACCTTAGTGATCTTGATCGCAAATACAGATCATCGCGCCGTCGATCATCATCGGCTAAAGATGGTAAACGAACAGTACGTTACAATCAGGCAAATGTAAAAGTTGAAAAAGGGGAAGCTATCGTCATCAACCATAAGCTAAAAACCGAAGAAACATCTGTCAGAATATTTGACAACACTGGTAAACCGGTTCGCGGAAAGGTTAATACGCTTGGGAAAAATAAAGTCGAATTCATCCCTGAAAAGTCAACCGATAATGCACGGATAATGGTGACCGGTACGATAACGGAGAACAACTCACCTGGTCAAAAAATAGTGGACTACACGGCATTGTTGTTGACATCACTTAAGAATGTTAGCGTTGCCTATTCGGAGCAAAACGGGACTATTTTGCCGGGCTATACTCAAAGTGCCAACTTTATGGGATCATCCGCTGGTTTAACAGCGCCTGGCCTTCCATTTATTTTGGGATGGCAGGATCGTAACTTTGCAGTTAAGGCCTCAGATAATGGCTGGCTTACGACGGACACCACAGTGGTAAATCCTTATGTGATGACGCATGGCGAAGACTTCTCACTGAAGTTTACCCTGGAGCCAATCCGTGGCTTACGCATTGATGTTAATGCCGACAGAAGTTACGAACACAATATCAATGAATATTATCTGGAGGGTGGCTCTGTTGCATCTGGCCGTACCGCCAACGGTCGTTTCTCAATGACCTTTAATGTGTTTAGAACTGCCTTTGATAAGCCGGAGCGAACTGGTGCCTTAAACTCATCTACTTTTGATGAATTCCTTGCCAATCGACAGATAATTGTGGACAGGCTTGGCGGCGATTATACTGAAAATAGCCAGGAGGTATTAATACCAGCATTTTTGGCAGCGTATTCAGGTAAAAGTGCCAATTCAATATTTACTGAGCAATTCCCGGGATTATCTAAGATACAGCCAAACTGGCGCGTAACCTATGATGGATTATCACGGATCAAGGCATTTAAAAAGGTGATAAAGTCCTTTGATTTAAGTCATGCTTATCGTTCCACATACAATATGGGCTCTTACATATCCAGACCTGTGGATAACGAAACAGCTGTATTACAATATGACGTAAATGCCATCACCGTTTCGGAACAGTTTAATCCATTAATTGGTGTGAATGTTACCTGGGCGAATCAGATTACTACCAGAGCCGAAGTGAAAAAAGCCAGAACGCTCAGCTTAAGTATGGGTAACAACCAGGTGATTGAAACCTACAACGACGAAATAGTTATTGGCTTAGGTTATCGTTTCGACAAAATGAACCTAATCTTTGGTAAAGGAAGCAGCCAAAAGTCAATTAGTAATGATTTAAATATCCGCGCTGATTTCTCCATAATTGATAACATTAGTTTTATCAGAAAAATACAGGAAGAATACAATCAGTTGACATCGGGCCAGAAGATCACAAAAATGAAGATAACTGCAGATTATGCCTTAAGTGATCGATTTAATATGCAGCTGTTTTACGACACGAATATTAACAAGCCATATGTTTCCCTTTCGTACCCGATCACTAATTCTAACTTTGGAGTTAGCTTCAGGTTCTCATTGGCACAATAAAATACATGATTTTTATTAGGGTTACACCTACTCATACACAACCTAAAACACTGGTTTGATGGCAACTACAGCTGAAATCAATTAATGAATTTTTGCTATATATGATAATGATCGTAGATATATATTAATAAATTATTTACATTTGAAACATCGTAAATAAAATAAATCGTTCAATCATGAATGTACCTGAAAATCTAAAGTATACAAAAGACCACGAATGGGTTCGCGTTGAGGGCGATATTGCTACCATTGGTATTACAGAATTTGCTCAAGGAGAGTTGGGCGATATCGTTTTCGTTGAAATTGAAACAGAAGACGAAGACCTTGATAAAGAAGAAGTTTTCGGAACTATTGAGGCTGTAAAAACAGTATCTGACTTATACATGCCTATCGCTGGTAAAGTAGTTGAAGTGAATGCTGATTTGGAAGACCAGCCTGACCTTGTTAACAAGGAGCCTTTTGAAGGTGGTTGGATGATCAAAGTTCAGATTGCTGATACTTCAGATCTTGATGCATTATTAAGTGCTGATCAATACAAAGAAGTGATTGGATAATTAACCATCACTGAAGAAATATAAAGCGATCTGATTCAGGTCGCTTTTTTTATTTCAATTGTTTTTCAAAGCTTTCTTTTAGTGGTGTCGCATCAATTAGTGGGTACTGATTTTGGAATGCTTGTATCTTATTCAGTTGCTTCGAAACAAAGTGCTGGTGCGAAGCGGAATCTACATTAAAAGGACGATGCAAACTTGCTTTACTTAATGCAGTAAGTCGTTTTAAAATGGTCATTGCTTCAACATCAAAATAGGCATTCACAAACTTCTTTCGGATATATTCAACCGCCAGATCAGACGGGTGCAGCATATCATCGGCAAAAAATCGGTAATCGCGCAACTCATCTAATAAAATCTCATAAGCCGGAAAGTATTCTACATCAGTAAAATCTCGCTTTAATTGATCTATGGCCAAGAGCAAAGTTGATTTACTCAACTGATTACCATGGGCACCATCTTTCCAATGTCGTACCGGACTTACGGTGAAAATAAACTTAAGTTGATCGTTTACTTGTTTTAACTGCTGCAATAGGCTGGAGTATCGCTCAACAATATCCTGTACGCCAATCATGTACCGTTTAAAAATATTTGCCGGATATTTATGACAGTTCGATACAATCTGATTCAATTCTTTATGTTGATACACCCAGGCTGACCCAAATGTAATAACGATATAATCAGCTTTCTGCAGAAAATTAGCTGCCGCGGCTAATTGCTGATTAACATTTTCGAGAAAGAAGTATTTGTCTGTATGGTTGAAACTACTATGGTGGAAGAAAGAATGGTAAGCACCATTATTAGAAAACACTTCATCATTGGTGAATTCATCTCTACTAATAAGTCGCTCCAGTGAATTGGCAATGGACAAGGGATTGTATAATACACCAAACGGATTCACGTCTGCATTCAGGCACTGCTCTTTAAAGAAACTGCCAATATTTGTGGCAAAGCAACTACCAATAAACAACAAGTGCGCATCGTAATGCATCTTTTTAGTTGCATCCTGCACTTGTACTTCTGTCCTAAAATTATCCATCACCTTATCTTTCTACCAAAATTAGTAAAGTCATTCGACAAAAAAGCCGCTTAACACAAGTTAAACGGCTCAATATCTTAATATCATTCATTATCACATCACCAGCTTATAGCCCTTACCATGTACATTGATAATCTCAACACTTGGCTCATCCTTCAGGTGCTTGCGCAATTTCGTGATATAAACATCCATGCTTCGTGCATTGAAGTAGTTATCATCTACCCAAATTGTTTTAAGGGCAAAGTTACGTTCCAATACCTTATTGGCATTCGTACAAAGCAACTTTAATAGCTCTGATTCTTTGGTCGTTAATTTAATGGTATTATCACCTTCGAGCAACTGCTGCTTTTGTGTATCAAACTTGTATTTTCCAAGTTGATAAAATTCCTGAGCAGCATTACCACCTTTAGTTCTTCGTAAGATTGCTTCGATACGGAACAATAATTCTTCCATACTAAAAGGCTTAGTCAGGTAATCATCAGCACCTATCTTAAAACCTTCGAAGATATCTTCCTTCAACGATTTTGCTGTCAGGAAAATAATTGGCACCTCAGTATTAACCATACGAATGTCTTTTGCTAAAGAAAAACCATCTTTCTTAGGCATCATCACATCCAAAATACAGATGTCGTATTTATCTGCCATAAATGCTTTATAACCTTCTTCGCCATCAGGTAATAAATCTGTTTTAAAACCTTTAGCTTGTAGGTACTCTCGAAGAAGCATTCCTAAATTTTCATCATCTTCGGTTAGGAGTATTTTATATTCTTTTTCCATTCTTTTGTGATTTTAGAGGTAGGAAAATGTCAAATTTTGTGCCAACATCAACTTCGCTTTCTACCGATATCTGTCCATCATGATCGTCTACAATCTTTTTAACGTAAGCCAGTCCTAAACCAAAACCTTTTACGTCGTGAACATTACCAGTAGGTACGCGATAAAATTTTTCAAATATTCGTTTCAGGTTATCCTTTGATATACCCATGCCATTATCTTTAACAGAAATGACTATTCCATTGTTCTTATTCCATGTTTTTACGTAAAGAACAGGAGCCCCTTTCCTGTATTTAACGGCGTTGTCGAGCAAGTTATAAATTACATTTGTAAAATGCACCTCATCCACCGTAATAATACTACTTTTTGCTTCAAGTCGCTCAATTATTTTTCCCTGTTGATTCTCTACTTTAATGCGAAAGTTGTTTGTTACGTGATGAATCAGATCATTTACATCCAACATTTTTAATTTAAGGCCTGACTTTCCTTTTTCAAAGATGGCCATTTGAAGAACTTTCTCCACCTGGAAACTTAAGCGTTTGCTTTCATCTTGTATAACGCCTGAAATATGTTGTAATGTTTTGGGTGTTTTCGCTACCGATCCATCTTTCAGCATTTGCGATGCCAGGGAAATGGTGGATATTGGCGTTTTAAACTCATGCGTCATGTTATTAATAAAATCATTCTTGATCTGATCCAGTCGTTTCTGACGAACAATTACAATGATTGTCACAATAGAGAGTAAAATAACGATGAGCGTAAAAACCGCGGAAGGAATAACCAATCCTAAAGATTCCAAAATTGGATTTGGTTTTTGATCGAAGTGCAGTTTCAAATAGTTGGCCTGCGTATAGGTATCTTCAGGAAAGAGAAGCTCCTGGTAAATATCATCGCCTTTATCAATATCAAAATGCTCTGTTTTATAAACCACTTTCCCTTTTGAGTTTACTATAGCAACCTCATGTGGATTAAGAATCCCTTTTCTCTTCAGTGCCTCGAATATATATTGCTCTAAGCGATACTTATCAATCCTGTTTTCTACCGGTTCGTCCTGCAACAAGGTTTTTGCATACGCTTGCTGTTGGCGCTCGATACGACGGCGCATATCATTTTGTATCGCCGACATAGCCCCGGTGAAAGGATCTGTCGGCTCGAAATTTGTAAGACTTGTACGCCCCTGAAAAGTGGTTACCAGTGAGTCGTTCTGGTATTGAGATAGACTATAGATACCTGCTGAATAATTAAAGTTCAATTCAAAACTGGATTCTGTCCAGTTATTCTCTTCAGCTGATTGCTCTTTACCTTTAAAGTATTTGTTCTCGTTTCTCAGCCGGGCTGGCACCTTAGGATTAGTGAGACTATAATTAACTGAGCTTTGCGCAATTGTCACATCTTCATCATGCTGCAACTTTTTAATTACTTCGCCCAGTGCCTGACGAACAGACTGATCAAACTGTTCTTCTTCGATTTTAGAGGCATTCAAAATCCACATAGCCTGAATGTAGGTGATACCCACCAATGCGATGGCCATTGTTATGGTTAATCCAAGAATGAACTTTTTACTCATGAAACAAAAATAGCAGGCTAGAAGTATTAAATGACCCAATTAACATTAATTAACAGCAATTTTCTGTCAACAAGGCAATTATAGTTATACGATTAACACTCTTTTAATGTCTTGATTGCCAGTTTAGCGGCATTCTGCTGGGCTTCTTTTTTTGAGAATCCTTCACCTTTTCCCACTTCTTCACCATTAACTGCGGCCCGTGATAAAAATGTAGGTACTAAATCTTCTGAATGCTTCTCTTCGGTAATAAAATGAACGCTTTGTTTATGCTTTTGTCCCCACTCGATTAATAACGACTTATAGTTAGTATCCTTGCGCGCTACTTTCTTAATATCGATGTGTTGATCGATAATTACTTTCAGGATAAAGCGCTCACAGGTTTTATAGCCACGATCGACATAAATAGCACCGATTAATGCTTCCAGGGCATCACCAAGAATACTGGTATTGGCTATATCAATTTTTGATTGCGCCTTCACCCAATTTCCCAGTCCCATGTTAAGAGCAATATTATTCAGTAGCGACCTGTTTACGATGCGTGATCGTGTTTTAGTCAGAAAACCCTCATTCTTCTTTGGGAAGCGTTTATACAGTTCGTCAGCAACAACGGCACCTAACATGGCATCTCCTAAAAACTCAAGACGCTCATTATTTACAAATCGCCCCTGGTCATCCTTAACCATTGCCGATTTATGAACAAAAGCCTGACGGTATATTTCCAGGTTGTACGGACGTACACCTGTTCCTTTCCTGATAAAACTATAAAACTTTTCCCTCCGAAAAGGGAAAAGTTTTATAATGTGCAAAAGCGGTTTAATCACAGCTTTTCTACAATGCTTTAAATACAACAGATGCATTGTGACCACCAAATCCAAATGTATTGGATAACGCCACTTTAACGTCTCTCTTCTGCGCTTCATTAAAAGTCAAATTCAGCGCATTGTCAAGTTCTGGATCGTCTTCAAAGTGGTTAATTGTTGGAGGTACAACCCCATCTTTAATTGCCATGATACATGCCATTGCCTCAACAGCACCGGCAGCACCAAGTAAGTGTCCTGTCATAGATTTTGTTGAACTGATGTTCAACTTATAGGCATGCTCACCAAAAACCTCTTTAATGGCTTTCGTTTCTGCAACATCACCAAGCGGAGTAGAAGTACCGTGTACATTGATATAATCTACTTCAGTTGGGTCAATACCATTATCTGACAAAGCACCTTGCATTACTCTCTTAGCTCCTAGTCCTTCAGGATGAGGTGCAGTTAAGTGATGTGCATCAGCAGTCATACCCGCACCTACTATTTCACAGTAGATGTGTGCACCGCGAGCTTTGGCGTGCTCATATTCTTCAAGAATAATTGAAGCACCACCTTCACCCATCACAAAACCGTCACGTCCTTTATCGAATGGACGAGAGGCTGTCTTAGGATCGTCATTACGGGTTGATACAGCCTTCATACTACTAAATCCACCCAAACCGGCCTCATTAATAGCAGCTTCTGAACCACCTGTTACAAACGCATTTGCTTTACCTAAACGAATTAAATTATACGCATCGGCAATAGCATTAGTTGATGATGCACATGCCGAAATAGTACCGAAGTTTGGCCCACGGAAGCCATATTTCATAGAAATATGTCCTGGCGCAATATCAGCGATCATTTTCGGAATGAAAAAAGGATTGAAACGTGGCGTTCCATCCCCTTTTGTATAACCTTCAACTTCAGCCTGGAAAGTGTTTATACCTCCGATTCCTGCTCCCCAGATAACACCCACCATATTGGTATCGATATCTTCTGAGTCAAGCTTTGCATCTGCAATAGCCTCATTGGCAGCAACGATTGCATATTGAGCAAATATATCCAAAGTACGCACTTCTTTTCGATCAAAATGGTCTTTTGGATCATAGCCCTTAACTTCACAAGCAAACTGTGTTTTAAACTTAGTGGCATCAAAATGAGTAATAGGTGCAGCACCACTTACTCCATTTACCATATTGGTCCAGGTTTCCTTTGCGGTATTACCTAGCGGAGTGATGGCTCCAAGCCCCGTAACAACTACTCTTTTTAACTCCATAACTACTTTTAAAGTATCC
The DNA here is from genome assembly GCA_002429115.1 of Saccharicrinis sp. UBA6048. GTDB lineage: Bacteria > Bacteroidota > Bacteroidia > Bacteroidales > Marinilabiliaceae > Carboxylicivirga. Next base: position 28,897 of record DIYS01000071.1, on the reverse strand, counting down.
TACAGTTTCTTACTTTGCGTTTTCTTCGATGTAAGCGATTGCGTCACCTACAGTACCGATATTCTCAGCCTGATCGTCTGGAATAGCAATATTGAATTCTTTTTCGAATTCCATGATTAACTCTACAGTGTCAAGTGAATCAGCTCCTAAGTCATTAGTGAAGCTTGCTTCTGGAGTAACTTCAGTCTCGTCAACTCCTAATTTGTCTACGATAATTGCTTTTACTCTTGATGCAACGTCTGACATAGCTCTAGTTTTTTTAAATTAATACTAATAAAATGTTCTTAAACAACTTTGCAAAGAAATACATTTGTGGATAATAATTCAAACTTCGTGTAAGAAAAATGACATTTCATGGTCGTTTTTAGCTATTTTTGCCATTGATTTTTATCACTTTCCAAACACGCAAATACAAGAAAATGAAAAAGATAGTCCTGTTTGCATCTGGCTCCGGATCAAATGTAGAAAACATTGTTAAATATTTTCAGAAGACATCTTCGGTCGAAATTACAAAGGTATACACAAACAACCCAAATGCCTATGTTATAGATCGATGTAAGAAATTAGGCATCGCATGTGAGATTTTCAGTCGAAATGATTTCAGAGAAAAACAGACAGTATTAGATGATTTAAAGGTCATTAATCCGGATTTAATTGTGCTAGCCGGTTTTTTATGGCTGGTACCAAAGGAATATGTTGCAGCCTTCCCAAATAGAATCATTAACATCCATCCGGCATTACTGCCAAAACATGGCGGCAAAGGCATGTACGGACAGCGCGTTCATGAGGCTGTAGTGGACAACAAGGACAGTGAGTCGGGAATCACCATTCACTATGTAAACGAGAAATACGATGAAGGTAACGTGATCTGCCAGGAGAAATGTACCGTATTAAATACTGACACGGCTGATGATGTTGCCGCCAAAGTGCACGAGTTGGAGTATAAATACTTTCCTTTGGCAATTGAAAAGTTATTACTGTCAGAGTAATACGATTAAATCCATACTATCATAAAGAAAGGAACTGTTTCAAAAGTTTTTTAATGCATAGCGAAACATTTATCTTTTAAAAGATAAAATATCTATATGATCACCACAAAGCCACCAAGAACACTAAGAAAGAAACTTAGAACCTTGGTGGCTTTGTGGTAATACTTACGATTTGTGTCTCTTATGTGATTATTTCTTACTTATGCGGCATGTCCATTTATATCTCTTATTAGTCATTCACCGGAAGTGATAAACTATCCAACTGGAATTTCAGAGGTTGAATAAACTGCCTGTAATCAACGATATTCTCTTCTTTTACCGGATTGACTGGCGGTGCATCTATTTTTAAAGGATCCACCGGCGAACCATTTTTATACACTCTGAAATCAAGATGTGGCCCTGTTGATAAACCTGTGGAACCCACATAACCAATTAACTGCCCTTGACGAACATGTGTGCCTTTTGTTATTCCCTTAGCAAAACCATGCAGGTGCATATATACAGTTGTATAAACACTGTTGTGCTTAATCTTTAAATAATTACCCCCTCCACGCTTTTGGTAGGCTCTTGCAATCACACGGCCATCTCCCAATGCATACACAGGTGTACCCGTAGGCGCTGCATAGTCAATACCATGGTGAGGTTTGTAAATTTTCAATACAGGATGCAGGCGACTGTTTGAAAAACGACTGCTGATACGCGAAAACTTCAATGGTGCTTTCAAAAAAGCTTTTCGCAAACTCTGCCCTTCTTCATCAAAGAAATTCCAGACACTATCCTCCTGGTAGTTAAAGGCATAATAATCGCGCCCACGATGGTGAAAAACAGCCGAATGCACTTTCCCAATTCCAATACTGGTGCTATCCACAAACATTTCATCGTAATAAACCTTGAAGTTATCGCCTTTCTCAATTCCAAAGAAGTCAACCGTCCAGGCAAAGATCTCTGATAGCTCAATGGCCAACAGTGGGTTGATGTCATTTTCCTTCATCGTTACCCACAGTGATGAGTTAATAACACCGGTTGCTGACTTCAACACATTGCGTGTTTCTTTAACATCGCGATATACCTGTATCGAATCCTTTAAAGATACCACCACGTAATCCGTATTGTCTATTGCGTAAACAAAATGATTTAGGGATTTAATACTATCCTGACTATAAAATAAGGTATAGCGATTCCCTACTTTTATCTTGCGAACATCAAATACCGGTTTCATTTTCTCCACAATGGTATTTATGGTAGGATAGTCAACATCGGCCTTTAAAAACACATCGGCCAAAAACTGATTGCGTTTAATTTTAAACTCTTCTATCGCAAATGAATCGACAGGCAAACCATATAACAACTCTGGTTCCGGTATCTCAATCACCTCCAGCGAATCGAGCGTTTCGCTAGTTACCGGAGAAACCGGGTGTTTATATCGATGTATTCCAAAATAAATTACTGGTGCTAAGATCAAAACAACAGCCAGTATTATAAATATTTTCTTTTTGGTCATTTGTGATTATTTAGAAGAGTTTGCAAGTTAATAATAGTTCGTTAGTAATTCGATTCAAAGCTTAAAAATACAACACGGAGTCATGAAGACACGGAGTTTATTAATAATGTGATTTTTGTGCCAATCTATCAAATCCGCAAGGATTTAACTCTGTGCGCTCTTTATCATTTAATACTTAATAATGAGCCTTGATGAGTATTCATGCACTGGCAGAGCAGGTCATATGGTTAATGTTAATACAATTCCCTTTGTGCCTTTGCGTCTCTGCGTTATTTTAAAATATTAAAAAACGAATGTTAAACCCTCACCAACAAAACATTTACACTACTGTATTCAAACGAAGCCATTAAAATTATATTTTAATTTTATCAAAACCCTGTCCATATACCCCCATTACCGTACCAACGGTTATAAAAGCATCCGGATCGATTTGTTTGATCACCTTAAATATTTCCTGCGTTTCACTTTTACGGGCAATCACCATTAACACCTGTCGGTCTTCTCCTGAATATCCGCCTTTACCGTGCAAAACAGTCAAGCCACGTTCTGCTTCAAAGATTACTGATTTACGAATTTCATCCGGTTTACTGGAGATGATAAAAAACTGAACCGTTTGCTTATTACCCGAAATCACCATATCAACCGTATAGGCCAGAATAGCCATGGTCATAAAACCATACACAACCGTTTCGATCGATGAACTTTGAACCAGGAAGAATGATGAGGATATAATTATTACATCCATTCCTAAAAGCAATCGTCCTAGACTTACATTTTTGTACTTGTTGATGATCATCGCAACAATGTCAATTCCACCTGTACTCCCACCATTCACAAATACAATTCCTGCACCCAGTCCTCCTAACATGCCGCCAATAATGGCGTTCATCATGACTTCAGACACTATCGGCTCAACAAACATGGGTTGCAGAATGGACAGCAAGCCTGAAAATACAAGCACGCAGTAAATTGTTTTTATACCGAACGATGCGCCAAGTATACGAATGGCCAACACAATCAATCCAATATTTATTATTAAGGACGTTAAACCCACATCCCAACCTGCAATAAAATAAATAATGGTGGCGATACCGGTTAATCCTCCACCCACAATTTTAGCAGGGATTAAAAAGGCCGTCCAGCCCAAGGTGCCGATAGCCAGACCGATCGTCAGCATGATATAGCTTCGGAGTTCTTTTAAAATGGTTGTTTTGTTTTGCATGGTTTCTGTTTTAAAAGCTGACAGCTGTTGGCTGATAGCATTAGCTCCCCCTCTCCCTCCGGGTATCTCCCCAAGGGGAGAATTGCCCAATCTTCCCCTTGGGAAAGTGCCATCAGGCGATGGGGCACTACATTAGCTTTAAAAAAGCCCACAAGAACAAAATCTTGCAGGCTTTTAGTTTATAATCAAGAGAGAATTAATAGCCTCTCTTCTAATCAATCATGTTAAAACTAATAGCCAAAAGCTATCAGCTACCAGCTATTTTTAGCCTACTACAATATTGATAATTTTCTTTGGTACGATGATGACCTTACGAACGGTTTTACCCTCTAACCATTTGGCCGCTGACTCATGCTCCATCACAGACTTTTCAATATCTGCGTTGTTCATATCAGCTGGTAAATCAATCTTAAAGCGCATCTTACCATTGAAAGATACCGGATAGGTAACTGATGATTCAACCAAATAGCTTTCGTTTAGTTCAGGCCATTGTGCATCACATACGGTGGTTGTGTTACCCAACGCGTGCCATAACTCTTCGCACATGTGTGGTGCAAAAGGTGTTAATAAAGCCATCAGTGGCTCAAGAATCTCACGCTTGTTACTCTTCAGGTCGTTTAATTCGTTCACACAAATCATAAAGGCACTCACGCAAGTATTGAATGAGAAACGCTCCACATCTTCACTGATTTTCTTAATGGTGCGGTGCAACACTTTTAATTCGTCAGGCGTTGCTTTCTCATCACTTACATTGAATTTATCATCCTTATAGAATAAACGCCAAGTTTTGCGTAAGAATTTATGAACCCCGTCAATTCCGTTCGTATCCCAAGGTTTTGATTGCTCCAATGGTCCTAAGAACATTTCGTACAAGCGTAATGTATCAGCGCCATAATCGGCTATGATGGTATCAGGATTTACCACGTTGTACATTGACTTGGACATCTTTTCAACTGCCCAGCCACAAATGTATTTTCCATCTTCCAGAATAAACTCAGCATTGGCATAATCAGGACTCCATTTCTTAAACGCTTCCATATCCAACTCATCGTTGCGAACAATGTTCACATCTACGTGAATTGGCTGTACATCGTGCTCTTTGCGAAGGTTGTAAGACACAAAAGTATTGGTTCCTTTTTTACGATACACAAAGTTAGAACGTCCCTGGATCATTCCCTGGTTAATCAACTTCTTGTAAGGCTCGTCTTTAATCACCTCGCCAATATCGAACAAGAACTTGTTCCAGAAGCGCGAATAGATCAGGTGACCAGTGGCGTGCTCGGTTCCTCCTATATAAAGGTCAACATCCTGCCAGTATTCGTTGGCTTCTTTTCCAACCAATGCCTTATCATTTTTCGGATCCATATAGCGTAAGTAATACGCCGATGAACCTGCGAAACCAGGCATGGTATTTAATTCCAGTGGATAGCCATCTTCTGTTTCCCAACCTTTGGCACGACCCAATGGTGGCTCGCCCTGCTCAGTTGGCAAGTATTTATCAATCTCAGGCAATTCCAATGGTAATTTTGATTCATCCAACATCTGTGGCATATTGTCTTTATAATATACCGGGAATGGCTCACCCCAATAACGCTGACGGCTGAAAATCGCATCGCGCAGGCGGTAGTTCACCTTCACTTTACCAATATTCTTCTCAGCTATATAATCTTTTGTTTTGGCGATGGCATCTTTTACATCCAGACCATTAATAATGCCTGAATTCACCATTATTCCTTCTTTCGAATCGATTGAATCTTCCCAGGTCATCGGGTCGGTTTCTTCTGCTCCAACAGGAATCACTACCTGACGAATCGGCAAGTTGAAGTGCTTCGCAAAAGCAAAGTCACGCGAATCGTGCGCAGGTACCGCCATGATTGCTCCGGTTCCGTAACCAGCCAATACATAATCACTGATCCACACCGGAATCTCTTCATTGGTTAATGGATTGATCGCATAAGCTCCGGAAAATACACCAGTCACCTTTTTCACCTCAGCCATGCGCTCGCGCTCGGTGCGCTTCTTGGTTTCTGCAATATACGCATCAACAGCAGCACGTTGCTCAAGTGTTGTCAACTGATCCACCAACTCACTTTCTGGTGCCAATACCATAAAAGTTACTCCATAAACCGTATCAGCTCGTGTGGTGAAGATTTCCATCTCCACATCTGAATCTTTCGCCTTGAAAGTCATCTCAGCACCTTCCGAACGACCGATCCAGTTACGCTGGATTTCTTTTAATGAATCGCTCCAATCCACATTATCCAAGCCGTTCAATAAGCGCTCGGCATACGCAGACACACGCAACGACCATTGGCGCATTACTTTTTGCTCTACCGGATGGCCGCCACGAACAGACAAACCTTCCTTCACCTCATCGTTGGCCAAAACAGTACCCAGAGCCGGGCACCAATTTACCATGGTATCCGCCAGATAAGCCAAACGATAGTTTAATAATATCTCTTGCTGTTCTTTATCACTTTTTGTTTTCCACTCCTCAGCTGTAAATACTAATTCTTCACTGCAAGCTAAATCCAGCCCTTCGGTACCAGTCTTTGCAAATACCTCAACCAACTCAGTAATTGGACGGGCCTGCTTGGCTTGATTGCAGTAATAGTGGTTAAACATCTGGATAAACGCCCACTGTGTCCAATGGTAATATTTTGGATCACAAGTCTTCACTTCACGATCCCAATCGTAACAGAAACCAATTTTATCGAGTTGCTCGCGGTAACGGTTCAGATTGTTTTCTGTAGTGATTGCCGGATGCTGTCCTGTTTGTATCGCATATTGCTCAGCAGGCAGTCCGTATGCATCGTAACCCATCGGGTGCAACACATTAAAACCGTTTAAACGCTTGTAGCGGCTGTATATATCAGAAGCAATGTAACCGAGTGGATGACCTACGTGCAGCCCCGCCCCGGATGGGTAAGGGAACATATCCAACACATAGTACTTCGGACGACTATTGTCCACTTCCACTTTGTAAACTTTGTTATCGCTCCAGTGCTTTTGCCACTTTTGTTCTAACTCTTTAAAATTGTATTCCATGATATAAGATTGACTTCGTGCCACTTGTGCACAATTCTTTTCATTTCAATTTTCCCGAAGATTTCACTGATACACGAAGAATCACTTCCATCTTTAGGTTGTTTTATTCAAACTGCGAAATTAGTAAAACTTATCCCAAAATTGACATTAGACCTTGTCTTAATGCCAATTCGATGAAGAATATCTAAAACATTTCAGCAAAGCTGCAATGTAAGATTTTCTAAAACGGGATTCCCTCAATACGGCTTTCGCCTGCTATCAATCTTTCATTCTACGAATTCAGCTTGACAGATTTCGGATAATTTAAAGGATGAGGGATACCGGGTTGGGAAATAGAGTGATTTAAGACATTTTACAATTTGGACAGAAGAAAGAAGATTGACAGAGTACCGATGACGGACGATGGAGGGATTTAAAAGAGGTAAGAGATGAGTGGTGAGACGGGTTAAATGCAGGTGTTTTTTTGACAAGCTCCATCCTGCAGGCATTAAACGCTTTATACGTTGTGTAATATACACTATTGATTTGATGGATGCCATCTCACCACTTGTAAAGTTCAATAACAGATTACTGAAGTGGCTCCTGCAGCTTGTTGAGTCGAATATCAGCTTCTGTAAATGGCTCCTGCAAGTGGTAAAGTTCGATAACCCATTTATAAAATCCTTCCTGCAGGTTATAAAGTTCGATGAGAGCTTCTGCAAATGGCTCTCGCAGGTAGTAAAGTTCAATAATCGGTTCGTGAAACTCTTCCTGCAACTTGTTGAGACCGAATTGTGGTTCTTAAAGTTGGTCTCGCAAGTGATCAAGTTGCAAAACCTAAATGCATTATTGCTCCTGCTGGTGTACTGAAAGGATAATGATAAAACACATGGGTATTCAACGGTTATTTGAGTCGTAATTTATAGGTTACTAATGTTTCATAATCAGTGATAATATACAAATACGCATTTCGATTATTATCTACTGGGATGTTGAAAATTAATTCTCCTTCCTTTTGCTGTCCCTCTACTTTATGCATATACTTTTGATTGCTGAAACGATAGGCAAAGTCACTCAGCTTTCTAACGGTTTTAACCGTGACGTTTATAACTCCCTTTTTAGCTTTTGTGATGGTACCCTTCTGAGGTGATATACTTGAAATGCCTGATGTGAAAAAACTTCGATAATAAATCGGCTGATTGACAAACTCCTTAAAAGTGATTCCAGTGAGGCTCCATTTATCATCTTCAGGGAAGCGCTGTAGCTGACTCGTTTGTGCTGATTGCTTAAAATAAACCGCGGTATACGCTGGTACAAATGCCTTGCGCTTATAATCGACAAAGCCGGCTCCCCATGTGGCATCCACAACATACCATTGACCATCCAGTTTGATTACATTCCAGGCATGGTCAACTTTCAGTCGTTCATTGCCAATGTCCATTTCGTTGGTTTTGGTGTAGCCAGCTACAACCTCACATTCTATGGCGCAGGCCCTGCACAACACACGGTAAAGTTCGGCATAACCCTGGCAGACTGCTTTCTTTTTCTTTAAGGTTGTTAAGGCAATTTCACGTTGCATCTGCGAAAGCTTCTGAATCTTCTCGGCTTCATTCCGATACGAGAAGCTTTCTGTTCGACCTGCCCGACCTGAGAAAAAAGCTTTAACATCATAGGCGATATTCTGCGTCATCCAGACATATATGGCTGCCGCTTTTTCTTCATCAGAGCGAAAGTCTGCATTGATCTTATTGCTCAGTTCTTCGTATAATTTGAAAGAATCAGGATACTCTGACACCTGATCGATGATTTGTTGATCGATTTGCGCCCACGATATCAGTGACAGATAAGAATAAAGAAGTGTTAACAGAAACTTTTTCATCATGATAAGATTCTTTTGTTTTAATTCTCCCGCAGATAACGCTGATTTTCGCTGAAGGAAACAAAGCACAGATACTTTCTGCGCTTATCTGCGTAATCAGCGGGAAAGTCTTTAATTCAACTCCGCTTCTTTATCTCTTTTGATCAGGTTGTAGATGGTTGATTTACCGATTTCCAGTTTAGCAGCCACTTTCAACACATTATTATTGTACTTCTTCAGAAAGTGTCGGATAATTGATTCGGTATATTCTTTCAGCGTCATCTCACGCCCAAACATTTCCATTTCGCCCTGGGTAGAGCTAAACACAATGTGTTCGTCATCTATAGTATTATTGTTAGTCAATACAGCCCCCAGCTCAATAACTGCCTTAAGCTCACGCACATTACCCGGAAAATCGTAAGTCAGCAATTTCTTCTTTGCATTTTGTGTTATATCGATTTTCTTCAGGCTGTTTTCTTTACAGAAGGCCTTTAGAAAAAAGCTGCTCAGCAATAGCACATCCTTATTCCGGTCTTTCAATGCAGGTAGGTGTATCGGCAAACCCAAAAGTCGATAGTATAAGTCTTCCCTGAAATTTCCTTTACGTGATTCTTCGGCCAAATCTTTATTGGTCGCCGTAATAATGCGGGTATTGATTTTAATAACTGCATTGCCCCCTACTCTTGTAATTTCGCGTTCCTGCAACACCCGCAGAAGCTTGACCTGCAGGTTGAAATCCATTTCTCCAATCTCATCCAGAAATACCGTTCCGCCATCGGCCTCTTCAAACTTACCTTTCTTGGTATTGATGGCTCCTGTAAAGGCACCTTTCTCGTGACCAAACAACTCACTTTCGATCAAATCCCTGGGAATGGCTCCCATATTAACAGCGATAAAAGGCTTATCCTTGCGAGGGGAATTATAATGGATGGTCTTCGCAATTAATTCTTTACCGGTTCCCGTTTCACCATAAACCGATACGTTAATATTTGGCACATTGACCGCCTTATCAATAAGTGCATAGACCGCTTTGATAGCCGGGCTATCACCAATTATCGCATTTTTATAATCGTACTTGCTTCGGATCTCACTTTTAAGCTGTGTAATTTCCTCCTTAAGCGATTGGCGGGTTTTAATATTATTGATGGCATGCAGCAGGCGCTCTTTTATATTCTCATCTTTGGTGATGTAGTCATACGCACCTTCTTTCAACAACTGAACAGCCGTAGAGATATCATCCTGACCGGAAATGACAATGACCTCAATATCCGGATTGTATCGCTTTATCTTTTTCAGCACCTCGTTACCCGTAAAGTCAGGTAAGCCAAGGTCAAGGGTCACCACATCCGGATTCTCCCCCAGATCTTTGATAAAATCACGACCATTAAAATATGTACTCACCTCATAATCCGGGTTCAGTTTTAACGTATGCTCAATAAGCTTGTTAAACACCCTGTCATCTTCAATAATACTAATCTTCATAGTCGATCTTCTATCAAATTGCGATTGTAATCAATAAGCGATATATACGATAATTCGTAAATTTAAAAATTGTTTTGGCTCTACTGGGCTATTTTTGCTTATTAATGAAATATTTTTGCCAAATAAGAGTTTAGTATGATAAAAAGTATCGAAGAAAACAGATACTTTTATAGCTGATAACTAATGACAATTGACAAAAGATGTGATAAACTGAAAGTGCTTGTTCAATACATAGAAGTCAATTATTACTATAACCTAATGCGTTAAGTCATTCATGATTCTTAGAAAAATAAGTCTTCTGCTGATACTCGTTTCAATTTGGGGCTGTAGCACTAAAAAAAACACCTGGCTCAGCCGAAATTACCACAACCTGACTGCCTATTACAATGTGTATTTCAATGGCAGGGAAGCTTTTAAAAATGGTGATAAAGCCATTATTGAATCATACGAAAATGACTATTCGAATGTATTACCCGTATTCGAAGCCTCTGACCCTGATGTGGCAAGCACAGCTGATGCCGATATGGATCGCGCCATTGAAAAGGGTCAAAAACTTATAAAAAAACACTCCATTACGGTAAAGCCGAAGAAGCGCTCGCGCAAAAACGCTTATGCCACCGAATTTTATAATAAAAAAGAATTTAATGCCTGGGTAGATGATGCCTATGTGTTAATGGGTAAAGCACGTGTGTATAAGCATGAACACGGTTTAGCCATCCGAACACTACAGCAGGTTATTCGTGATTTTCCCGACTCGGAGTCGATGTATGAAGCACTCATATGGCAGGCACGTGCTTATACCAACAGTGGCGATTACATTGGAGCGCTGGCTGCTCTTGAAAGTTATGATCTGGGAGGCAATGCGCCATTAAACCTGTATGCAGAATACATGGCTACCTATGCCAACCTTTTGATTGTTCAGCAAAAATACACTGAAGCCATCGTATATATGAAGAATGCCGCGACTGATGAGAAGCGGAAACATCAGCGATTGCGCTACAATTATATTCTTGGTCAGCTATACCTGATCAATGATCAGCGACAGGAGGCTGCAGAAGCATTTGGATACGTTGCCAAATCAAGCACCGATTATGAGATGACTTTTAATGCCAAAGTCAACCAGGCATCGATCATCTACCAAAATGCAGATATTGCAGAAGTAAAAAAGCAGTTGCATAAGTTACGTAAAGAAAAAAAGAATAAAGATTACCTGGATCGGATCTACTTTGCTTTCGGTAGAGTTGCCCTGCAAGAGAATAACGAACCAGAAGCATTACGGAATTTTAAAAAGTCGGTCAATTACAGCATTGATAACAACAATCAAAAAGGTCTTTCTTATCGTGCTGCCGGTGAGATTTATTACGACCAGATGGATTATGCCAATGCCTACTTTTATTACGATAGTGCCCTGACGGTGATCAATGAAGATTACGAACGTATTGACGAACTCAAGGAACGCCATTATGGATTAAGCGGTTTGATCGACCACTTATTAACTGTTCAGCGCGAAGATAGCCTGCAAAGATTGGCCGATATGAGCGAACCTGTTCTATATGCCTACCTTGATGACATCATTGCACAAAAAGAAGAAGAACAACAGCGCCTTGCCAAACAACAGGAAGAAGAACAGTTGGATGATGCTTTTTTCTACCAGGATTCCCGCTCCGCAAATAACTTTGGACAAACGGGTAAATGGTATTTCTACAACCAAACGTCGATGGGGCTTGGTAAGATGGAGTTTGAAAAACGATGGGGTAAACGTAAACTGGAAGATAACTGGCGTCGTAAAGATAAAAGCACAATGGCTGAAGAAGTGAATGACGATGATCCTTTTGATCTGCCTGATGATCCTTTTGCCGATGCCTCAAAAGAGAAGAAGGAAAGTAAAGAAACAGCCGTACAAGGCAATGAGGACAATAATAAGACTTCAGTAGATATTCCGACACGCGAACAGTTGCTGGCCGATATACCTCTTAGCCCTGAAATGAGAAAGGAATCTGATGAGAAGATTGAAGCCGCCTTACTTGAGCAGGGTTTTGTTTTTATGGATCGACTGGAAAACTATCCTAAAGCAATTGAAGCTCTGGAGGATTTATTAGCCCGCTACCCGAATGCGCAGTCGAGAGATGTGGCACTTATCGCGTTGCATAATGCGTATCGCCTGAATAACGATGAAGACGGAATGCTCGCAACAAAAAACAGAATAGAAAGGGAGTTTCCTGATCATCGTTTTGTTGAGTATTTAAATGACCCTGAATTTGCGACTAAGCTATTGGCTAAGAAATCAGCTCAGGAAAAAGCCTATGAAAGCACTTATGAAGAGTTCTTATTCGGACGCTTTGAAAATGTCATTCACCAAAGTAGTACTGCCATTAACGCAGTTGACAAAGACGAAAACAAGCTCATCAACAAGTACCTTCTGCTAAGAGGCTTATCGTATGCCAAAACTGGCATGAGTGATCCTTTCAGTAGCGATATGGAAACCATCATTGCCAATGATGAGCAGGGCGAAGAAGCGGTGCTTGCACAGTCATTGCTCGAACAGCTAAGAGAAGGCAAAACACCTGTCCAGGGAACATTGTATGCTTCGGCTCCAGGCATAAAAACAAGTACTGAAAGTAGCTCTCCGGATGCTGAATTGGGGCTTGAACAGATTGCTGACTTTGTGTATGTTGACGATGAAGCCTACGAACTAATTGTAATGGATATTCTAGCGGAAGACATGAACAGGGCTATTTACAATGTGGCCAATTACAACTTCTCACGCTATCTGCTCCACGATTTCGAAATAAAAGAGATTCGATTACTGGATGGCTCGCCTGCATTGACTGTAAGTGGTTTTGCCAACCGTGTGGAAGCGATGGATTATTTCTACGGCTTACGTGAAAATCCTGACTTCTTCAATTTCAGGCTGTTTACCGACAATATTGTGGTATTGTCAGAAAGTAACTACAACAAATTCTACTTGTCAGGCCTGGTGAACGACTACAAAGAGTTTTTTGCCAAATACTACTTGCAGCATGTTGAAGCTGAGGAGCTCGATAAGGTTAAAGGGCAAGCTTCAACTAATGAAGTTGAAGTAAAAGAGAAATTACGGGTTCCTAAAGATATCCTGAATAAAGAGACAGACGAAACTCCGAAGGAAGAGCAGCCTGTTAGTGATACCAATACAACCAACCTGGTTTCGCAACCTGGAGAAACCTCAAAAGCAACTCAACAAACAGAAGTGGTAGAGGAAAAACCTCAGACGACACCTATTGTAGAAACTCCGGTGGTTGAAAAAGAAGAAACAAAGACGGCTATTGCAGCTGAAACCGCTGTAACAGAACAGACTGAACCTGAGAAAGAGGCGTCCATATTTGAACTAAACAAAGAGGCTGCTCATAACGTGTATGTCATCATCAAAAAAACTCGTATTGATTATAAGAAGATTCAGAAGCTATATCAAGCTCATGCTCGCAACAACATTGGAAGTGATGCTAAAGTTAGTTTAAACGATTATGGTGCGTCTTATAAGATGTTGCAAATTGAGTCCTTCTCAAATGCTGCCGATGCCTTGAAATTTATTGACAGTGTTAAAAAGGCCCAACACCTGATGCGCGATATAAAAACACGCGAACATTACATTTGGGCTGTGACAACGGAGAACTTTGCTAAGATCAAAAACGGCGAGAAGATGGCAGAATACGAAGCCTTCTACAATGCAAATTATTAATAAAAAGTATCAAGATTTTAGACGCTAGTATCAAGATGATTTATATAGCCTGTAAACCACAAATTGACTAAATTACACAAATGTGTTTATCTTAGATCAATATGAATTGCACGGGAGTCCTCAATTTGTGGTTAAATCCAATAGGTCAATAAATTTATCTGGTAACAACCTGATTAAAAATATACGTTTCAAATGACAGATAGTGGAGTTAAAATACTATGGGTAGATGATGAGATTGAGCATTTGCGCGCTCATATTCTGTTTCTAAAAGAGAAAGGATACGAAGTTGAAACGGCGACGAATGGTTACGACGCACTAGACATTATTAAATCGACATTTTTTGATCTTATATTTCTGGATGAAAACATGCCGGGTATTTCAGGGCTTGAAACACTAACACAGCTCAAGGAGTTAAGGTCGGAAATTCCGGTAATCATGATCACCAAAAGCGAGGAGGAAGACATCATGGATCAGGCCATTGGCAACCAAATTGCCGACTACCTGATAAAACCAGTGAATCCTCGACAAATTCTACTATCGATCAAAAAGCACATCGACAAAAAAGAGCTAATTACGAAAACAACCACCTCTGCTTACCAATCACAATTTGGTCAAATAGCCCTGAAAATCAACGATTCTTTCACTCATAAAGATTGGGTGGATGTGTATAAAAAACTCGTGTATTGGGAGCTGGAACTGGAGCAGGGCGATGGTGCCATGGACGAAGTGCTTTCGATGCAGAAAAATGAAGCCACACAAACCTTTACTAAATTTATCAAACGCAATTATCTGGATTGGCTGAAACAACCTGAAGATGCGCCATTATTATCGAATAACCTGGTTAAAACAAAGGTGCTTCCTCAGCTGGATGCAGGTAAAAAGGTATTCTTTATCGTTATCGACAACTTCCGCTTCGATCAATGGGAAGTGTTAAAACGAGCCATATCTTCCGATTATTTAATTGAAGACGAAACACCCTATTATAGCATCCTGCCAACGGCTACGCAATATGCCCGTAACGCTATTTTCTCTGGCCTGATGCCATCACAGATCAAAGAAATGTACCCGCAATATTGGGTGGATGACGATAGTGATGAGGGCAAAAACAAATACGAAGGTGAATTGCTCGGAACACTGTTGGAGCGTTTCCGAAAAAAGAACAGTTATGCCTACAGGAAGATTTCCGATGGTGAGGCAGGCAAAAACCTGATTGAGGAATTGCACCAACTGATGGATAATGACTTAAATGCCATCGTATTCAACTTTGTAGATATGCTTTCGCATGCCCGAACCGAAGTAAAGATGATCAAAGAGCTGGCGCGTGATGAAGCGGCCTACAGATCCCTGACTCAATCGTGGTACATGCATTCGTCTCTGCGTGAACTGCTGATGCGCTTAAAAGATGAGAATGTAAAAATTGTGCTGACCACCGACCATGGAACAACGCGGGTTCAAAATCCTATTAAGGTTGTTGGCGACCGGAATGTGAATACGAACCTTCGGTATAAACAGGGCAAGAATTTATCTTACAAGACAAAAGAAGTGTACGACATTTTAAAGCCGTCGGAAGCTTTCCTGCCACGATACAATGTATCCACAGCTTATATCTTTGCAGGTAATAATGATTTCTTTGCCTATCCGAACAATTACAACCACTACGTCGGCTATTACCGCGATACCTTTCAACATGGAGGCATCTCACTGGAAGAAATGATAATTCCTTGCGTGACTCTGCAAGGACGAACTACATAATCTCAAAATAACCGAAAAAGAAAAGAGACGCTCAATGAACGTCTCTTTTCTTTTTCGGTTACATATAGGGCAGATTCTAACCTGAATTCGATTCAAATTTTAAAACTCAGATTGAAATAAAAAGCTGATATACAAGGAATAACTTTATTGGAATAGTAAACTATTGTAATAAAATTTGACGCGGTAGATCAGTTTTTTATTCAAAGCTTGGTAGTTCCACTTACAAACATCAATTTTCTTCGTGTAATCATCTCAGAATAGCCCGCTATTCTTTCGTCAATATACACTTGAAACTTACTATTTGTAAGCGTTCTGAGTTCAAAATTTTACGTCGAACTCAGGTTACTAACCACATTTCGATGAACCACAGCTCTTACAGATCAAACAACCTTCCTGATAAATCAGTTCGTCTGATCCACAGCTCTCACACTTACCTTTTTTAGCCTTTGTCCCATCCGGAACATACTTCTTAAGTGCGCGCTCCACACCATTCTTCCAGGTATTAATAGACTCACTGTCTAACTGAAGCCCTGCCACCAGGTCAAGAATACCTTCAATCGGCATTTGGTGACGCAATACACCTGAGATTAATTTGGCGTAATTCCAGTATTCTTTATCAAATTTATGCGACAGACCTTCAATGGTAGTTTTATAACCACGCTTATTAGTAAACTGGAAATCGTACCTTGAAGTGCCATCCTCTTCCCTGTTCTTAATGATCTTACCGGCCAAAACTGACTTAGGCAACAGAATGCCATCTTCATCATCCGATAAACCAGTAAAGATTTCATAAGGCTTACCATCAATCAAGCCTACAAAAGCAATCCATTTCTCCTTATTATTTTGGAAACGAACTACATCAGCATCCAATATCTGAGGACGTTTCTTAGGGAATCCTGCTTCTTTCTCCTCCTCTTTTTTAGTATTCGATACCAATACACCCGCGCGACTGCCATCACGGTATACAGTCACTCCTTTACATCCGCTCTTCCAGGCTTCAACGTATAGTTTACCCACCAATTCTTCCGATACATCAGCCGGTAAATTGATCGTTACACTAATTGAGTGATCTACCCATTTTTGAACACCGCCTTGCATACGAACTTTATTCAACCAGTCAACATCGTTAGACGTTGCTTTGTAGTAAGGCGACTGAGCTACCAACTCATCCAACTCTTCCTGCGAATAGTTCTTAGCCGTTTCGTGTCCGTTGGCTTCCATCCAAGTGACAAACTTGTGGTGGAATACTGTGTATTCTTCCCAGCTATCACCTACCTCATCGATGAAATCAACACGAACTTCAGGATCATTTGGATTCACTTTACGACGACGCTTGTATACTGGCAAGAATACCGGCTCAATACCAGAGGTTGTTTGCGTCATCAAGCTGGTTGTTCCGGTCGGAGCAATGGTTAATGCCGCAATATTACGACGACCGTATTTCTTCATATTCTCAGCTAATTCTGAATCAGCTTCAAACAATCGGTTTATAAATGGATTATTAGCTTCTTTTTTAGCATCAAAAATCGGGAATGCACCTCTGTCTTTAGCCAACTCAACCGATGAACCGTAAGCAGCCAATGCCAGATTTTTATGTACTTCAATGGAGAAATCAACAGCCACATCACTACCATACTGCAAGTTCAAAGCTGCCAACATATCACCCTCAGCTGTAATACCAACACCCGTACGACGACCTTCTTCAGCTTTTTTGCGGATATTTTCCCACAATTCGCGCTCTACGCGCTTCACTGTATCACTTTCCGGATCAGAAATAATCTTAGCCAGAATACCATCAATTTTCTCCAATTCAAGATCAATGATGTCATCCATGATACGTTGTGCATAGGCTACATGCTCGCGGAACAATTTAAAATTAAACTTCGCTTTAGGCGTAAACGGATGATCAACGTATGAATAAAGATTCAATGCAATTAAACGACAGCTATCATACGGACAAAGTGGAATTTCGCCACAAGGGTTTGTTGAAACAGTTCGGTAACCTAAGTCGGCATAACAATCAGGCACCGATTCCTTAATAATGGTGTCCCAGAATAAAATGCCCGGCTCAGCTGATTTCCATGCATTGTGAACAATTTTAGACCATAAAGCGCCTGCATCAATATCCGTTGTATAACTTGGCTCCTTAGATCCCACAGGATAACTCTGGGTATATTTTTCACCATCAACTACGGCCTGCATAAACTCATCGTCAATCTTAACCGAAACATTCGCCCCGGTAACTTTCCCCTGCTCCATTTTGGCATCAATAAATGACTCTGAATCCGGATGCTTGATCGACACACTCAACATCAGAGCACCACGACGACCGTCTTGTGCAACTTCGCGAGTAGAATTACTGAAGCGCTCCATAAATGGCACAATACCTGTTGATGTCAAGGCTGAATTTTTAACCGGTGAGCCCTTCGGACGGATGTGTGACAAGTCATGACCAACACCACCACGACGCTTCATTAGCTGTACCTGTTCCTGATCAACCTTCATGATACCACCGTACGAATCCGATGGTCCATCATCACCAATCACAAAACAGTTTGATAAAGATGCAATCTGGAAAGTATTACCAATACCCGACATTGGTCCACCCTGAGGTACGATGTATCTGAAATTCTTCATTAAATCGTACAGTTTTGTAACTGTCATTGGGTTAGGGTACTTCTCCTCAATACGGGCAATTTCGCGAGCTAATCGCCAATGCATTTCATCCGGATTCGATTCATAGATATTACCATCTGAATCTTTTAAGGCATACTTATTAACCCATACCCGTGCAGCTAACTCATCCCCCTGGAAATATTTCAGAGATTCTTCAAAAGCCTCGTCGTAGGTATAAATTTTACTCACTTTTTTAGATTTTAGGTCGATTTCTTTAACAGCCATTTGGTCACAAAAATTTAAGACGTTGATAAAATGGTATTTAATATTTTTTTGATGTCAATTTTCTATGACTGCAAGTTACTAACGACACCACTTTTGAGCAAACATTAGTTATCAACAATACCAAAAAGTTATCCAAAACAAAACTTTATATTTTTGTTTTTCAGCCTTTTAGCAATTAGCCAACGTAGTGAAAGTTTCCCAAAACGATATTTTTATCAACAACAAAATAAAAATCCAAGCCAAGTATTGCATATTTAAGAACCCCTGAAATTTCAAGCGGTTTATGCCATTTAAAGTGACACGCTTTAATTACTTCGTCTTTAATTTAAAGCTATAGTCCAATATTTGGAATCTTATCAACATCTTTTCAAGTATGGCCAAATAAAAAACCGGAATTGCAAAACAACTCCGGTTTAATCGTTAAATGTCAACTTCTTATAAGTTAAACAAAAATCTCCTCTAAAATCAATTGAGTAGCTCCACACATTTTATCCACATAATCCTTCGAATTTTGGGAAGCTGTTTTCAACAATTGTTCATCATCCCAAAACGACTCAACCTTTTTTGTAAACTCTGATTCTGATTTAATAGAATACCCCGCCTTAAGGGAGATCAGATCACGTGCCTCTTTAAACTTCTTATACTTCGGCCCGAAGACAACAGGCATCCCATAAGTAGCTGCCTCAAGCGTATTATGAATACCCACACCAAAGCCACCTCCAATATAGGCGACTTGTCCGTATTTATAGATGGATGATAACATACCAATGGTATCCACAATTAACACCCTTGCCTGGAGAACATCTCCCGATGGCTTGGTATACCTGAGGTAAGGTACGCGCAATTTTGATTCTATCTGTTGAATATGCTCCTCGTGTATTTCATGAGGTGCCATAATCACCTTTACATCCTGATTAACTTCCTGAATATACTTAATCAAAACCTCTTCATCCGTTGCCCAAGTACTACCTGCCACAATTACTTGCTTGCTGTCACCAACAAAATCCTTCACTAAATCAAAATCTTTGGACTCTAAAGCAATGTCTCTTACTCTATCAAAACGTGTATCACCGGCTACCGAGTAATTCTCATGACCAATACCTTTTAACAGGTCCCCTGAAACATCATCCTGAACGTAAAACTTATTGAAAGCCTTAAGCATCTTTCTGAACCATCCACCATAGGATTTGAAAAACTCCTGTTCCTTACGGAATATCATCGAAATACCGTAAACCGGAATAGTTCGTTTCGATAATTCAGTCAAATAATGAAACCAGAACTCATACTTAATAAAGAATACCTTTTCCGGATTTATTGCCCGAATAAACCTCTTGGCATTACGTTTTGTATCAGCAGGCAGGTACAATATATAGTCGGCCAATGCAAAATTCTTTCGAACCTCATAACCAGACGGTGAAAAGAATGTCAAAACCATCTTATATTCCGGATGCTTAGATTTTATCGCTTCAATAACCGGTCGTCCTTGCTCAAATTCCCCTAAACTGGCAGCGTGGAACCATATTATTTTTCCATCCAGCTGATTTGCTTTAAGAAACTCATTTGTTTTCTTACGTCCCTGATTTAATAAGCGAGCTTTTGAATTAAAAGGGGCTACCAGATTTATCAGCAGCGAATAAACACCAATACCAATATTATATAGTAATGTCATTGAATTATTTTTTTGGCAAAGATAATGAATGATGTTAGAATTATGACTTACGATTTACGATGTAAGCCCATATAACAGCAAAGCCTGCCAGCTTACGCTAACAGGCTTTGTGGTATATCTTCAGTTTGTAATTACCCGCGAATGGCTTTTACACCAGGTAATTCTTTTCCTTCTAAGAACTCTAAAGAAGCACCTCCTCCTGTTGAGATATGGCTCATTTTGTCAGCCAATCCACTCTTATTAACAGCAGCTACCGAATCACCACCACCAATAATAGACACAGCTGAAGAGTCAGCTACAGCCTGACACACACCGAATGTTCCTTTTGAGAAATTAGGCATCTCGAAACATCCCATCGGGCCATTCCATACAACTGTTTTAGCGCCTGCAATCTCTGATGCATAAGCAGCCGTTGTTTTCGGACCAACATCCAAAGCCATGCGGCCTTCAGGAATTTCATTACCTACTTCCATAATATCCGCATCATCCGCGAACTTATCGGCAGCTAAGTTATCAACAGGTAACATGAAATTAACGCCATTTTTCTCAGCATCCACCAAAATTTGTTTAGCAGTATCAATCAAATCTTCTTCAACCAAAGAGTTTCCAATGCTATGCCCTTGTGCTTTTAGGAAAGTATATGCCATGCCACCACCAATCAGGATCGTATCTACTTTGGTGATTAATGACTTCAATACCTCCAGCTTACCAGAAACTTTAGCTCCACCAACAATTGCCACAAATGGCTTTTCAGCATTCTCAACCGTGTCACCTAAGAATTTTATTTCCTTATCTAATAGGTAACCTGCCATCTTCTCATCCATATACTTAGCAATGATGGTGGTAGAAGCATGTGCGCGGTGTGCGGTACCAAATGCATCATTCACATAAACGTCAGCTAGTTCTGATAATTGCTTAGCGAACCCTTCATCACCTTTTGTTTCTTCATTGTGAAAACGAAGGTTGTCAAGTAAAAGAACTTCACCACCTTTCAGGTCGGCAGCCATTGCCTTCACCTCATCACCAATACAATCTGGTGCAAACTTAACATCAACACCTAATGTAGCAGAAAGGTGAGCTACAATGTGCTTCAATGAGAACTCCTCTTTAGCCTCACCCTTTGGACGACCTAAATGAGACATTAAAATTACAGCTCCGCCATCACCCAGCACCTTTTTTATAGTAGGCACAGCAGCACGGATACGTGTATCGTCGGTAATTTCAAATTTATCATTTAAAGGCACATTAAAATCCACACGGATTATTGCCTTTTTCCCTGCGAAATTAAAACTGTCAATTGCAGCCATTTGTGTATTGATTTTATAATTTAACAATGAGCCGCAAAGATAAGAAATTTAAAGCGGCAGAGTGATAAAAATCAGTATTTGAATTATAATTTAAAATTCTTTAACGAAGATTTGCGACAAATAATAAGATACAACCTTAATAAAACTACAAATACAACTAAATCAGCCAATAATCATTGAGATCAATTCCTTTGGTTGTTGCCAGAAACCAGCCATTCAATAAGTCCTCTCGATTATACATCATTGGCCTCTTTGTTTTCCAATCAAACAATTGACCGCCGGAAGCCTCTACAACCGCTTGTCCGGCTGCGGTGTCCCATTCCATCGTTGGTCCCAAACGTGGATACAAATCTGCTGAACCTTCAGCCACAAGACACACCTTCAACGAACTTCCACGAGATGCAAGCCTTACTTCTCCAACTTTACCTTCAAGCGCTACAACATAATTCTGTGTCTCTTTAGAAAAATGACTTACGCTGGCAACTACAGTCATCTGCTCTGTTGAAGTCAATGGCAATCGAGTACCGTTTAAAGACTTCATGATTAAATCAACATCATCACTTAACCATGAGCTTTGCAGTTCAGCTTTATAAGCTCCTGATTCATCTCCCCAATATAACCAACCCAATACCGGCGCAAAAACAACGCCTAAAACAGGCATATTATTTTTAATTAAGGCAATATTGACTGTAAACTCGCCACTGCGCTTAATAAACTCTTTTGTACCATCCAGTGGATCAACGATCCATAGCGTATCCCAATCTCTCCGCTCACCATATGTCAATTGAGTCCCTTCCTCACTTAAAACAGGATAATCAGTCGCTTTGAGAAAAGATTCAATGATATTATGGCTTTTCAAATCAGCTTCTGTCAGCGGAGAATCGTCGCCTTTTAGTCGCACACCAAAGTCTTCGGAATTAAATACATCCATTATTCCTTTTCCACCTGCAATGGATGCCTTAATTGCAATATTTATATGTGAATCGTTCATCGTTGTATTATTTTCAATGCCGTTTTGGCAGTCAGGGAGAAATCCCTTAAATCGATATTTTGTATTACCAACAGACCGGGTTTAGCACCATCGCCAATCACTCCCCATTCTGCTTCCCCAGCTATATGTGCCGCTTTAGCAGTATGTTTCATCAGGTAATGGGATAAATTCGTAAAACCTGCTTGCTCATTCACCAAATTACAAATCGAAGTCCACGGATTAATATACTCTTCTGTCGATAAGCTTTTTATTCCTCGTTTAATTCGGAGTACTCCATTAACCAATGCTATTCTTTCCACATCGGCGTTCTCACTTTGACGATCAATAGATGCAACAAAACCTGGGATGATTATTCCGGGATAATAGGCCAAGCCCGCTTCTTCTCTAAACCCTTCTTTTTGCTCCCTGATATTCTCAATACGCCCATCATCATTTAGAACGATTATCGGATGCTTACCGAAAGTCCCGCCGGGTTTCAGGTAGTAATGAGCACTGACCTTTCGCATTTATCGAAGTTTTATATCCTCAGGATCAATTTTTGGCAAGTAGGTTAATTTAACATTGCTTACCTCAACCGTTGAAACCTTTGCTGTATCATGCAAGAACAAGAAGCCTTTAAGCTTTACGAGTTGTTTACCATTTTTCAGAACGTGACTCAGATTACCACTTACTTCCTTAAATGATTTTTGTATCTGACTACTCTCCGTTTCAATTGTACTATCAGCATAACATGCAATCAACTGCATCTGCGCACTATCAAGAACACTGCCTTCTTTAAACTGATAATTGGCAAATAACCTGATAATTCCCCGATCCAGTGAATCAGTCTCAATATTAAAAGGCAAACGATTATCCAGGCTATCTTTAGGATCAAGTGGAATTGTAAACGCCGTTGTATCGTTCCAAAGCTCTTGTTTGTTCGGCATCTTCACGAGGTCTCTTTCCTCTTTCTCCTTATTCATTTTGTTTTTCAACTCAGCCTCTCGCCTGCTCAGTATCTCAACCACATCTTCATACACATCTGATAATACCGTTGGGTGTTCAGAGTACCATCCCATGGCGGTATCAAATTCGGCCTTTGTTAAATTATGCTGCTCCAGAACAAAGCGGTAATAGCCAGAAAATCTATCCTCTTTTCGAGAGTCATATGACAAGCGCGTTTGATCAAGCACACTTTCTACCTGGTAAATATCTGCAAGAACTGCAGCCATCTCCTTTTCTCCAGGCATTGAACGAGGAACGCGAGGCCTGGTCGAACATGCAACAACTAAAATTACTGCAACTGCTAATACTATTTTTATAAATACCTTCATCATTTTCCGTCAGCCCTTAGCATTGTTCTTATGGTTTTTAGAATCACTACAAAGTCCAGTCGCAACGACCAATTGTCAATGTATTCCAAATCCATTTTCATCCAATCCTCAAACGACACATCGTTTCTGTTTGGTGAAATCTGCCAAATACAAGTGATTCCAGGTTTCATGGATAATCTTCGCAGTTGCCACCTTTGATACTCGCGCACCTCAGCCGGTACAGGAGGTCGTGGACCAACAATTGACATATCTCCCAAAAGCACGTTAAAAAACTGTGGCAATTCATCCAGGCTGGTTTTTCGTAAAAAATTTCCAATGCCTGTAATTCTTGGATCACGAGCAATTTTAAACACAGGTCCATCCATCTCGTTTTGAGCCATAAGGCTTGCCTTAAGATCTTCGGCATTCGTTACCATCGTTCTGAATTTGTATACCCAAAACTTACGACCTCGCATACCGACGCGTTTTTGCTTAAAGAATACCGGCCCTTTCGAAGTTAGTTTAATACCAAGTGCTATTCCTACATACAAAGGAGAGAAGATTGTTATAATCGAGAATGACAATAGAAAATCAAACACTGATTTAAATTTCAGCATCAGATAATCCATTGGTGTATTGGAAATGGTTAAAACGGGCGTTGTGTCAAAATAATGCAGGTGTGTTTTATTACTCAGCATATTGAAGAATGGAGTTGACATGCGGAATATGACTCCCAGCTCATTACAACTTGTTAATAAGCCGAATATATCTTCCATCCTAGCCTTTTCCTTGCAATAAATCAACTCATCAATTGTTTTACCTTCCAACACTCGATCAATATCTGTACCTTCGGGTAAAAAAGTTAGTTTTTTACTTAAGGAACCAAATTTCTTTTCATCTCCAACAATTCCAACAATTCTATATCCCCACTCAGGTTTATCGATGATTCGGTTAATAAAACCCATTGCCGATTCATCTGCAATAATTAAAAGATTTCGGTAGTTAAATCCCTTTCTTCTTGCTCGCTTCACATATGAGAAAAACAAAACTTTAACCTGAAAAATAATTAACGCTGAAATTCCTCCGAAATAAGCAATCGGTGTAATACCAATATAATGTAGGTTGAAAATAAATACGCTCAATGCCAAAAGCCCTGACCCTACAATGGATGCACCCAATACATTAATTAACAAAATGGACAAAGGTCTTGATCGATATATTTCATTGGCCCTGAATATTTTCGATAATAAAAACCAAATAACAAGCACAACCAAGTGAAGAATTATTGAATCCTTATTATTCAAGAAAGTGTAATGACCAAAATAAATGTATAAAGCTAAATCCAACGATATCCAAGCCAATATGGCATCCAATACGGCTAAGAAATTATAAACAACTCTTTCTTTTTCCTTCAACATTTGTGTGTTATTTTATCCAGTTGGCAAAGTTAAGTAATAGATCATGTAATTTAAACGCTATTCGAATATTTATAACTCCGGTGTATAAATCAATGAAAATCTACATCCGGATGAGTTATATAATTCACCACTATCCACCCCTACAAGTCCGCTAAGCATTAAATTCTTTTCAATTGGCAATTGCCAGTTAATCTCCAGCATTGAGTACAATTGTTTCTTGCTCTCAGTAAAAAAATATGGTTCTGTCTTTTCCCAGCTAGATCTGCCTCTATATTTCTCACCATAGGACCCTTTATTAACTGTATACGTTAGCTTTACCCTGTATGTCAATTGCTTTGTAATACACCCCTCGGCACCAATATGAAATCCATTGACCCGGTTGTTATAATAATATGCTTGATTAAACTCCTCCCAGGACTCTGCATATTTTTTTACTTTGCTAGCTGTATGATAAAGCGAAGTACCCATATTCATGCCATAATAGGTCCACCCATTGTAATAGGAGATATTATTCATATAATCATCGCGACCTCCATATTGATGTCCGTAATTTTCATTTTCAATCAAATAGTTTTTCACTTCATCTTTGCCCCACCCTGAAGTCTCCTGTCCAAAAACATCATACATAAATTGGTCATAGTCATCAATCTCATCAAGCCATATGATACCTTGCTTCTCGTATCCTTCCGGATATAACGGATCTGGGATACCTTCTCCGCTTTGGTAATCCGTCCTCATTGTCTCTAAGGACAATCCCTTTAGCCAAGGCAGATCTTTTGGATAAATCGTTAATCCCAGTATGTAATCTTTATTCTGTCCATGATTTATATACAAACCAGAACCATCCGCAAAAGGCTTTTGCAGATAAAAATGCACATCTACCTGTTGATGGGACCAATTAAACCCAAAATCCCACATCCCCATGTGAGCTCCGGCAGCATTCGTCTCTTCACCTCCACCTAACTTTGCAGAACCGCTGGCAGTAAATGTGGCCCAAAAGTCAATGGGTATTTCTGTCCCGTTTGGTCGCGTACCTCCATAAAGTGCCGAATGCACGAGTCCGGCGTATGGTTGGATTTTGGTATTACCCAATCGCACATAAGCAAACTTTTCGTGGAGTAATAAATCATTTGCTGCATTACTTTTTTGAATACGATCGTCTTGCAACCAACCTTGGGACATACCACCTTTAATTTCCAACCAGTTTTTTGTAAAACCTAGCGGCAGATAATCAAAAAAACCAACTGTGATACGAGGAATTGGACGAGCATTAGAGCTCATCAAAAACTGACCCGAAGTTAAGCGGTCATTATACAAAAGTGGTGAATATTGCTCCTTTCCCAATGAATAATCAATAAACCAGGCCTTACCTCTAATAAATAGCTCTTGAAGTGTCCCTTTTTGCAAATCGGTACTATAGTTTGCCCTCAAACCTCCCAAAATGGAAAAGTTATCATTCTTAAGTAATTGATAACTTGCTCCGGCAGAAACCATACTTTCTGCACTTCCAAATTGTTGATACTGCCCCCATTCATTGGATACCAGCCACATTGGCCGTACATCATGACTTGATACAATACCATTCAATGAAATATCTAATTGGGCTTTTCGCTGCGCCGATAGAGACGTTATATTAAGACATACAATTAATGCTGTTATGCACTTGACAATCTTCATAGTTAATTATTAGTTCACTTGGTTTTCGTTTGCAAATATAAGGATATTATAAAGCGCTCCATCGATCAAATAATATGACAGTTGTTAACTTTAAGAATGATAAAATTACCTGCTTAATCTTCATCTTTTTATATATTTGAATTTCATTATTAAACTTTTGCCAATTTGAAAAAACTCTTTTACGCAACCTTAATTTCCATACTTGTATTTAACAGCACAATTGCCCAAAAACCTCTTAATAAAGACAGCGACAGCAGTAAACACACGTATTTAACAGGGCGCTTCCATGGGGGGATTGTTATTCCGCATCACACAAATATGATGTACTTTATTGAGGAGTATTCTGGCGGAATTGAAGTGAATTATGGCCGTTCGATTTTCTCAACTGAAAACTGGCAAAGCTATTTTAATTACCCCGAAATTGGTATAGGACTGTATTATGGCACGTTCGGTAACAAGGACATTTACGGCTCTGGTTACGCACTGTTCCCATACATTAATTACAAGCTATATCGCTCACCCAGGTTATCAATCCACAACAAAGTATCAATGGGGCTTGGCTATGCCACAAAACCATTTAATGAAGAAAATAACACCTATAACAATGTTTTTAGTTCACACCTGAATGTATACATCGGTCTGGCGCTTTTAATGGATTACCGCATCAGCGATCGTTTGTCCATCGCACTCAGTACTTCATTAACCCATTTATCAAACGGAGCTGCAAGAAAACCAAACCATGGCATTAATACGCTAACCGCCAGTTTGGGTACTAAATATCATTTCAATAAGGCACTGACACCTGTTCTTACAAAACGAAAAGCGCCTGATAGTAATACTCAAGAGCTTTTTGTGGTAGGCAGTATTGGTCGAAACCAAAGCACTCCTTATAACGAAACATTGTATTGGAATGCCAGCCTCAGCGCCAATTACTTATTTCATCTTAACAAGAAACGTGCAATTGGCATTGGCTTTGATCAGTTTTACTCACAAAGTGCACCTTATACTTGGGAGGCCTACAAAAATAGTGATGAGAACATAGAATTTTCTTCCAGACATTATTT
Source organism: Saccharicrinis sp. UBA6048 (assembly GCA_002429115.1). Classification (GTDB taxonomy): domain Bacteria; phylum Bacteroidota; class Bacteroidia; order Bacteroidales; family Marinilabiliaceae; genus Carboxylicivirga. The sequence continues at coordinate 1,032 of DIYS01000071.1, read as the reverse complement.
GTTTAATGGGCTCTTTGGCTCTTATAATGTATTCCTTGGTAAAACAACTTTATTTATGAATCTGGGAGTATATCTGCATACTAATATCAAACCTCCTCAACCCTTATACCCCCGATTAGGCATACGATATAAAATTACCAACCATTTTATTGCTAACTTTAGCTTAAAAGCCAGCTTTTTCAGGTCTGAGTTTATGGAATTTGGCATAGGCTACCGAATTGAAAATCCATTTAAGAAACGATGAGAAAATACAAAACCATAACTCTTTTTTTACTCGCTTTGATTGTATTTCAGGCATGCGAATACATTTTCTATGTCAATAAAGAATCTGAGGTAATTCGTATCCATAAAGATTTTGGCCCAATAAGTAAAGTCACCATTGGCGCATCGTGTCGTTTAGTATTAAGCATGGAAGAAAATACGGAACTGACACTTATAGGTCAGAAGCATCTGCTTGAAGGTTTTGAAATTGAGTATAGCGAGGGAGCAATAAAAATCTCACACAAAACAAATACGCTTCAAAGAAAGAAGTTAGTTGAAATTTGTATTTCAGCCAAAGCACTTCAGCAAATAACCTGTACTAATGCATGCGAAATTACTAATTATGAGCCACTGGAAATTAACACATTGACAATGACTATGAATGGAAGCTCTGAATTTACTGAATCTGACCTTGACATTCATTGTCAAAAACTTCGAATAAACTGTTATGGTAATTCCAACATAGGACAACATACGCTTAAAGGAAATGTGAATGAACTTTTTATGAATCTTGAAGGTAGAATTAAAGTGGAGGCACTTGACTTAATTGTACAGAAAGCAAATGTTACGAACAAATCAGGCTACGACTGTTACCTCAACATCCATGAGCTTTTAACCGTTAAAACCTACTCAAGTGGTAATACTTTTTACAAAGGAGATCCGGAGTTAGTGCATGAACGCTACCACGTACCTTACTTAAACTCTACTGGTGAAGTCATTCCCTACGATTAATATCGATCAATATTCCATTTGTATCCGTCTCCACAATAA
>DIYS01000197.1 GCA_002429115.1 Saccharicrinis sp. UBA6048 | reverse complement strand
TTAGCAATTAAACCTGCCGGGTGAGCCATATCGCAAAGCAATAAAGCGCCAATTTCGTCAGCTAAACGACGCATACGTGCATAATCCCATTCACGTGAATAAGCAGAAGCACCAGCAATGATCATTTTTGGCTTGTGCTCGCGAGCAATCGCTTCCATCTCATCGTAATCTACCAATCCGGTATCTTCTTTAACGTGATAGCAAACCGGGTTGTAAGTTACTCCTGAGAAGTTAACTGGTGAACCGTGTGTTAAGTGACCACCGTGTGCTAGATCCAAGCCCATGAAAGTATCACCTGGCTTTAATACTGCAAAAAATACAGCAGCGTTAGCCTGTGCACCTGAGTGTGGCTGTACGTTAGCGTACTCGGCACCAAATAGTTCGCAAGCACGGTCAATTGCAAGCTGTTCTGTTTGGTCTACCACCTGACATCCTCCGTAATAGCGCTTGCCCGGGTATCCTTCTGCATATTTGTTAGTTAAACATGAGCCCTGTGCTTCCATTACTTGTTCGCTTACGAAGTTCTCAGAAGCAATTAACTCAATACCCTCTTTCTGGCGAGCGTATTCTTTCTCAATTAGGTCGAAAATTACAGTATCTCTTTTCATCGTTAAGATATTTGCAAGATGCGGTGGCTGATTCAACATCTAAGCTGATTTATTAGTATAAACCGACTGCTTACATGCGAAAGTCACCAACTGATTATGATTATTTGTTTATAATAGTTGTTAAAGTCGCATTTGCCGTTGCAAATGAATATACTTGATTATTTTTCTTATGTTTTCAATGTCAATGTGTTAACCTGAAAAATAAAAACACAAATTTACACCAACAAGTCGATAAAAAAAACATTGCAGTTTATAACTTTTTACGAGATGCAGAAATGATTTTAAACAGAATTGATATCATTCATATTTACAACCATCAAAGCTCATGTAAATGCAGGGATTCAAATTAAGTTGAGCGAATGAATTCTAGTTCTTAACCTTTGTTAATCATCTGAATAATGTATCAATACTCTTCGGTAAACTGAGAAAATTTTTGATTTTGATACGAATCCAAGATATTTTCCGTCTTTCACTACAGGCAGGTTCCAGGCACCAGTTTCTTCAAACTTGCGCATTACCTTGTCCATGTTTTCATCAATTTCGATCATTCCCGGAGGAATCGACATTAATTCTTCAACCGTTGATTTATTATATAATTCGTTGTTGAACATGATTTCCCGGATATCATCAAGCAATACAATTCCCCTCAGTTCATCTTTACTATCTATCACCGGAAATATATTTCTCTTCGAACTGGAGATGACCTTAACTAATTCACCCAGCGTCATTTCAGGTGTTACACATTTAAAATCAGTTTCCAGAACTTTGTCGAGACGCATGAGCGTCAATACGGCCTTGTCTTTATGGTGGGTCAGTAATTCACCTTTGGCAGCCAATCGTTTGGTATATAACGAGTGCGGTTCGAAATACATGATGGTCAGGTAGGCGATGGTAGACGTAATCATTAGTGGAATGAATAAACCATAGCCATTGGTTATTTCTGCAATCAGGAATATTGCAGTCAGTGGCGCATGCATTACCCCAGCCATCATGCCGGCCATACCCACAAGTGTAAAGTGCGATGAAGGCACTTGAGAAATGCCAAGTGTATTAATAACCTTGGCAAACAGGTAACCGGTAACACCACCCATAAATAATGTTGGAGCAAAAATACCACCGATACCACCACTTCCGGTTGTTGCTGCTGTTGCAAATACTTTAAAAATAATCAGCAGAAGTAGAAACGCAATTAAAGCCCATGCATTATCATGCCAGCCATAGAAAAAGCTTTCGCCCATTACCGCCTGACTATTTCCGTTAAGCAGTGCAATGATGGTTTGGTAACCTTCACCATATAAAGGTGGAAAGATGAAAATCAATAAACTCAGCGCCAAACCTCCGACGATCCATTTTGAAAAAGGATTCTTTAGCTTTCCGAAGAGTTGCTCGGTATTCATTATTCCCCTGGTAAAGTATAGTGAAATAAATCCGGCAAGGATACCTAGTAATACGTAGTATGGAATGTTATTTAAATGGAAAGGTGCTTCCAGTGTAAATGCGAATTCGGCTCCTTTGCCCAGAAAGAAATAGGCTATGGTTGATGCTGTAATGGCCGATATTAATAAAGGAATCACTGATGCCATGGTCAGGTCGAGCATCATTACTTCCAATGTAAATACCAAACCGGCAAAAGGTGCTTTAAAGATGCCGGCAATAGCTCCTGCAGCGCCACATCCTATCAACAGAATAATGGTTTTGGAATTCATCCTGAACAGGCGGCCAAGTGTTGAGCCAATGGATGCGCCGGTAAGTACAATCGGGGCCTCCGCTCCAACAGATCCACCAAAACCAATAGTAAACGTACTTGTTAAAATAGATGAGTAGTTATTATGGCTTTTAATATAACCACCTTTCTTAGAAATCGCGTAAAGGATTTTTGTGACGCCGTGTCCAAGGCTGTCCTTTATAAAGAACTTAATGATTAAAATTGTGATTAAAATACCAATCATTGGATAGGCCAGAAACAGGTAATTTCTATTTTCCAGATTAAAGTTCTCCGTCAGCAAATGGTGTGTAAAGTGTACCGTGTTTTTTAGCGTAACAGCAGCCAGCCCACTTAATACACCCACTAATAAACTTAGCATCAAAATAAAATGCTTTTGGCTGATGTTTTTTACACGCCAAATTAAAATTTTACCAATAATCCGATTTACCTTGCTCATAATTTCCGCAAAAGTAATACAAAAGCGACTATTCTGTTTTTTGTACGCTAATATTTTAACGAATCTTAAGAATATACCTGAGAGTGGTTATTTATTATCACGCAAAATAGTAGTTGCGTCTAACGTTATAGTGATACTATTGTGCAGTTTCTATAGCATACAAAAGAAAACCCGACACCAAAGAATGGTGCCGGGTTCATATAATTAATGGTTTTGAACTGATATTCTACATCTTAGGTTCTACTTCAGCCCAGTTTTCTTTACGGGCAATTCGACTTATTTGCATTTCACTTACGCAGAACATTTTAGCTATCAGGTTTTGTTTGTAGCCTTTTTCGAGCATTCCCTTGATAGCGGCTACATCATCTTTTTTCAATTTTGAGCTGGTCACCACTTTGCCGGCTTTTTTACGCGCTTCCTGCAAAACCTTATGCATGCGCTTGTAACTTTCTGCTTTTGTAACCCATTGCAGGTTAGTGAAGTAATTATTCTGTTTGTTCCAGTCTAGATGGATAACTACATCCTGATCTTCGGCTGTTTTATCTACAAAATACTCAGCTGTTAGTTTATGAACCAGGTACGAGCGTTTTTGTCCGTTTACACGCAGGCTCACATTATAAAAGCCTTTTATATTTCCAAGCTTAACAATTCGGCCATTAACTTTATCGTAACAATAACTTTTAATGCGGCCATAATTACTTACTTCGTATTTTTTATCGGTAAAAGTCAGCTCCTTCCATTGTTCATCGTCAATTTTCCGAAGCTTGCGTTCATTCATGTTTGGTTTCATTTTCTTTAGGTTATAAGGTTGAAATTCAAAATAATTAATTGACACCTGATATATAATTTAATAACCCGATATCAATGATTTAAGTTTGCAGAGAATTCTACTAACTGTATTAAAGTAATAGCAAAAGTATAAAAATGATGCCTTTCAATCACCATAAAGTAAAGATAATGTGGTGTTAAAAAAAGTTAAGCCCTTCTGAATGTGCCACTGAATCAGCTGTAGCTCTTATCCAAATGAGGAGCATTTTATATATTTGCGCAATAATTTAAGTATACCATGTCGTTAGGAATTGATGATAAAGATTTAGAAAAATTCATTCTGGTTGGTGATCGGATCTTACTTAAGCCGCGTATGGCTCAAAGTAGAACGAAGTCAGGATTATATCTGCCTCCTAATGTACGGGAAAAAGAGAAAGTGTATAGCGGTTACATTGTAAAAGTAGGGCCAGGGTATCCAATTCCATCTTCGGGAAGTGAAGATGATGCGTGGAAGCAGAATGACGAAGCGGTTAAGTATGTTCCGCTTCAACCTAAAGAAGGTGATTTGGCGATATATTTGCAAAGCGGCGGACACGAAATTGAGTATAAAAAAGAAAAGTATGTTATTGTTTCTCAGTCAGCGGTATTGATGGTGATACGGGACGAGGGACTTTTTGAATAATTTAATGTGGGAGAAAAGGTAATAACAAATAAGGCAAATTATTGGAAAGATCAGGATGGTCCTGTGTGGGCACTGGCGCCAATGGAAGATGTAACCGATACTGTTTTCAGAGAAGTTGTGATGCGGCTTTCAAAGCCTGGTAACTTACACCTGTTATTCAGTGAATTTCTGTCAACAGATGGGTTCTGTCATCCGGTTGGTAAGGATAAAGTGGTGCATCGCTTTCATGTTAATGAGAGTGAATTGGATCTTGTTCGTAAGGATGGCGTTAAGCTTGTTGCACAAATTTGGGGCACTGATCCGGAGAAGTTTTACAAAACTGCTAAATATATAGCAGAGGAGACCGTTTTTGATGGGATAGACATCAACATGGGGTGCCCGATGAAGAACATTATTAAAAAAGGTGCTTGCTCTGCACTAATCAATACGCCCGAATTAGCGCGTGAAATTATTACGGCTGTTCATGAAGCTTCAGATCTTCCTTTAAGTGTAAAAACGCGCGTTGGCTTTAAATCGGTAGTCACTGAACCATGGATCTCTAACCTGTTACAATCCGAAGCAGATGCGGTCATTGTGCATGGTCGTATCCAGAAGATGATGTCGGAAGGCGAAGCAGACTGGAATGAGATTGCAAAATCGGTGCAATTGCGTGATCAGCTAAATCCAAACATCAAACTGCTTGGGAATGGAGATGTGTTATCCATCGAAGAATCGCTTGATAAAGTGATGGAATATGGCGTTGATGGGGTGATGATTGGTAGAGGAATATTCCATAATCCGTGGTTTTACAATCCTGCTTATGCACCTTCAATGGAAGAGCGTATTGAAGCATTGCGATTACACGCTTCGTTGTATGCTAAAACATGGAATGGTATTAAGCCATGGGCGATTCTTAAACGATTCTTTAAAATTTACACCAACAGTTTCCCGGGTGCTGTGCAGCTAAGAGCTCAGTTGATGGAAACAAGTGGATTTGATGAGGTTGAGCATATTTTAAATTCTTTCATGGCTGAGCAGGAACAGCGACGCTTAGCAAAGGAAACAGAGGATTAAAAATTAAGAGAACATCTTTAACTGATTTCGATAAGCGGTAAATGCATTGGCACGCGAAATAAAACCAAGGTATTTACCCTTGTCGATTACTGCAATATTAAAGCGGCTCGACTTCCTGAACATCTCAACAAGATCCTCCATATTATCATCGGGACTGATATAATACGCTGGCATATACATCAGATCTTTAACGAGGGTTTTGTCATAAAGCTCTGGCTTAAAGATAATCTTTCGAATATCATCCATTTTTATCATGCCATGCAGTTGCCCTTCATCATCAACTACAGGAAACAGGTTTCTGTGCGCTTCCGAAATAACCACGACTAAATCGCCCAATGTTGCATCCGGCTTAATCTTAGCAAAATCAGTTTCAATGAGGCTTTTTACATCCATCATCGTCAATACCGCATGGTCTTTGTCGTGAGTAATGAGTTCCCGACGCTTAGCCAGCTGGTGCGTATAAACCGAATGCTTTTCAAATGTTTTAGTGGTGGCAAAAGATGCCGTGGCTGTAATCATCAATGGAAGAAACATTTCGTAACCACCGGATAAATCAGCAATCAGAAAAATGCCTGTTAAAGGTGCCTGTAATACGCCAGCGATTAGTCCGGCCATTCCAATCAAAGCAAAATTGGGTACATGTAGTTGGTGTATGCCCAGTTTATTAATAATTGTGGCAAATAAAAGTCCGGTATTAGCACCCATAAATAGAGTTGGCGCAAATATACCTCCAACACCACCACTACCAAAGGTCAGCGAGGCCGCTACCACTTTCAGCAGGATGATAACGCTCAGTAATGATGCCATCGCTGCAAAATTATCCGAAAGAAAGCTAAATACAGAACCGTCGAAAATGTGACTGGCATCTCCGCTAAGGGCGTTATTAACAAATTCGTAGCCTTCTCCATATAACGATGGAAAGAAAAATAACAATATACCCAGTAGCAAGCCTCCTACAATTAATCGCATGCGGCTTCGCTCAAATCGCTCAAACCAGTGCTCTATGAAGATATAAACACGAGTAAAATAAGTAGCAACAAATCCCGCTAAAATGCCAAGAATCACATAGTAACCCAGATCAACCATTTCATAGGTTTTTGTAACCTCAAACGGGTAGACTACTTCTTGTCCCATGAGTAAATAGGAGGTTACAACGGCTGAAATTGAAGCCATTAAAATGGGTACCAGAGAGGCCAATGTCAAGTCGAGCATGATTACCTCTAAGGCAAACACAATGGCCGCAATGGGCGCTTTAAATATGGCCGCCATTGCACCCGCACAGGCACATCCCAATAGAAGTTTTATTTGTCGGTAGTTCAGACGAAAAAGCTGACCGATATTACTACCAATAGCAGCACCTGTCGATACAGTAGGTCCCTCAAGTCCGACACTTCCTCCAAAGCCAACCGTTAAGGCACTGGTAATAATTGATGAGAACATATTGTGTCGGTTCATCTGCCCTTGGTTCTTTGAAATGGCGTACAGTACATTGGGGATTCCATGACGCACGGGGCGTTTGATGACGTATTTAATAAATAGTACAGAAAGAAAAATACCGATGGTAGGCGTGATAAGGTATAAATAGCCCTTTCCACTTTCTGAATAGTGATGAACTAAATCGCTAATAAAATGTACCGAGTTCTTAATAATGACTGCTGCTAGCCCGGCACCAATGCCAACTAAAACACTTAAAATCATCATAAATTGACGATTGCTAACGTACCTTAAGCGCCATACAAGAAATTGTCTGAAAAGGGATTTTCTATTCATCGATTGTTATTGTAGAAGCAAGGTAACAAAAAAGTGCATTCGATCTTCAATTTTTCTCGAAACTAAATATAGACCTTCAGGAAAAAATCAATCTTAATGTATTCAAACATTTTATCGCATTCAATGTTAAAGAATTAAATGTAACTCTTAAACAAATATGAAGCGAAAATACCTTGCTCTACTATTCTTCTTATTGTCCTTTGTTGGTTATGCGCAGCAGGGGCGTATTACCGGGGTGGTGAAAGACATCAATAGTAATGCGCCTGTTCCGTTTGCTAATGTTATTATTTATCAATCTACAATAGGAGCCATTTCGGATACTTTAGGACGATTTGAAATTGGAAAGCTGGATGTTGGATTTGCCCGTTTGCAAGTTTCATCTTTAGGATACGAAACCTACATAAGTGAGGAGTTTTACATTTCGCACGTTCGAAATAATTATATTGAAATAAAATTAAATGCTTCTTCTGAATCCCTTCAGGAAATAAAAGTAACGGCATCTCCATTTAAGATTAAAGCCGAAGCCCCTGTTTCATTACGTAGTATAGGTATTGACCAAATAGAGAAAAGTGCAGGAGCAAATCGTGATATATCCCGGGTCTTGCAATCTTTTCCAGGTGTAGGAAGTGCCAGTAGTTTCCGGAATGATTTATTTGTGAGGGGAGGAGGACCATCTGAAAATAGGTATTATATTGATGGGATTGAGATCCCTAACCTGAATCACTTTGCTACTCAAGGTGCCTCAGGAGGACCGGTTGGTATTTTAAATGTCGATTTCATCAGGGAAGTAGATTTCTATTCGAGTGCTTTCCCGGTCAGTAAAGCCAATGCGCTCAGTTCGGTATTTGATTTCAAACAGATAGATGTGCAGAATGATAAGCCGCATTTCAAAGGTACCATTGGTGCATCTGAGATGTCATTGACATCGACTGCTCCCATAAGTGAGAAAACAGGCTTGATAGCCTCGGTGCGTCGATCTTATTTGCAATTTTTGTTTGAAGCATTGGAACTGCCATTTTTACCAACATTTACTGATTTTCAATTTAAAACGAGAACCAGAATTGATGCCAAGAATGAGCTGACACTTATTGGCGTTGGCGCCATCGACCGCTTTAAGCTTAATCTGGATGTTGAACCAACAGAAGAAAACAACTATATACTGGATTATTTACCGGTTAATAATCAATGGAACTATACCATTGGTGCAGCTTATAAGCACTTTTTCAAGAATAGCTATGTATCGGTCTTTTTAAGTCGCAACCATTTAAATAATCAGGCTTATAAGTATCAGGATAATATTGAAAACCCCGAGTTTCTGCTGATTGATTATTCCTCGGATGAAATCGAAAATAAATTCAGGGTGGAGTATACTACTCGGCCGAATAAATTCACGATTAATCTGGGTGCCGGTATGGAGTATGTGCAGTATCAAAACAGTACGTTTGATAAAACGTTTGAGAATGGTGTGCCATCAGAAAAGCGATATGAGTCAGAACTGGACTTAATCAAGTGGGCAATGTTTGGTTCAGTATCCCATCCTTTTATTGATGATCGCCTGACCTTATCTCTGGGGTTGCGGGTAGATGGAAATAGTTATTCTGACGAAATGAATAAAATGTGGCAGCAGTTTAGTCCTCGTTTTGCCGCATCGTACAATTTGGCGCCAGATATCTATTTAAACATGAATGTTGGTCGTTATTATCAGAAACCGGCTTATACAACCCTCGGGTTCAGGAATAACGATGGTGAGCTGGTTAACATGCAAAATGGTATTCGCTATTTAAAGGCTGATCATTTTGTAGGTGGTCTGGAGTATCGACCAAGTAAAAACACACGTGTTACGCTTGAAGGGTTTTATAAACTTTACGATGATTATCCGTTTTCAGTTAATGACTCAATTTCTATAGCTAGTAAAGGCGGAGATTTTGGTGTATTTGGTGATGAGGAGGTGTTACCCACATCGAAAGGTAAAGCCTATGGAGCAGAACTGTTAGTGCGAACCCGAACGCAGAAAGGTGTAAGTTTGATAGCTGCCTATACCTATGTGCGAAGTGAATTTACAAATTGGGAAGATGCCTACATTCCATCCTCCTGGGATAGTCGCCATTTATTTACGTTTACAGGAAATAAGCAGTTAGGTAAGAACTGGGATTTAGGCGTAAAATGGCGTTTTGTCGGTGGATTGCCTTATACACCGTATGATTACGACAAATCTTCGTTGGTATTAGCCTGGGATGCACAAAATCGTCAATACCTGGATTATTCACAATTTAATACCTTACGATTGGATAGCTTTCATCAGCTAGATTTACGTGTTGATAAAACCTGGTATCTGCGCAAAATGTCCATAGGATTTTATATTGATATTCAGAACGTATACAACCAGGAAGCTGAATCGCCGCCAGAACTAATTCAGGTTCTGGATGACAACGGGATGCCAATAATTGAAAATCCTGGTGCGCCAATCGAAGAACAGCGTTACCGACTGAAAGAACTGAGTACCACTTCGGGTACAGTTTTGCCCACGATCGGTTTGATGATTGAATTTTAAGGACATTTTACCGCTTAGGCCGAAGAGAACGCTGAGTATTTCAATTTTTGTTGTTAGTGTCAGTTAGTTAGCGCTTTAGGATCTGAAATTGAAATTCGTGTATTATTTGGCAGAATATTTTAGCATACTGTAGATGGTCTTGATACTTTGTACTTGATACTCTATACTCTTGTGGTTTGTCCAGGTTTGCTAGTTAATTATATGTGGGTTTTGAGTACTTAAAGGATTTAGCTTACATTTGACTCACAATGATACTAACCTTTATACCACATTTATGTCAATCGAGATATTTGAACTGCCACTAATTGAATGGATCGGCTATTTAGCATCAACAATAGTACTGATCTCTTTGAGCCTTTCGTCCATTGTAAAACTTCGCATATTTAACCTTATTGGGGCAGCAGTTTTTTCGTTTTATGGTTTCTATATTGATGCTCTACCGGTAGGTATTATGAATTTGGCGATATGCGTTTTTAATATTTACTATTTACGCTCATTGTTGTTTAAAAAGGAGGTGTTTGAGGGCATTTGGTCCGATAAGCCCGACAAGTATCTGCGATTGTTTCTGGACTACCATAAAAAGGATATTCAACGCTTTTTTCCTGATTTTAATGTCGAACAAATTGAATCTACTCAGGTATTAATGGCCGTGCGTGATATGAATGTGGCCGGGGTGATGTTATTATCGAACAAAGGAAATGGCACAGCCCAGGTGGTGTTGGATTATGTAACACCTCAATATCGCGATTATAAAACCGGTAAATTTCTTTTGAAGAAGTTTAAACAAACGATGATGGACAAAGGGCTGCATCACCTCATAACTCAATCGACTAACAGTATGCATATAAAGTACCTTAAGACAATTGGGTTTAAGCAATCAGGAGAGTTATTTGAGTTAATGTTGTAATTAATTGATCATTAAATTGAAGTGGGTAGATGCATGGTCGAGAATTAAACATATAAACTCTTCACCTCACAAACCTCCTAATTGTTATTCAATAAAATCCCTTAATTCTCTTTTACAGGCTCTTTGATTACGTGGCTTGATAGGGAGTGATTCTTGTTCGCTTAATCGTTTATATAAATCGTGACACATCACAATGCCTTTTTCCAGTAGTGCCTTTTTTTCTTTCCTGGTAATTGATGAGAGACAAGTTATCGGGTGCAGGTTTTCGAGTTCAATCCAATCTTTTAAATTACCTTTTGCCGGATAGTCCCAACCGAGTAGAGTAAGACCATAATCGCGTCCAAATTTAATTGCATCTTCTGTAAATCGCGTATTGGTAATGATCCACCCTTGTGTATTGGTATCTTTTAATTCTTGGTCGAAATGACGAACCCGTGTGAGGTCATCAAATCGTGAACGGATATACATGGGCACTTTAACATTGGTTTTGGTGCCCTGATAGTTATGGAATTTGCATTCAACAAATATATGCTTGTGCTCATTGGTTGCTACCACATCGATCTCATGCCTGACACTATAGCCGTTTACCAGCTTGCCAACTTCAACATCAAAGCCACGCGCTTTAAACAGCTCACCAACAAAACTTTCAAATGGGTAGCCCGAAGGTCCAAGTTGAAGAACGGCTTGTTTTAATCGATAATTAACCGCCGTTTTGCGCTCTTGCTTCTGCAGTATGCGATATGCTTTTGTGTAAATGTCGCGGGTTAACATGCCGTCATGCAGCTCAAGTCCGATCGCCTGTAATATCTGATTAGCCAGTTCTTCGGTTGCACCTGATCGAATCAATGATTCAACCAACTTACGACTTTCGAAATACACCTGTTCACCAGAAGCTTTTCGAATCAGATATTCAGATAATGACTTAGTATGCATGCTTTTTGTTTTGGTTAAAGATAGAGAAAAGTGCGGATGCTTCGAATGTTATCTTTACAATATCTCCATATCTTTAATAGGATCATGAACCAGAATGATCTTATTTTCTTCCATTTAAGGTGGCATTGAATACAACTCCGAAATTATGACTCGTTAACTTCTCCTCTGCCATATTCCCTTCCTGATTAATACCATTTGTGTGATGATAGTAAGCAGCAACACCGATACCCCATTTTTTGCCAACCCACCACTCTTTGCCAGCTTTTAGCTGCATGCTAAACCCCCAATCTGTGGAAATAGAGATATCTTCTTTTTCGTTTTCTAATACAAAATTTCCCATTCCAATGGAAGTGGAAAAGAAAAGATTATCAGGCGTATAATATGTTAATCCAGCTCCAAGCATTCCCTCCGACAGGGAAATGCTATTGTCAGTTTTGGTATTGTCTATACCCCATGAATTGCTGTCAACCTTTGGTCCTGTTACACCGTGAGAGAGAATAGTTGCGTGTAATATAAGATTTTCAGTAAGTGTTCCGCCAATCTTTAAGTCAAATGCACCACCAACGCCTGTAAATGTGGAAATTCCATAGTATTTTGCATCTGATTCTACATTAGTGTGGTTAACGCCTAAAGCCATTGATAAGAAAAAACCTCTATGTTTATGGCCACTATACTTTTTAGGTAATGTAATATTTTGAGAGAAGATTGATGCGCATAAAAATAGAATATAGATTGTTGTTAGTACTTTCTTAAGTGTTTTATTAGTTTTCATGAAATAGAATTAGATTATGATTTGTCAGTTATTAATAATTAGTCAATGTTTTTAAATGTAGTATTTAGATAATCTAATGAATAAGATTATTAAAAGTTGTAAAATAGCAATCCATAAAGTCATAGATAATAGGCTGTAAAAATATAAAAATATGTTAAAAAATAACTATTGACATGCACTTTCAATGCAAAGTTGCAGCTATTTTCGATGTCTCTTCAATTGCCTCTTATTAAAAACATACCCAATAATCAACAGTACTAAACCAGCAATGGCAACCTGAATAGGTGGTTGACCGTGGGTGTGTAGCCTGACCAATAACGTTGCATATATGGATGTGCAACTGATAAGAACACCGCAAATCAAAATAAGTGGAGGTATCCAGTAAATTCGTTTCTGATTGAATTTCTTCTGTAAGAAAAAGATTAATAGGGAGACAGATAAGTACCCGCCGGCAATCACTTTCATTAAAGCAATGATTAATATCTGGAGGTGTTTGTCCAAATCATTCCAGTCAGCAGATAAGGCCTCACTATGGTATGGCATAAAACTATTTCTAAGCAGATATGTTACTCCGAAAAGAAGCAGTATGAGGGCAGCTAAATAATTACTGATTGATGCAATTAATCGGTTCATTAGTCTGAGCTTTATATCAAGTTACAACTATTTTTATAAGAAAATCATACAAGAAGGTTGCAAAGTATATCTTATCGCTTATTAGAATCAAACCACAACACGTTTCTGTTGCGGGTTCGTTGGGTTATGGGTATATCTTATCGCTTATTAGAATCAAACCACAACTTTCTGAATTAGATAATGAAATAGGAGCGGGGTATATCTTATCGCTTATTAGAATCAAACCACAACAGTTCAAATGGAAGCATTGGTAAAACTTTGGTATATCTTATCGCTTATTAGAATCAAACCACAACTGCCACCATCAGCAGGAATGCCAAAATCTAGGTATATCTTATCGCTTATTAGAATCAAACCACAACAAGCTAACGCAAATGTATTTACCGATAGGCGGTATATCTTATCGCTTATTAGAATCAAACCACAACAATACCAAGATACCCGAGAACTGGGATAAGGGTATATCTTATCGCTTATTAGAATCAAACCACAACGATAATGTAGAAACTATAGTTTATACATTGGTATATCTTATCGCTTATTAGAATCAAACCACAACAGGTACACCCCTTGCTCATCGTCAGATTGCGGTATATCTTATCGCTTATTAGAATCAAACCACAACCACCCGCTGCTTAGCTGTTAGCTTTGGGACGGTATATCTTATCGCTTATTAGAATCAAACCACAACCGCACAGCACTTACTGATAAACCAAGCAGCGGTATATCTTATCGCTTATTAGAATCAAACCACAACCCTTGTTGTATGTGCCCTTCTTTGATACTCGGTATATCTTATCGCTTATTAGAATCAAACCACAACTTGATCGCTGTGTAGCTTATAACGCATGGGGGTATATCTTATCGCTTATTAGAATCAAACCACAACGCTTTACTTCTGTCTTTTATCTTTTACACTGGTATATCTTATCGCTTATTAGAATCAAACCACAACTAATCGCTTGTAGTTCGCAACCTCAACAGCGGTATATCTTATCGCTTATTAGAATCAAACCACAACGAGCAGTAGAAGAGATTTTTTTAAGAAACTGGTATATCTTATCGCTTATTAGAATCAAACCACAACTTGAACCCTCATCGATTAATTCAAATAATCGGTATATCTTATCGCTTATTAGAATCAAACCACAACATTTCAAACAGTTATTCGTTACACATTAAGGGTATATCTTATCGCTTATTAGAATCAAACCACAACTTGCCTACAGTGACAACGCACTCGCAGCACAGGTATATCTTATCGCTTATTAGAATCAAACCACAACCATCCCTAGTAATGAACTTGTTTACGATGGGGTATATCTTATCGCTTATTAGAATCAAACCACAACTCGATGCGTGTTGATCCTATTGGCCGATGAGGTATATCTTATCGCTTATTAGAATCAAACCACAACGAACCCGATAAACTAACAGCATGAGCGAATGGTATATCTTATCGCTTATTAGAATCAAACCACAACAGTAGCCCCGAGTTCAACTCCTCGGCCACGGGTATATCTTATCGCTTATTAGAATCAAACCACAACCAAATAGACAATCTTGAGTAGTTTCGATGAGGTATATCTTATCGCTTATTAGAATCAAACCACAACTCAGTAATTGAAGGAAAACTTGTTCAGCCTGGTATATCTTATCGCTTATTAGAATCAAACCACAACTGACATTTTTCCTGTGTATGCCTTTAGCTCGGTATATCTTATCGCTTATTAGAATCAAACCACAACACGCCGCTGGCTACGGTGCAACCAACTCATGGTATATCTTATCGCTTATTA
>DIYS01000175.1 GCA_002429115.1 Saccharicrinis sp. UBA6048 | reverse complement strand
CGTTATTGTGGAGACGGATACGTATTTCAGGCTGGGGGTTTTTCGTTAGTTTTTGGCCTCGTGCAAAAAGTAACTCGCTGAAGGCAATAGTATAGGCATTTTCAGTATAGCAAATGATCCAGAAACACCCGCATAGCGCATTAAAGCGCTTAGAGGATTGATGAATATCAAAAAAAAAGCCGGCTCATTAGAACCGGCTCAATATGAAAAGTAATTTACTACTTATTTACGAATGATCGTTTGCTCACGATCAGGACCAACAGAAACGATCGTAATCGGCACCTCAAGCTCTTTCTCAAGATAAGCGATGTAATCGCTCAATTCCTGTGGGAATTCACTTTCTGATTTAACACCTGTCAAATCTTCCTTCCAACCCTTAATTTCAGTGTAGATTGGTTCTACATCATCTGTTAATTCAAATGGGAATTCCTCAGTGATTGTTCCGTCAGGCAACTTGTAAGCTGTGGCTGCTTTAATGGTCTCAAAACCGCTAAGTACATCACCTTTGGTCATAATCAATTGAGTAACACCATTGATCATTACTGAGTACTTAAGCGCCACTAAGTCAATCCATCCACAGCGACGCGGACGACCGGTGGTAGCACCAAATTCATGTCCTGCCTTACGTAATTCTTCACCAGTCTCGTCAAATAACTCAGTTGGGAATGGACCACTACCTACACGCGTGCAGTAGGCTTTGAAAATACCAAAGACCTCACCAATTTTATTTGGCGCAACACCCATACCGGTACAAGCACCAGCGCAAATTGTATTTGAAGAAGTCACAAATGGATATGAACCGAAGTCTATGTCGAGCAAAGTTCCCTGTGCACCTTCTGCCAGTATGCTTTTGCCATCCTTCAGGTATTTGTTGATTTCGTGCTCACTGTCAATAATAATGCAGCTTTTCAACATTTCAATACCTTCCGTTAAGCCTTTCTCAAACTCTTCGATTGAATACTCGAAGTCGTACATCTCAAGCATTTTTACATGCTTCTCTTTTAATGCCGCATACTTAGCATCAAAGTTATGTAGTATATCACCAACACGAAGACCATTACGACCAGTCTTATCCATGTATGTCGGGCCAATGCCTTTAAGCGTAGAACCAATTTTGGTTTTACCTTTAGACGCTTCTGATGCCGCATCAAGAATACGATGTGTTGGTAAAATTAAATGTGCTTTTTTAGAGATATAAAGGTTCTTTGTGATGTCAAATCCTTTCTCTTTTAAAGAGTCAAGCTCTTTCTTGAAAGTGATTGGGTCCAGTACAACACCATTACCAATAATGTTCGCTTTATCAGTATGGAAAATTCCGGATGGAATATTGTGTAGAACATGTTTGAAATTGTCAAACTCCAACGTGTGACCTGCATTTGGTCCTCCCTGGAAGCGGGTGATGACATCGTATTTTGGAGTTAATACGTCAACAACTTTTCCTTTGCCTTCGTCCCCCCATTGGAGTCCTAATAATACATCAACCTTCATTATTTTTTCTTTTAATTTATGGTCATATTGCCAATTGGCATATTGCTATTACAGATGTTTTTACTACTCTGCATTTTAATCTGCTAAGGTGTTTTATAAACCTCTTAACATGAAAAATCGGACTTCCGGTTGCTCCGAAATTCCGATTTGTAAAAGTACACATTATCCACTTAAAAGATACGGTTTCGTATCTGTTTTTTTAGGAAATGATTATTCTTTAGTTTCTTCTGTTACACAATCTTCGCAAGTACCATATACATATAGCGAATGGTGTGAGACTTTAAAGTTGTTAAATTGTGAGGCATTATTGAGTACGGTTTGTATACCCGGATCGCAGAACTCAATAACCTTTCCGCAATTTGTACAAATAAGGTGATCGTGCTGTTTTGACTCAAATGCTTTTTCAAACTGCGCAATATTTTTACCAAATTGATGTTTGATAACCAGCTTGCAATCCAACAGCAAATCGATGGTATTGTATAAGGTTGCACGGCTTACGCGATAGTTCTTATTTTTCATGAAAATGTACAGCGATTCAATGTCAAAGTGCCCTTCGCGACTGTAAATTTCATCTAATATAGCATAGCGCTCAGGCGTTTTGCGGTGTCCGTTGCGTTGAAGATATTCAGTGAATAGCTGTTTTACCACATCTTTGGTTTCGACCTTATTCATATGTAGTCTCGATTAAAATAGAGCCTAAAATTAAATAAAATCAGCTATTAAAAAAATACTTGTTTAGAATTATTCCAAATCAGTTCTTAATCCTGTCCTGACGCGTCACATTATGAACACCCTTAATCTTCATGATGTTAAAAATCAGATTATTTAAGTCTTCGGTGTTGTGGATGTATAAATAGATTTTACCTTCAAAAATACCATCGTGACTCTCAAAATTGAGCGAGCGCATATTTACATTCTGATCCTCAGATATCACTTTGGTGATTTTACTAACAATGCCCATCTGATCAATTCCCGAGAGGTTGATCATGGCCAGGTAGGATAGAATTTTGTGCGATTCCCACTGGGCTGAGATAATCCGGTGGCCTTGGCTCGACATAAGTTTTAAAGCAACCGGGCATTTGCGGCTGTGAAGTATGATCTTATCATTCTCGTCCTGAACAGCAAGTATATCATCGCCCGGAATTGGATTGCAACAGTCAGATATGGTAAAGTTATCCTGATCCTCATTGTCCGATAATACCAATTGCTTTTTCTTAGGTTGATCCGCTTTATCCTCCTTGTCGCTAGTGCTCTTACCAAAATTAAGCTTCCAATAGCGTATCCATTTATTGCGCGATTTTGCACTTAAGATTTTTGGGAGATTATCCAGCTCGATCGTTCCTTTTCCTATTTTAAAGTAAAGTTCATCTCGTTTAGAGATATTATGAAATTCAAGAATTTTTTTAAGGATGCGAGAGTTAATCGTCAGTTTTTTCTGATGAAGCGTATCTTTTAATATCTTTTCCCCTTTTGAGATAATTGCTTTCCGCTCTTCTTTAAAGGCATTCTTTATCCGTGTTTTGGCCTTGGCAGTCGTCACAAAATTTAGCCAATCGTATTTAGGCTGCTGCTTTTCAGAAGTAATAATCTCCACCTGATCGCCACTTTTAAGCGGATGGCTTAAGGGCACCAGTTTGAAGTTCACCTTTGCGCCAATGCATTTATAGCCAATATCGGTATGTATGTCAAAGGCAAAATCAAGCGCCGTCGACCCTTTAGGTAATACCCGTACTTCACCCTTAGGCGTAAAGATCATGATCTCCGAAGCAAACAGGTTGAGCTTAAAATCGTCAAGAAATTCAAGTGAGTCGGCATCCGGATTATCCAGTGATTCTTTAATTTTTTCGAGCCATTTGTCCAGTTCCGATTCTTTTTCTTTCTGCCCTTTGTACTTCCAGTGTGCCGCAAAACCCCGTTCTGCAATTTCATCCATACGCTTGGTACGGATTTGAATTTCTACCCACTTGCCATTGGGTCCCATAACCGTACTGTGCAAGGCTTCATATCCATTGGCCTTTGGCGTGGAAACCCAATCGCGCAAACGATCCGGCTTTGGCTTGTAAATGTCGGTGATCATTGAATAGATGGCCCAACATTGAGTTTTTTCTGGCAAATTGCTTTTAGGTGTAAAGATGACGCGGATGGCCAGAACATCGTATATTTCTTCAAACGGCAAATTTTTCTTTTGCATCTTACTCCAGATGGAGTAGATTGATTTGTGCCGCCCGATGACCTCAAATTCATAGCCTTCGGATTGAAGACGTGATTCAATAGGTGTTTTGAAACTCTTGATAAAATCAATGTGCTGTTCTTCACTGTCTTTTACCTTTTGGCTAAGATCGCTGTATACTTGTGGCAACTCGTACTTAAGGCTCAGATCCTCCAGTTCCGATTTGATCGTATACAAACCCAGGCGGTGTGCCAATGGAGCATAAAAATATAAGGTTTCACCAGCAATTTTTAACTGCTTATGTTCGGGCATCGATTTGAGTGTACGCATATTATGCAGGCGGTCGGCCAGCTTAATAAGGATCACTCGCACATCTTCAACCATTGTCAGCAATAGCTTCCTGAAATTTTCAGCCTGAATGGATGAGCTCTGATCAAAAACACCTTCCAGCTTTGTTAAACCAGCAACAATGGAGGCTATTTTCTCACCAAATATACTTTGAAGGTCTTCCACCGTATAGTCGGTATCTTCAACAACATCGTGTAAGATGGATGCAACAATACCTTTGGTGCCAAGTCCAATTTCTTCAGCTGCAATACGCGCGACTTCTATGGGGTGAAGAATATAGGGTTCGCCTGATTTTCGACGCATACCAATATGTGCCTCGTGTGCCAGTTCAAAAGCCTTGTTGACAAGTTTAAGGTTTTCAGGAGTTTGACAGCGAGGACATGCTTCGATGAGAGCGGCGAACTGCTCTCGGATCATTTTATCTTCTTCTTCCCAATCAGTTTTAGTCATGCACGTATTCATTAAAGTGAACTAAAGTAATTATTTCCTTTGATTGTAACAAAGGAATTGTAGCGCATGATCAGCTGCAATCAATGAAATCAAAGTAAGGGTCTCCGGGTGACG
>DIYS01000188.1 GCA_002429115.1 Saccharicrinis sp. UBA6048 | reverse complement strand
CGCTAAAGCGCATGGGGTACTGAATTCGACATAAAATTAATAGCTCAGACCGCTTTAAAATAATTGATTTCAAGGAATCTTTGCGAAAGCATAGTGGGCTATGGTAAGCAAATATGACGAAGAAAACAGTTGTTTAAAAGTGGAAGCTTGTGCTTTTCCTTAAATAACTGATCTACTTCTCTAAATTTTATCACCATAGCTCGCTATGCTTCAAAAATTTATATTGTATATCAGTCATTTAATAAAATCTGAGCTGTTTAATTTTAATCGAACTCAGGTTACTACCTTATTTGATACTACCCACTCGTTATACGAGCCGTCATACACTTTTACATTTGTATAACCCAACTTCGTGGTCATAATGGCATATAGCAAGCCTGCACGAGTGCTGGTCTGGCAATAAAGTACCACCTCTTTATCTTTTGTTACACCTTTAGAGGCAAATAATTTATTTAATTCTTCCGCGTTTTTGATCATTCCTTTATCATCGCGCATTAAATCAGAATTGATGCTGATGGCACCCTCGATATGTCCCTTACTTTTTGGATCAGTTCCGTTAAAATATTCATCCTTACGGGCATCCACCAAAACAATATTACCATTCCCCTTTTTAGTTTTCACCTCACTCATTAGCATCATTGTACTGCGATCTAATTTAGCAGTAACGGTGGTCTTCTTTGCCATTTTTGGCATGCGGGTAATCGGTTTGCGGGCTGCTTTCCATGCATCCAGGTTACCATCGAGTATTTTTACATTTTGAGCACCCATCATTTTCATCACCCAATACATACGTCCGGCATTACTGCCTTTGTTGCAGTATAGGATAATCTCCTTATTAAAATCTACACCATGTGTCCCCATCACCTTGCATAATTCAGCATCGCTTTTCAGGATACCTTCAATAGGTGTTTTGGTCGATATTTCTTCTACAGGGAAATTGACGGCATTACGGATATGTACTTGCTTGTATTCAGAAACTTTACGGGTATCAAAGATTAATACCTTTGGGTTGTTAATTTTACCTGATAATTCTTTAACCGTAATAAAATCGCCCTGCGCTGCCATACTCATCACATAAATGAATAAGACGGCTAATAAACTTATTCTCTTCATCATCTATTACTTTAAGGGGTTAAAATTTCACTTGCAATTGCATTAACAAAGCATCATTATTGATTTCATTCGCCTTCTCTGCCTTGTACTGATAGTTGACTTGTAAACGTGTCCAGTCGTTGAAAAAGTAGTTCAGACCAAAGGTTGTAATGTACTCTTCATTGCTATCAATATCATTGTCAACGTCAAACATTTCAAATTTGACAACAGGTTGCAGCATCCACTGGGTCATATACATACCTTGTACCCAATAACCACTTCTTTTGTCTCCTAAAGGCACAGGATCTGATCCACATCCTCCGCCAGCGCCAGGATTATAACTTCCTTCATCATAAATATATTCACCCTGAACCAACAAGTTTCCGGTATTAACTTCCAATTCTGCGGCAAACGATTTGCGGTCTTCTTCATCATTTAATGGATACCCATAACGGAAACTACCACCAACAGATAAGAAATCCAATGGATTAATACGTACACGGCCAATCATGTCTTTTTTCGAATTGTTATCCTTCACGCCTAAACCGGTACCATTCATAAGTGCAAACTGGTATTGTAGAAAAGTTTCTTTACTACCTCCGAATACCATAAAACCCATATCGCGCTGAGGGCTTACCAGCTGATCAGAAACTTTTGAACGCATGATGGTGTGCAAACCTGAGCATGAAGTGTTCACTTCCAAACCAAACGGTTGCTTAAATGAACCAACAGACATTTTCGCCCAGTCGTAACGGCGGTAAGAAATAAATGCATCCAATAAGAATGGATTACCATCAGAACTTACAAACGAACTGAATTCAGCCATTACATAGTAGGTAAAGTCGTATGGAATTTCACCAGTTACACCCAATCGGGCTCTCATAAATTTAAAGGTGCTGGTTGTTTCATCGGTAAAATGGGTTTCGTACTGCGGTTGAATAAACCCAATAACTTTTGGCCCATTATCGTCACTTTCGGTACTTGATGGCTCTTCACATCCCTGAGAATAGGATAAAAGAGGGGCTGTTAGCAGCATAAGCACTGCTAATGATTTATATAATTTCATCATGTTTCTTGATTTTAGTAAAAAATAATCTCCTTAAATCAGCTCTTTAAAACCGCTGAGCGATACAGTATTCCTTTCTATATCGCTCAACGAAAGGTTTTGCAGATATTAATTTGTTACAGTTGGATAATTTTTAGGATTTGAGTCGCCTCCCCACTGGTTTTTAACATCCTCATTATCCCAGAAAGTGTGCTCGTTATAAATGCTATTGATACCAGCCTTTAAACTCTTAGCGTTGTATCCCAATACGTTTAGGTAAGCTGTGATGATAGCAGACGTTTGTCCGGTATAGCAATATGTAATCACTGTTTCGTCAGGATTTAAATACTTAATCTGATCACCTGCTACAGTTAACGGCTGAATTCGGAAAGCACCATCAATATGACCAAAACCTGTTGAGCCATAATGCGCTTCACTGAAATAGTTATTGATGTGGTAGTTGCCAGGATTTTCTAATACTGCAGTTCCTGCCTCACCTTTAAAACCAGCAGCAAAAGCAGCCTTTACACGTTCCATTACTACTGAATAACCATCAGTTGCACCCGAACTAATTGATGGATAATTTGATACTTCATTATTAGGTGCCTGACCTGTAGTCCAATTATTACTTGAAGATGCTGAGTTTCCAATGGCGTTGTTCCATCCTTTAGAATTGTCAGCAAATGTATTATTCCAACCACTCATTCCCCACTTAAGTGCTTTTGCTTTAGAGAAACC
This sequence comes from Saccharicrinis sp. UBA6048, assembly GCA_002429115.1. GTDB lineage: Bacteria > Bacteroidota > Bacteroidia > Bacteroidales > Marinilabiliaceae > Carboxylicivirga. The sequence goes on along the minus strand of DIYS01000188.1, from coordinate 35,335 downwards.
AGCAATACGAAGCAATGAAGTTGCATAACAAGCCGATTGTCCTGAATAACAAACAATCAGAATTTTAGAACTCTTACCTAAGGTGGTAGCCTCATCCAAAATACTTCCCCATGCTACATTTTGTGCGCCAACAATATGACCTGCATTGTAATCATCTGCTCCACGAATGTCAAAAATGGCATCAAAACCACCAGCCCAATCTGTAATTTCTCCTTCGGTGGCAGGAGCTGCAGTGACAAAGAATGTTCCGGCAGTCTTATCCCCAATAACATTTGGAATATCAAGGCTCTGATCAATTAGGTAGTCGGTCATCAGATCAAAATGATTGACAGTTGCATCATTATCATCTTTACAACCAGTAAATAAAACAGCACTAATGGCTATCAATAAAAAGGAATAACGAAATAGATTTTTCATAACTTAAAAGGATTTAATAATTATTAATAGGGTAATTGTATGTTATTATTAGCAGCCACCACCATCGTCGTGCTTGGCAGGGCCACCAGCTAGCATTTCAAGGTTCTTATCGCAAAAATCAGGATAGGACATCTCCCAGTTTTTCCATCCTCCATCGAGTACTTTTACTTTTTTGTAGCCCATCTGCATCAAGGTTTGAGCAGCTAATGTTGAGCGCTTACCTTTCTTACAATAGAGGATCAGGATTTCTTCTTTGGCTGGCATATAAAGCCCTTCGTTCTCCCAGAAGCTTTCAGTATCAATATTGAACTCAATACTTCCACGTGGAATATTTACAGCTCCGGGTATAAAGCCGTGGTAATGCTCGCGACTATTACGAACATCAATGACCGTAAATACCTCTTCGCCTTCCATGATTGCCATAATATCAGTTGGCTTGGCTTTTATTACTACTTCCGATGCCGCTTCCAGCATCTTGTCAACAGTTAAGTTGGTTGGTTGCATGTGGCAACTCATCAGGCCCAATAGGCAGGCTGTATATACTATTAGTTTCTTCATAATATTTAGTTTGATGCTGTTTCTGTTTTTGGTTCTTCAGGCTCTAACTCTTCATAGCCGGTAATCATGGCCCAAAGGTTAGATGTAATTGTATGGCCAGTTGTAATTAGATACAGGTGAGCTATTACAAAGGCAACCAATAAGAATGCCCCCAATGTATGCAAGACAGCCACTGCCTCAAGTCCATCAAGTGCAAACGGTTTATCAGGATAATGGAAAAACAGGTAGAGAAAACCGGTAATTAACTGAACCGGGAATACCAGGATGATCAATCCAAAATAGATAATTCGCTGAAGTGGATTAAGCTTGCTATCAACCGTTTTCTTAACCGGGTGAGGCTCCTTTTTGAAGATTCCCGATATGTAATACATTATCTGCGATTTTACATTGTTGCGAACAGGTAAAAATTGGCGACTCTGGCCTGTTACCAACATCCAGAAAATGGCAAATATTGTGAGTATCAAGAAGCCCCACCCGGCTGCTGAATGCAGGCGTACTGATGTTTCAAATCCAAATGCTTCAAATGTCCCATGGATTTCAAAACCGGTAATCATTAACAATAGTATTAATAGCATTTGGCTCCAGTGCCAAAAGCGTTCAAAGCGGCTATATATCTTTACTTTATTCATAATTATCTGTTTTTAAAGAAGGCTACAACACGACCCAGAAAATGGGCAACAATACCAACCAGTGTTAAGAATATGAGTCCAAATCCTGCGTAGTCAACTGTTTTGTTATAGTCACGTCCCGGCAGGTAAAAATCATTGAGATTTGCCAATCGTCCATCGCGATTATGACACTCGGTACAGGATAGTGTATGTTCTTTTGGCGATACCATATGGTTGATCGGCCAATACACCTCTGATTCGATAAAGTCGTAGTTACCGCTGTACGGACGGTCGTTGTATTCCATCCCAAGGCGGGCTGCCTTATCCCAATCAAAGTCTTTCCAGAACGCTCCCTCACCCTTGGTGGCAGCCCATAACTTAAGACTAATCAGTGTATTGTTATCCGTATCATATATCTGTTTTCCACGATGCACCTTCACAGGCCATATTTTAGCGGTTGAGTCACGGTACTCACCAAACAGCGTATTTATTTTAACCGGCACTTCGGAGATCGTATCACTTGACAGGTAATGGTCGGCCGTTCCGTTGAACCAATAATATTCAGGCTTTACATGATCGTCCCATACAAAATTTCCTTTTATTGATAGATAATTATGGTTTCCATCAGCGTCATCTTCTGAGTAGCCATTACCATGCTCATCGGTTAAGCCGCCAGATGACCAGTCCCAATACATTTTGGTTGCATTAACCTTGGCATATTCCGGGATATGACAGGTCTGGCAAGCCACCTTCTCAAAATGATTATCCAGTACCTTATCATTATGCGGTGTTGTTGTGTGACACTGATCGCAATTAATCCGGTTATGATTGGCAGATGACACCGAATATAATTTTCCCATAATATTGTGGCGTTCCGTTGTATGACAATCAATACATGCCATATCAGGCCCATCCATGGCCATATGAACATCCACATCTTTGGTACACGAAAGCAATGCCTCTTCAAGATCACCGTGCTTTACATTATTACCACCTCCGCCATAGAAATGACAGATACCGCAGTTATTCTTTTTAGGCAGACCAACATTTTGAGCTACATAAGGATAATCAGGCACCTGGTAGGCCGCATTCGCTGTTTCTGCCGATGCCGGCATACCGCCTTGTCCTTTTTGTTTAAAGTACGAATCAGTCTGGTCATGACATACCAAACAGTCGATATTCCTGTTATCGGCAAAATCAAACGTTTTGTCTTTCCAGCCTAAGCCAATGTGACAACGCATGCACGAGCCATTATTTCCATTGGCTCCGGTACAAAAGTTATTCAACAAGTTCTTTTTCCCTACCGACACCATGCCTCTGCCAGGAATCTCTTCTTCGCGCTCCCATTTCCAATGCGCCGTTGCCATTACTTCTTCATCCCGACCTGTATGGCAGGATAAACAAGCTTCTGTCACATCATAAACACTTTCAAAATCTTGCTGAAGGATTTCAAACTGTGAATGATCGACAGATGATATATGCTCCGATTTTAACTTAACACTTACTTTTGCAGGGTCGCTTTTGTAAGCGGCCACCTTTACGGTTAGCAACAAAACTGTAAGCGGGAGCAGTACACTTACAAGAATCGCTACTACTGATCTGGAGAACTGTTTTTTCATCTGTATAAATTTTTTTTCAATTGCCAGATGGAACTTTCAGGAAGTTTTAATCATTACCCTTTATTGTTTTTTAGATTAAAATTTTACCTGCTCGTTTCATATCAAATTGGATTCGTAACAAAAGTAGCTTTGAAGAATTTTTTCTCTATATAAATCCATCTGCAACAAAACAGACATCATTCTGTAACGTAATTGACAATAAACTGACACAGATCAAAGAAATGTATGACGCATTACGGATCATCTGTCGTAACCCATCACAAAACAATGAGTATGAGGATGTAATTAAATGTAAGACATATCAACTCATATTCGTTTCAGGTTGATTTTTAATGCTTTAAAACATGATGTTTTAATTTAGAAAACAAAGATTAATGTTAAAACCTTTAACTATATTTGTCTAACCCTTAAATGTTAACGCTATGCCAAAATCAGTTGTATATAACGGTTGTTCCGTTGGTGAAAACCCACTTTGTTGCTTTGATGATTTAACAGATGATGAAATTGCATTTGTTGAGCAAAACAGTGTTGAAGTAAATTATAAACGAGGTGAAATCATCTGCAAGCAGGGATCATTTGCTTCTCATATTATGGTAATGAAAGAAGGCTTGGCCAAGATATACCTTGAAAATGGCAACGACTCCCTTATCCTTAAAATACTTCCTTCAGTTAACATTATCGGTCTGCCATCCTTATTTGAAGGTAACAATACGTTTCCATACAGCGCACAAACCTATATGGATTCAACCGTGAAACTCATCGAGATAGGTGCTTTTAAAAGTCTCATTGAAAAAAATGCAAAGTTTGCAGGTCAGGTAATCAGTATGCTGGCAGAGAATTCTGTGATTATTAATGGACGCTTTTTTTGCCTCACCAAAAAGCAAACATACGGGCGCCTGGCCGATGTACTTTTATGTCTGGCTCAGCGCATATACAAACAAAACAAATTTCCATTGCAACTAACGCGTAAAGACTTAGCTGAACTGGCAAGTATGTCGGTTGAGAGTACCACCCGCATACTAACCAGCTTTAAAGAGGAAAACCTGATTGCACTGCACTGCAATGAGATCGAGATACTTGATCCCGACAAATTACTTGAAATCAGTTCTATCGGTTAGTCACCAGTTCGATCAATGAATTAACCACGGCGTAGATATAAACGGCCACCAGTTTGGCCGTTCGGTTATCTGAATCAAATCGTGGCGATACCTCTGCAATATCGATGCTGCAGACTTTTCCTGTTTGTATAATTTGCTTGATCAGGTGAAGTACTACTTCCGGATTAAGACCAAATGGCTGAACGGCTGAAACACCAGGCGCATGAGCTGCCGAAAGAACATCTGTACACAGAGTCAGGTATATCTTATCGTTTTTATCTATATAGTTATGTATTTGCCCTTCCACCTTCTCCATATTTGAAGGGATGATATCCTTGGCCAATACATAGGAAGCTCCCATTTGATCGGCTTTAGCAAATAAACTTTTGGTATTTGAATAAGTTTGAGGTCCGATGCACAGATAATTAAATGGCTTATTCTGCTCACCACACAATTGATGTATCTGATTAAACATGGTGCCGGAAGATCCTCTGCCAACCACCGGGCGGATGTCCAGATGAGCATCAAAGTTTATGATGGCCGGTGCACTTTCCATAAAGGTATTCAAGCCCATAAAATGCCCGAGTGCGATTTCGTGCCCTCCTCCCAATAAGATCGGAAACAATCCATTCGACAATACAACTTTAACGGCTTCGGCCAAAGCTTCCTGAGCTTCTTCCAGGTTGCCGTCTTCACAGCTTATATCACCTGCATCAAATAATTGAGCTTCCGGCAGGCAATTAGCAGGCCAATTCGACATTTCCTTTCGAATACTGGCAGGTCCATTGGCAGCACCCGGTCGGCCAAGGTTTCTTTTAACGCCTTCATCGCAGCAAAAGCCAAGAAAACAAATATTTACTTTAGCTTTTTTCAGCTCAATAGCATCAAGCAGATTAACAGGTGTAATGATCTGATGCCATCGAAATGCCTCAACATCAGTGGTACTGTCTATTCGGCCGGTCAATGGTTGTGGTGGTCTATATCTGTTTTGCATAGCTATGATTTTATGCAAAGTTCTGTGATTTAAACCGATCAGTATCTGATTTGCATCAATTACCAATAAAAAAGAGCCCCAAAGGGCTCTCCTGGCAATATAAATAATGTGATTATAACATTGCTACCAATTCATAATGTTATAAACTACGCTTATTTCATGGTTATAAAATGGTGCCGGTCGTAATGAGTAGCTATCGTACAAATGATCAGAGTCATGATGATACGAGCAATGACAATTCTGAGTCGGAAACCCCGGCCATCCATTATCACGACTTAGAATAAATGTATGTGCATCATACGAATTCCAATAGATTGTGATTTTAAAAACTTGCTCATTGTAATGCGGGTAATAAATATAACCACGGGCTCCGGCTGCATTTACTTCTGCCCTGTCGAAAGGAAGAATGTGATTATTTACAACAACCTTACCTGTCATCAACTCAACCGGACGATTATTCTTATCCCTTATAAATACCTGAACTTCCCGTTCATCATGTTCATTCTGCTCAAGCTTAACTTTCACTTTCAACAGGTGCGGATCAGTTATTTCAACATCGCTTAGTACCGATTTGGAACAGCTTGTTAAAACGATAGCCATTAGCATTATTGTTATCATCGCTTTCATAACTTGTCACTTTAAATTTTACAAGTTCAGCGAATGTCTTTGGGCCCTAATGACATTGTCACTGTTGTAAAGATAAGACAGCTATAAGCGGAATAACACGTAAAAGGGAGATTAATAAAAGATATACAATTCGCTTTCAATGCGATCTTCGTGGTTGACGTATCAATTGTAATGCCCTCAAAATTAACTTGTCAGTTTACTTTCTTTTATTACTTTTGCTTGCACCTTACTTAAATCACGCACCAATCATCAAGGGATGGTTGAAATAGTTCAAATTGAAATGGAATCTATAACAGAACAAGTTACTCAGGTTACCTGTGCAATCATTACCAATAATGGTAAGATACTGGCAGCCTTGAGAAGTCGCCAAATGTCACAAAGCTGGAAATGGGAATTTCCTGGTGGTAAAATTGATGATGGAGAAACAGCCCACGACTGTATCAAACGGGAGATATCAGAAGAGCTTGATGTGGACATTGAAGTTGTTAAATCACTGACTCCCACAAAACACACTTACCCTGACAAATCCATTGAACTATACCCGTTTATTTGCACCATTAAGTCTGGTGAGGTCAAAGCTGTAGAGCATGAGAAAGTATGTTGGTTTGAAGTTGATGAATTAAAGTCATTAAACTGGGCCGAAGCAGATAAAGCGGTAGTTGAAGAATACATTTCCTATAGCCGATCAAAAGCTTAAAGCAATTGTAACTTTCCATTTAAAACAACAGCATCTAAATTCATATTACGAGCAGAAGCCATTGCTCCTTCAACGTTATGTACAATTGGCTCTCCTCTCACGTTAAATGAAGTATTTATCAATGCCTTTACATTGTAGCACTTATCTAAATAGCTAAGCAACCCATATATAAATGCATTATCCTCTTTCGTTACAGTTTGTATACGTGATGTCCCGTCAACATGTACGACACCTTCAATCTCGGCTTTCTTATTATCATCGATACTAAAATCTAACAGCATATATTTTGCCAAAGGATGAATCGATGCTTGCCCTGTAAAGTATTGAGCATTCTTTTCAAGCATAATGGGAGCCACAGGACGATACCACTCACGTTTCTTATGGGTCATGCTTACCTTATCAGCCAGCTTCTTGGAGTTAGCCAGAGCCAGAATAGATCGATTACCGAGTGCTCTTGGGCCAATCTCTGCCATATCATTGCAAACCGCCACCACCTTACCTTCAACAAGCGCTTCAGCACATTGCTTAATATCATCTGCATCCCATTGAGCTTCCAATGTAAGCCCCCAATTATTGAGATATGGTGAATGCTTTTCAACCCTGCCATGCTTATACCATTCAAATATGGCTGCTGCCCCTAATGACAGACCGCTATCTTCGGTGCATGGTGGTATAAATACATTTTTAAAAAGCTGACTCTCTACTATTTCGGTATTAGCCACAATATTTAGCGCCGATCCTCCTGAGTAATACAGATTATCAGCACCTGTTTGTTGTTGAAGATTGGTCAGCTTTAGCATCAGCTCGCGCTGGAAGATTCCCTGCATGGTAGCCACTATATCGTGTAAGAAGGGATGCTTCTGATCGAGGTGATTTATATCTTGTCCAAAATCACGTTTCGCTGCTTCAAAGAATGATTTCTTACTCCCCCATAAAGATGAAAAGTAATCGTTCTGCTTCAACCATTCCTCAATCTTTTCATCATAAGTGCCATAGGCGGCCAGTCCCATCATCTTACCCGGCACACTGTTCTGCTCCTTAAATTTTGCACCAATGATGCCAAACACCAGGGCATTGGCATTAAATAATCCGGACAGATACTTCAAGTCCCAATGATGCTCGAGTGCCTTTAATTCCTTGTTTTTAAAAGTAAATGCCGAGAAATTACTCAAGCTCCCTCCGCCATCAAAGTGTATCATCAGGCTATTATCTTCGAAAGGGCCATAGAACGGCAGGCAGGCACCAAGGTGAGCCAATTCGTGGTTGATTGCATAGGCCTCCTTCTCCCGGTCGAGCCACCAGCAGCGACCTTTTTCAGGCGTAACAGAAAGATGATTGGACAAAGGTGCTTCAAAACGGAAACGACCGCAAGATGAAAGGAAGGTTCGCCCCACCACATTATCAACAAACACCAAATCGTAATCCATCTTCTTTAACAATCCTTCCGCCTTAAGCAAATCGTACAGTTGCTCGTGTATGGTATTATCATGCTTTTTACGACTCAGGCGTTCCAGCGTCAGGTGCTGGATCACTTTGCCCTGATCCATCAGTGTGATGGCATGATCGTGCACATAAAAAGGCGTATCGCTATTAATACGATCCTGAATGCCGTAAATCGCCAGTGTAGGTTTAGAAGGAGTCATACCTTTCAAATAATCTATATTTCCCATGTTTCACACATAAATAATAAGAGGTTGTCTCAAAAGTCAGGAACAATTACGTTAGAGTTACAAATCGTAAGTACTACCACTAAGATTCTAAGTTCACAAAGAAAAAAACTTAATGTTCTTGGTGGCTTCTTGGTGATCAATATTATTTTGCGATTATTAAATCCATTTAATTGAAATCCAACCAAATTAATACACATTGGAAATGCCTATCAAATAAGAAACTGACCTGCTATTGTGATAATAACCAATAACAGAACAAAGAGATCTTGTATAAATGTGCGGCGAATCAGTGTCAGAAAACGCCCTACAATAATGGATGTACCAATGGCCCAAACAGGCATCACTTCCAGAGAATAATATGGTGTAATCGCTGCCGTCACACTCAAAACAATGATCCAGATAAATACACGATAGTGTTTACGCGTAATAATTTTTACGGCCGGCAGTATCCGTACCACTGATAAAATGGAGATAAACACCAAAAAGATAAGTATCCCGTTATATATCTGCGAGTAAATGGAATGATCGAAGAAGGCAATTGGTGATACAAAATTCTCAAACATGATCTCCAAAAACAATCCCGACTGCTCGTACCAAAAGTAATAACCAAAACTAAAAAGGTAAGGTAAAAGCATCCCAAGGATCGACGCTATAAGCGATCGCATGCTCATCAGGCGTAGGATGAACATGATCATCCAGACAAAGACAATAAAGTAGATGCCCTTGGCATAAAACAGTGTGCCGAGCGATAACCAGAAAGAAGCCTCAAAACACCAGGTCATCGGCTTTCGCTCACCATAAGCGGAGAATAAACGCTCGATACTCAACATCAGCATCGGTGTAAAGAACCACACCGGATGTAATTTTTGAGCCATCAAGTAACCACTGACCAGCAGCATATAAAGAAAACCAGGCAGGTTCGTTTGTCCATTGAATAGAGTATAACGATTTGCCACGCGATTGATACTGAACATCATCATTAAGGCGATTAACAGACTCAATGATGATGCTAAAAGGTGATTGCTCTTTAGAACACTGATAACCAGACTCCACAATGGCATTGGATTACTGTCGAATGGAAAACTGGGTGATTGATCAAACAGCAAAGTGTTTGCCCAGAAGCCAATCAACAGCAAAGGCATCAGTGCCAACGATATTATGTCATTCCGGTTAAATATTCTAAAAAGCATATGGTACGTATCCTTGTTTATTCGTTCAAAGTATCAAGAGACAAGATTCAAGTATCAAGACTCAAGATGATTTACATGATGGAGATGAATTTCTGCTTCGCTTTTAACTCTTTATTCGTTAACCCTAAACTCCAAACCCAAAACAGTTTTAAATCTCACATCTCATCACTCACTTCTCCTCTCTTTCGTCCCTAGTCTTCCGTCATCTGTCTTCCGTCAGATCCTTTTCACTTTTAGTTATTCACTCTTCACTTATATCTTAAAGGTCAAATCCAATATCAGAGCGGAAATATTTTCCATCGAAATCAATAGCTTTGGCATTTTCGAACGATTGCTTCAACGCTTCATCCTTGCTTGCTCCATAGGCGGTCATAGCAATAACACGACCACCAGAAGTTACTACATCTCCATCTTTGTCGGTTGTTCCGGCATGGAATACAATCCCTTCTTTAATATTTTCAATACCTGTAATTACTTTTCCTTTCTCGTATGATCCAGGATAACCGCCCGATACACACATTACCGTAGTTGCACTTCTTTCATCTACTTCAATGGTCTTCTTGCGCAGTTCTCCAGCCGCTACAGCTTCGAATAAATCAACCAAATCAGATTTGATACGCGGAATTACCACCTCTGTTTCAGGATCACCCATTCGTACGTTGTATTCGATTACAAACGGCTCGCCATCCACACTCATCAGGCCGATAAAAACAAAGCCTTTGTATGGGATATTGTCTTTTACAAAACCGTCAATGGTTGGTTTCACAATGCGATCGTGTACCTTCTTCATAAATACCTCATCGGCAAAAGGAACTGGTGAAACGGCTCCCATACCTCCAGTATTTAGTCCTGTATCACCTTCACCAATACGCTTGTAATCTTTGGCCTCAGGCAGCACAACATAGCCATGACCATCGGTCAACACAAATACAGAAAGTTCAATACCGCTTAAAAACTCTTCGATTACCACCGTGCTTGATGCATCACCGAATTTACCACTCAACATTTCTTTTAGCTCTGCTTCTGCTTCTGCCAGATCATCCAAAATCAACACACCCTTCCCAGCAGCCAGACCATCAGCCTTCAGCACGTAAGGTGCCTTAAGCGTTTTTAAGAAGGCCAATCCTTCTTCCAGATTCGATTGAGTAGCCGATAAATAACCGGCTGTCGGGATATTATGGCGCATCATAAAGGCCTTGGCATATTCTTTACTTCCCTCCAGTTTGGCTCCTTCTTTACCCGGGCCAATCACAGGAACGTGAGCGATCTGCGGATCATTCAACACAAAATCCTTAATCCCTCTCACCAATGGCTCTTCAGGGCCAACTACAATCATATTAATCGCATTGTCCAAGACAAAAGCTTTAACAGCTTCAAAATCATTCGGATTCAGGTTAACATTGGTACCAACCTGCGAAGTTCCGGCATTACCCGGTGCAATAAACAGTTTTGATAATTTCTCGCTTTGTGCCATTTTCCATGCCAAAGCATGCTCGCGTCCTCCGGAACCTAAAAGTAAAATGTTCATTTTGTGTTGTATTGATCGTTACATCTCTAATTTCTTAAACTGATAACCCTCTTTCAATAAAGCATCCAAAGCGGCCGGTAATGCATAATGCATATTCTTCCATGCTTTGGCCGAGTCGTGAAAAACAATGATTGATCCATTGCGTGAATGGTTCAGTACATTATTCAACACCTCCTTTTGAGAAATACGCCTGTCATAATCCAATGACAACACGTCCCACATAACAATTGATTTAAACTGCCTGTGAAGCTGTTGCATATACCACGGATATAACTGCCCATGTGGTGGTCTGAACAAGCCACCTTCAATAAATGGTTTCGCTTTCTCAATATTATCGAAATACGCCTGTCGTGAACATTTCCACGCAGGTAAATGGTTGTACGCATGGTTGCCCACGCTATGTCCACTTTTAAGCAGCTCCTTCATCAGGTGTGCATTGTTATCTGCATTCTCACCCACACAAAAGAAGCTGGCCTCTATTTTATATTCATCCAAAAGGTTCATTACCCAACCGGTTTCTTTCTCAACCGGGCCATCATCAAAGGTCAGGTAGAGTGTTTTTTCATGAGGGTCTTCCCGCCATAAAGTATGCGGGAAGAGCGCCCTGACAATTGCCGGTGGCTGAACCTTCCAACTCATTCTTATTCATTAAAGAAACCCATGCGACGCATGTTTTTCTCATAATCCTTTTCGAGTAACTTCAATAAGTCCTCACGCTTATATTTCTGTGCCAGACGAATTACTTCCATATAAATTGCCATGGCTGTATCCGGCTCGCGACCTGCACTTGCGCGTTTGTAATTTGGTAATGAATTGAAGTAATCAACCTCTTTCAAACGGTCGTAAGCCAAATCTTTCAATATCTCTTCACCTTTTTCAAATTCATTGAGGCGGAAATAACCCTCCGCCAGGAAGATGCTGAAATAGTTATGCGGCACACGATCACCATTCAATACCTGGTTACTCTTATCAAGCACCTGCTCGGCTTTCTCATTTTTACCTTCATCAATCAGCGCAAGGGCTAATCGTGACAGGTTGTTACGAATATTAGTGGCCATGCGGATATGGTTTTCGTCCAAATACACATTCGGATTATCAAAACCACCCCAGGTAAATTTATTCATTACATTGTCGTACATACGCTCGGTATCAACACGGCCAAACTGCCCGTCTTCATTCACCGTCTTAATCGGTACTACCTGATACGCAAATCCTTCGAGCTGGAAATAGTTCTCCAGACTCACATAGTTATCTGACCCAACCGTTACTGCGAAATAAATTGGTCGCTCCCAATCGTTATTTGATAACAGGTCGAGGATCATCAACTCATTTTTAAGGATCATATCCTTATTCAGGTTAATCTCCACATTGTTGCTTAAGAGATGTGCTGCATTATCTGATACAACGCCACGCTGCAGTACTTTTAAGCTGTCGGCCGGCAGAATAAACTGTTTCGATGGCAGGTATTCTATACGCCCTGCATACTCCGGCACCTGCTTAGTTTTTATATTATCACTTGCTACAAAATCAATAGCCTGCTTCAGGTCAACCTGTCCTTTGATACGATCCAATAGGTAAACAACGTCTCTTGTACCGTTTACATACTGATCGTGCTCCAAAGAGAATGGCAGCGGATCTGATTTGTAGGCCTTGCGCTTCATCTGATCGATGTACCAGTCGGTTTGAAGGTAGCTCAGGTTACACACACGCACATCGGTACGGACACCTTCTACCTCCTGTGCATACCACAGTGGGAAAGTATCGTTATCGCCATTGGTAAATAATACGGCATTATCGGCACAACTATTCAGGTAATTATGTGCCAGATCGCGCGCTACGTAACGCTCCGAACGGTTGTGATCGTCCCAGTTTTCGCTGGCCATCAACACAGGCACCAACAATAGGGATGCTGTGGTGGCAATTACAGCTGCAACAGATCCCGGAACAAAGCGTTTAAGACCATCAACAATGGCTAAAACACCCAATCCAATCCAGATGGCAAAAGCATAGAATGAGCCGGCGTAGGCATAATCCCGTTCACGAGGCTGTATTGGTGTTTGATTCAGGTATAGTACAATGGCCAGTCCGGTTAAGAAGAACAGTAACATCACAATCCAGAAGCCTTGCTTACCATTTTTACCTGCATTGTACTGGAAAACCAATCCTACAATACCGAGGATTAGTGGTAAGAGGTAGTATTTATTTCGTGCCGGATTATTGGCATAAATATCCGGAAGTAACTCTTCCTTGCCCAAACGCCATTCGTCATAGAATTTGATACCCGTTATCCAGTTCCCTTTATGCGGCTCGCCATGTCCCTGAATATCGTTTTGTCGTCCGGCAAAGTTCCACATGAAATAGCGGAAGTACATATGGTTGACCTGGTAATTAACAAAGAACTTAAAGTTTTCCCAGAAGGTTGGTACCATTATTGGCTGTTGCCTACCCATGTCATCATCCACCATTACGCGGCGCCCTTTCAGGTTTGTCCACTTTTTGTATTCGTTAATATGACGTCCCTCGCGACTGTACATACGCGGGAACATGGTGGTGGTACGATCGTCAAACTCATAGGTCGGACGGTAATCAACAATTTTATATTCGCCATCTTTTTTAATGCGTACAGGAGATCCCTTTTTATTACGCATGGCGTTGCGATCAAGTGGTGAGTTATAATTTTGTCCGAAGAACAATGGGCGGTCGCCATATTGCTCACGGTTCAGGTACGACATTAATGAGAAAACATCCTCAGGTGAGTTCTGATCCATTGGCGGATTGGCAAATGAGCGGATTACGATCATCGCAAAGGATGAGTAACCAATCATGATAACGGTAATACCTAAAATAACCGTGTTGGCAATCACCATCTTTTTCTTGTAAGTGATCCATACACCGGCCACCAATACGATCAATAGCAATACCATGTAAAAGATGGCGCCTGTGTTAAACGGTAATCCAAACCCATTAACGAAAGCCAACTCGAACCAACTGGCAATTTTTACCACGCCAGGAATGATTCCGTATAAAATACCACCAAGGATAACGGCCGAAATACCTAAGGCCTTAAGGGTATTGTTACGGTTGACTTCATACATCTTGAAGTAGTAAACCATTACAATGGCCGGAATGGCCAGTAGGTTAAGCAAGTGAACCCCGATGGATAAGCCCATCAGGTATGCAATCAGCACTAACCAACGGTTGGAATAGGGCTTGCCTGCTACATTCTCCCATTTAAGGATGGCCCAGAATACCACGGCGGTAAATAAAGACGACATGGCGTAAACCTCACCTTCGACCGCTGAAAACCAAAAGGTATCAGAGAAAGTGTAAGCCAGTGCACCGACAAGTCCTGCACCCATCACCGCCCAAGTACGCCAGATAGGTGGTTCTTCTTCGGTGATAAATATCTTTTTTGCCAGGTGGGTAATCGTCCAGAATAAAAACATGATGGTTAAGGCACTGGCCAATGCCGACATCATATTAATCATTAAAGCTACGGATGCTTCGTCGGGTGCAAATAACGAGAAGAATCGACCCATGATCATGAAGAACGGTGCCCCGGGAGGGTGCCCCACCAACAGCTTATAGGATGTTGAGATGAACTCCCCGCAATCCCAAAAAGAGGCAGTTGGTTCGATGGTCATTGTGTAAACGACGGCAGAGATAAAAAAGGTGAGCCAGCCGAGTATAAGATTCAATCGCGTATATTGCTTCATAATAACTTATTTTCAATCAAATAAACCGTAAAAATTGGCCCTGATTTTTGGCCTTTTTACGGATAATTGCCAAAAATACAATTTTTTGTTTGTATGGCCTTTAACTAATTTAAATTAGTGAAGAGTGGAAAACTAATAGTGAATAGTGAAGAGGTAAAAGTGAAGAGTGAAGAAATGAGAGGTGGGAGAAGTTTGGAGTTTTGGGTTTAGGGTTGGACATGTAAAGAGACTGTTTAATTAAGTGTGTCAAACAAGTTTAATCTTTATAACTTGAATGACATGAAAAAGAAATTTGATTTTGAAGCATTTGAACAAGAAGCTATTGAAAAGCTGAAAGCAGGCAAAGGGCTTACAGGTTCAGAAGGTATTTTAACCCCTTTAATTAAGCGTTTTTTAGAAGCAAGTCTGGAAGGTGAAATGGAATCTCATCTATTGAATGAAGAAGAGCCCAACCGACGGAATGGCAAGCTTTCAAAGAACTTAAAAACCAGTATAGGCAACATCGAACTTCATACACCTCGTGATCGAAATAGTAGTTTTGAACCCCAGCTTGTTAAGAAACGCCAGCGGGTTCTGAATGAAGAACTGGATCGTAAGATTATTTCGATGTATGGTTTAGGGTTGAGTTACAGTGATATCCGTAAACATATGTTGGAAATGTACGGTTTGGAGACCTCAGAAGCCACTATTAGTTCGGTTACTGATGCTGTAATAGAGGAACTAACCCAATGGCAACAACGGCCTTTAGAAGCTATTTATCCAATGGTTTGGATGGATGCCATTCACTTCAAGGTAAAAGTAGAACAGCGAATAGTAAACAAGGCTGTTTATTGTGTAATTGGCGTTAACCGAGAAGGACTCAAAGACATTCTGGGCATGTACCTGGGGGAAGCTGAAGGCGCTAACTTTTGGTTTTGTGTTTTAACAGATTTGAGAACACGTGGTGTAAATGACATCCTAATCGCAAGCATTGACAACCTTAAGGGATTTGCCGAAGCAATTGAGGCTAGCTATCCTGCAACAGATGTACAATTATGCGTCATTCACCAGGTACGGAACACTATGCGTTATGTGCCTTACAAAGAAAGTAGAGCTGTATTGAAAGATATGCAACAGATATATAAAGCTCCTAATATTGAGGCTTCAAAACAAGCTTTAGAAACTTCTGTAGTAAGTGGGAAGTCAAGTATCCACACTGTACCAGAAGTTGGCAAAGTAACTGGGAAAGATTAACTAATTTCTATAAATATCCACCAGAAGTGAGGAAGTTGATATACACCACCAATGTTATTGAAAACTTTCATGGCAGACTAAGGAAGGTAACCAAAACAAAACGCCTGTTCAGTAGCGATCTGGCTCTAATGAAGCTATTGTACCTGATTCAAAAGCAATTTGTCCTGGATAATTGGCAGGGACCAATGCTGGCGTGGAGAACTATACAATCTCAATTATGCATTATATTTGATGAGCGATATACAAAATGAAATTTTTCTTTTCCAAAACCCTATGATTTGTGAAGGGCCTTGAAAAAGAAAAATTAACGGATGACACAGTTTATTGAACAGACCCCATGTAAAATTCCACTCCCTTCTTCGTTGTGTATGTTTCTCTCATTCAAACCCATTTTTCATACACTTTTGTACGTCTTAACGTCTTTTGCATGGACGATTCAATTGTTAATATGCATTTATCGTATACTCATATACACTGTGCCACTTTTTGTGTGGACGTTTCCTAAGTTTATATGCATTTTTCGTATACTTTAGTACTCTCTGTCATCTCTTTTGTGGACGTTTCCTTATTTTATGTACATTTTTCGTACACTCAGGTACATATTGCCAATCTTTTATCTCATCTGAATGAACGAATTATAAGATAAAGGTTAAAGAACGTATTGTAAAACCCCCACCAGCTGTGACATAGGTTCTAAGAAGAAGGCGTTAAAATACGATAAGCATCCGTTCACTGAGCCGCTCCCTGAGCGGAGTCGAAGGGAATTCGAAGTGATTATTAGTTGATAATCAGCAATAATAAAATTCGATCTCGACACTACCTCGGCTCCGCTCGGCAACCATCTCGATCAGCGAGCATAGTTTTTGGACACCCACTTGGCTTATACCCTTACCAACATCATACACTTCCATATATCACAAAAGTTTTTGTAAATTTATTAACGTCAGATAATTTCAGGCATTCTGACGTTCTTAATCTAAAACTATAGATATGGTTTCAAAATCTGAATTAATTGATGAGTTTAGAGCAGTTTTATCAGTGACCCTATTCTTCCTGATTTGCTTTTCCTTCTTTGCCATCCTCAAAAAAGCTTTTTTAGCGCAGTACGAGATTGAATACCGGGGCTTTGTATCAGCATTTGTTGGTGCTTTGGTATTAGGTAAGGTGGTGGTGATTTTAGATCACATCAAATTAACCAACAAATACAAGCATCTGCCAAATATCTTCAGTGTGCTATTTCGCAGCCTTATATATTTGATTGGCTATATCGCTTTTAGTTATGTCGAGCACATTGTTATTGGCTTGTTTAGTGGAAACCGAATCATTGAGTCTATTAGCAATAACACGCATCATCTGATGTCGCACGAAGGACTGGCCACTTTGATTGTATTATCAATTACTTTTATCTTTTTTAATGCTTTTTGGGTCATTCGCACACATATTGGTCCCAAACAATTGTTTGCATTGTATTTTAAAGAGCCTAAAGAAGATACCTAAACATCACCATCATGGGACGTTGTCCCAAAGCCTACTTTAGCTGAAATAATTAAGAATACTCAATTCTTAATCATTCCGATGTCATTGCCACAAAAAGAAAGGAAAAAAGTCTAGTTTTGATGAATACTTCTTTTATAACAAAGAAGACCTAATTAGCTTATGCTTCCACAAACATACAGTCTAGTAACCCCGATAGCCATCGGGGGAAGCTTCATCCCACAGTCCAACGCGGGCCCGCCTTTTTGACTGGCCTGCGCACTAAAATTCTATCAGATTATAAAACTGATTTGCAGTAATACGATTTTCACAGGAAAAATTAAAATCTGTGTTATTCTGTAAGAATTTATTGACAAGACATAGACTGAAAAGCAATATTTCTGAATATTCATTGTTTAAATACGAATTCCATGAACATCGACCAACATAAGAAAATCATCTCAGGCACATAGCTATCGACTTTAAAACCGATAGCTGTGTTTTTCAATCCTAATAGATATTTGTAAATTGAATAATCAAATAATATGAGATCAACGTCAATTATTGAATTGCCCTCTTAAAATCATTAGAGAGATTCAATAATCAGTTGATTCAGAACACTTGCTACATGCCAAAGAGTAACGAAGACTTATTACATGAAAATGCACTTCTGAAGAAACAAGTGAAAGAACTTGAGTCAAAGTACCAGGCGTCTGTTAATGAACTGAAAGCATACACCAATCTGACCAATAATATTTCGGACATCATCTGGACCTTCGATCCCATAGAAAACAAAATGCTCACCATCAGTCCTTCAGTTCAGAAGGTACTTGGCTACACCGATACAGAATACCTGAATTTAACCATAGATGATATCTTATCTGAAAGCTCACTTAGTCTATTGAAGGAGTTGATTCCCTTACGCTATTCTGATTTTATTACAACAAAGATCGTTCGCAATTACACAGACAACCTGACCTTGCTTCATAAAAATGGCTCGGAAGTATCAGCTGAATTAGTTTCTTTCTTCCACTACAATGCCAATACCAATAAAATTGAGGAGGTGGGCATTACCCGTGATATATCAAAGCGCAAAGAAGCTGAGGATAAGCTACAGGAGAGTGAAGAACGCTTTAGAAGTTTAATGGAGCAATCGCCATTGGCTATTTTAATCTGCAACAAAGATGGCAGCGTCAATAGTTTTAACAAGGCTTACCTGAAGATGTGGAACATTACTAAAGATAATAAAGACGAAATATCTGAACGCTTAAATGTACTCCACGATCAACAGCTTGCAGAAATGGGCTTCACTCCTTTTGTAAAAAAGGCACTTAGTGGCGAAGTAGTAAAACTACCATCGGTATATTACGATGCAGAACGAACCTCAGATGAACTTAAGCTTGAAACAGCGACGAAAGCAAAGCGTTGGATTGAATGTTACTTCTACCCCCTAAAAGATAATCAAGGAGAAATTAAGCATGTGGTAATGTTCGAGGATGACATTACAGAGCGCAAGACAGCTGAACTGCAATTACGGGGAAGTGAAAATAAGTATCGTTCAATATTCGAAACCACAGCCAATGGTATTGTGCTTATTGATGAAGCGAAACAAATTGTGGACTGTAACAATAGCTTCTGCAAGATTTTTGATTATTCAAAAACAGACCTGATACACCAGAATTATAAGTGCTTTTTAGTGGATGAGAGTGAAAAATGGGATCAGATCTTTTTTGAAAATGCCACTGAGTATTCCTCAAAACCTAACCTGTTTGAAGCAGAAGGCTTAAGAAAAGATGGTTCCTCAGTCCCAATCGAAATCAACACACGCAAAATCATCATTGAAGGTAATCAGTTTTACTGGGGTTTTATCAAAGATTTAAGCGAGCAAAAGAGTATGGATAAGCGCATATTCAGCACCATGGTAAAATCTGAAGAAAAAGAGCGCGAACGCTATGCTAAGGAATTGCATGATGGCTTGGGACCTCTTCTTTCAACAGGTTTAATATATGTTGATACCATCATTAACGAAAGTAATGATAAGCAACTTAAAGAATATGCCCAGCGAGCCCATACCATTTTAGTCGATTCAACCAACACGGTTAAAGAAATATCGAACAACCTGAGTCCGGTTATTTTAAACGAATATGGTATGGCACAGGCCATCCGCTCGTTTATTGAGAAAATAAGAAATGCCACTCAGATTAAATTTTCAATTAATGACGAGCTCGACCAGCGTTTTCCTGAGATTATAGAATTTACCATTTACCGCACTCTGGTTGAATTGGTCAATAATGCCATCAAACACTCGAATGCAAGGCAACTTACCATTGCATTCTCGATGCATCAGTCATTGCTCAAAGTGTCGTACACTGATAATGGTGACGGTTTTGATCTTCAAAAGGTGCGGAACACAAATAAAGGTTTTGGGTTGCTAAACCTTGAAAACCGGATAAAACGGATTAATGGCAAATACAATTATATAACTTCACCGGGCAAAGGGGTGCAAGTAACGATTAAACTGAAAACTCAAGGCTATGATTAAACTGGTTTTAGTAGAAGACATCGAAATGATACGCGAAGGTCTCAAATTAATAATAAGCAAAGTGAAAGATTTTGAGATCATTGGTGAATATTCAAATGGTCAGGAGTTTATTGATGATTTAAAAAATATTGATCCGGATATTGTATTGACCGATATTGATATGCCCGTAATGGATGGTGTACAGATGACGCAACTTGCCTTAAGCCTCAAACCGGAAATAAAGATAATTGCACTCACCATGTTTGCCGACCGGAAATTCTATTATAAAATGGTGACAGCTGGCGCTAAAGGATTTGTACTGAAGCAATCGCCAACCAACGAACTGGAGACAGCAGTAAGAGATGTGTACAATGGTGGCAATTTCTTTTCGGATGAATTGCTACGCTCGGTAATTGTTGAGATGCAGGGCATAGAAAAAGAAATTATCGAAGAAAAGAAAGAGCTCCTGAAAATAAGCGATCGGGAAACAGAAATTCTTCAACTCCTTTGCAGCGGATTGACCAATAAAGAGATCGCCGATAAAATTTTTGTGAGTCTCCGAACTGTCGAAACCACAAAGTCGAGACTAATGCAAAAAACGATGACAAAGAACAATGCCGGCCTGATTGTATGGGCAATCAAGAATAAAGTGGTTTCTATTTAAGCTTTTATCTAACAAAGTCAGTTTCTATCTTATAAACCTCCTATCCATTCCTGCATAGAGGTTAAACCTTTGCTGTATTCCGGTGCATGGTAATGTGTGCGGAATACAACATCTGTAATTGCACCGGGTTAATTAACTCGTTAGTTACATAGGGCTGCGTTACACTTCGCCCTATGCTAATAAATATCGCCCACTTTGGGGCTTGATTTACAGCTTATCCCAGTGTTCTTATTTTCTTCGTGGTGAAAAATTTAAACAAAATGTGGTAAACCACATAGTAATTGTAGTGATTACCACATCTATTTGTGAAGTAAACACAACGGCCTAAAAAACACCATCATGCTACTTTTGCTCTCATTATACATGATGATGAAAGATAAGTGTTTACAAATAATATTAGTGGATGACAGCCTGCCATTTCTTGATGCCTTGGAACTTCATCTTAAAAAAAGTTTCAACTGCAACCTACTGGCTAAATATGTAAATGGTGAAGAGCTGATAAACAGCCCATTACTACACAAGGCTGACTTGGTTTTCTGCGACATCGAAATGCCTGTTATGAATGGCATACTGGCCACCAAAATAGTAAACAGGAAATTACCTCAACTGCCAATCATTGCAATCACTATGCATGAGGAGCGCATCTATTTAAAAGAAATCATTGAGGCGGGCTTCAAAGGGTTTATCTATAAACCAAAAGTTTATCAAAATCTGATCGAAACAGTTGAAAAAGTAATGGCCAATGAATTGGCTATCCCAAATAATTTAAATAACCAATAAATACCAAATTTTATGAATGATCTTATAGTACTAGGCTTGATCTTATTGGCAAACATACCTGCCATATATTTCATATTCAAAATGATTTTTAAGAAGTCATTTCTTTTGAATGTGTTTTTTGCACTGACGGTTTACGTCCTTATATGCATATGGTTTGGCTTTCTGGCCGGTCAGATGGGGATTAAATCCGCCATATGGATACTACCATTATTATATGGCATAGGATTGCCGATGTACCTGGTTATAAAAGCCAGGGTGCAAAAACCTCTTGAGCAGGCCATTGTCAACTTAAAAAAAGTTGCAGAAGGAGAGCTGAATATTAACATTCAATTGTCTGACAAGGATAATGAACTGGGCTTATTAACCAATTCGCTGTACGAGTTAATCAATAAATTAAGTGGCATCATCGATGAATTACTAATGAATGCCAATAACCTTGTGATGGCCAGTGGTCAGGTGAGCAGTGCCTCTGAGCAACTGGCTCAAGGCGCCAACGAACAGGCCACCTCATTAGAAGAGGTATCTTCAACCATTGAGCAGATATCGGCCAACATTAGTGCCAATACCGAGAATTCAAAAGAGACAGAAAGCGTCACCCTGGATGCCAATAATAGCATCAAAGATGTTGCTAAGAGCTCAGAAAAAACGGTGGCTGCTACACGTGAAATCACCGAGAAAATTACGGTTATCAACGATATTTCTGCGCAGACAAATATCCTGGCTCTCAATGCCGCTGTTGAAGCGGCTCGCGCCGGAGATCATGGCCGGGGATTTGCTGTAGTTGCCGCAGAGGTTCGAAAGTTAGCTGAGAACAGCAAAAAAGCAGCCGAAGAGATCGTTGGCCTGGCTCAAAACAGTTTGGAAACAGCAAGTGGAGCCGGAGAGATAATGCATCAGGTGATTCCGAAAATTGAAAATACAACCAACCTGGTACAGGAAATCTCGTCAGCAAGCTACGAGCAAAATAACGGTGCCACTCAGGTAAATAATGCAGTGCAGCAGTTAAACAAAGTAACACAGCAAAATGCGGCTTCCAGTGAAGAACTGGCGACAAGTGCAGAAGAGTTGGCAGCACAGGCCGAACAGCTACGAGAAGCTATTTCATTCTTTAATACTGGAAATAATGCTTAGTTATAGTTGATTAATACCAATCAAAATTTGAAAAAACACAGAGACAGGAAGGGAATCCTTAGGGATTTGATAATATAGTTCGAAACATAAATTGTTTATGAACTCGGCGTCTCAGCGACTCGGTGTTGATTTTTCGAATAACGAAATAATATTAAAACAGAACAAAGCCCGATTGAATCATCAACCGGGCTTTATATTTTTCAGCATTTGGACATTTCTGCCTTCTGCCTGATAACTCTATACTTTTATAAGTTTTTAAATGCTTCGCGCATACTTACTTTCTTACTGATGATACCTTGAAGTTCAGAAATCTTCACACGCTCCTGCTCCATGGTGTCACGGTAACGAATGGTAACCGTATCGTCTTCCAATGCCTGGTGATCAACCGTTACACAGAACGGTGTACCAATCGCATCCTGACGGCGGTAACGCTTACCAATACTATCTTTTTCATCGTACTGACAGTTGAAATCAAACTTCAACTCATCAATAATCGCACGTGCTTTTTCCGGCAGGCCATCTTTCTTAACCAATGGCATCACAGCCAATTTGATTGGGGCTAATACAGGAGGTAGATTCAACACCACACGCGTTTCCTTCTTACCATCTTTACCTTCTACTTCTTCCTCGTTATAGGCACTGGCCATAATCGACAAGAACATACGATCAACACCAATCGATGTCTCCACCACATAAGGTACGTAGCTCTTGTTTAACTCTGGGTCGAAGTATTGAATTTTCTTACCTGAATGCTCCTGATGCTGGTTTAAATCAAAGTCGGTACGCGAGTGGATGCCCTCCACTTCTTTAAAGCCAAATGGCATTTTAAATTCAATGTCAGTAGCCGCATTGGCATAGTGCGCCAATTTCTCATGATCGTGGAAACGGTACATTTCCTCACCCATTCCCAATGACTTGTGCCAACGCAAACGAGCATCTTTCCAGTATTCGAACCACTTCATCTCTTCACCCGGACGAACAAAGAATTGCATCTCCATCTGCTCAAACTCACGCATACGGAAGATAAACTGACGAGCTACAATCTCATTACGGAAGGCTTTACCAATCTGCGCAATACCAAATGGCAGTTTCATACGGCCAGTCTTTTGCACATTCAGGTAGTTAACGAAAATACCCTGGGCCGTTTCCGGTCGCAAGTATATTTTTTGAGCACCATCAGCGGTTGATCCCATCTCGGTTGAGAACATCAAGTTGAACTGACGAACATCGGTCCAGTTTTTAGTACCTGATATCGGACAGGCAATTTCGTAATCAACAATAATCTGACGAAGATCTTCCAGATCGTTATCGTTTAATGCTTTGGCAAAACGTGCATGTACCTCATCTATTTTCTTCTGATTGGCAAGAACACGTGGATTGGTTTCTAAGAATTGAGCCTTATCAAAGCTTTCGCCAAATCGCTTCTCCGCTTTCTTTACTTCTTTATTGATCTTTTCTTCGAATTTCTGAATCAAGTCCTCGATCAACACATCGGCACGGTAACGTTTTTTACTGTCTTTGTTATCAATCAAAGGATCGTTAAAAGCATCAACGTGGCCCGAAGCTTTCCAGGTGGTTGGGTGCATAAAAATCGCCGAATCAATGCCGACAACATTTTCGTGCAACAATACCATGGCATCCCACCAGTATTTCTTGATATTATTCTTCAGCTCTACCCCGTTTTGCGCATAATCGTATACAGCGCCTAATCCATCATAGATTTCGCTTGATTGAAAAACAAAACCGTACTCCTTACAATGAGCTACCAGCTTCTTAAAAACGTCCTCTTGTGCCATATTTTAATGTTATGATTTTTAATCAGAAGCACAAAAATAGTCGAAATTTGAAAAGTAGAGAAGTTTTTTAGAAAGTGTTTAATTTTTCAATAATTAGTAGCTGTTGGGAATAGGGGGTGAAAATGATTTAAGCCAAAGGTTTTCGTTTGGGCGGAACAGGCTTCGTTAATAACGACGTAGCGGAACGAGGGGTAGACTTCACCCACTTCCTTAGCATCTCAAAGATGCTTAGGAAGTATCAGGCTACAGGTCGCAGCTTTATAACAATTATGAATTCAGAGCATAGAAAAAGGCAACCCCATTGGGCTGCCTTCTCTTTTTAGCAATCTTCAAACTATCAATCTAACTTTAATCCGAAATAAAAAAATCAGATATTTTAAAAACTATGATTGCATCGATATCTAAATCCACGCCAATGATAACCTGAATACAAAGTGAATTTTGAATTCAGATTTTTAGATATCAAATACATTTGCATTAATTCCTTCATTCACTTTGATTGACTCAAAGCTGATGTTAATGGTCTGAGGTCCCATAACCTGAGTTATTTTATTCGCGAACTTCACACCTTTAACTTCAGTATACTCGTTGTAAGTAATTGCAACTGCTCCTTGTGGAGTATTGCTTACTTCTTTTACTTTTAATCCGGTTTCGCGGCTATAGAAAACAGTCTTTTCATTTCCTGATGGTGAAATTTCTTTCATTTTCACCACACCTTGACCATTTACATTATCAGCACCTAGAATTTCATGCTTGTATCCCAGTTCTGCATATTGTGTTTCCGGGAAAAGGATGGATTCTACTTTCATGGCTTCTAATGCTTCTCCTTCCATGTTCTGCTCTCCCATTGGGCTGATAACTTTACCAGCTTCACCATTGAACACCTGCTTTTGCATTAGGTTGCCCTGCATATAAGTTTCCATGCACTGTTTATTCGGACGACTGCTATACACCTTTGTACTTAACGCCATGCCTTGAACACTCATTGTTCCTTCCAAAGCATAATCGTTAACAGCATTAAGCGCATCAGCACCACCAATAGCATCAACATATTTATTGATTACCTTTTCAGCAGTCAGGTCAGCTGGCAATGGCATTGCTTTAACTTCGTTTCCATAAAAATCATACATCGCTACTTTACCATCTTTGGCAAATTTCGCTAAGCTGGCCTTCATATTCGGCACATCACCAACAGCAAGAATCAAGGCATTTTCTGGTGTCAGATATTTCTGGGCCATAGCTTTTACATCTTCTGGTGTAACAGCGCTTAATCTTTCAAGATAGGTCTCGTAATAGTCATCAGGAAGATTGTACTTTTCGATGTTCAAAGCAAATTGCGCAACGGTACCCGGATCTTCTAAAGCACGAGAGAAACCTCCTGTTAATGAGTTTTTCACCAATTCCAAATCTTCTTCCGGTACCAACTCGGTACGTAAGCGCTTCATCTCATAAATAATTTCCGTGAAAGCACTATCGGTTACATTGGTACGAACATTCGCTCCTGCATTAAATCCACCAGTCAGCTCATCACTGCTCAATGATGAATAAGCGCCATAAGTGAATCCTTTATCTTCGCGTAAATTCTGGAATAAACGTGCGCTGAAAGATCCGCCACCAAGCACCTGGTTCATTACTCTGGCTTTAATAGCATCTTCACTACCTGGCTTAAGGTCTACATTATACGATAATGAAATAGCCGACTGTGTTGATCCATCTTTGTTCGACACAACAACCAT
This sequence comes from Saccharicrinis sp. UBA6048, assembly GCA_002429115.1. Classification (GTDB taxonomy): domain Bacteria; phylum Bacteroidota; class Bacteroidia; order Bacteroidales; family Marinilabiliaceae; genus Carboxylicivirga. The sequence goes on along the minus strand of DIYS01000188.1, from coordinate 9,280 downwards.
TGGCGTATCAAATGGCTTTGGTGCATCGTACTTGTAAGTTGGAACATCTTTAGCCTCCCATTTTGCAAAGTACTTCTTAGCTTGTTTCTTGGCTTCTTTAACGGTGATATCACCTACAATTACCAGGTAAGCCACATTTGGACGGAAATACGTCTGGTAGTACGATTTTAAATCATCAACAGAAATATTGTTTATCGATTCTTCTGTCAGAATTTCTCCATAAGGGTGATCTTTGCCAAATCGTAAAACGTTTTTAATGTTTGAAGAAATTTCTTTAGGGTCATCTTTTTGAGATTTTAAACCAGTCAGCATCTGCTTCTTAGTTTTCTCAAGTTCTTCGGTAGGAAAAGAAGGATTGTATAAAACATCGGTCATGATTGAAAGCAACTCATCAGAGTGCTTTTTTAAAGAGCCGGCAGAAATACCACCAGCACTTGTGTTAAGTGATGCACCAATAAAATCAATGGCTTCATCTATTTCTGCTTTTGATCTGTTATCGGTTCCAGCTGACATTAGACCACCAGATAAACTTGCATATCCAGCCTTATCGCCTTCTACAAGCGGATCTAAGTCAAGTGATAAAGTATACGATACAACAGGTACTTTATGATTCTCTACGACAAAAACTTTCAGCCCGTTTTTTAACTCAAAGGACTTAGGTTTGCCAATATTAACTTTAGGAGCTGGACCTGCTTTAGGCGCTGTAGTCCTATCTAATTGGGCATTTATATTAAAGGCTACAAACAGAGCCAGTATAAATAAAACTGATTTCTTCATTCTTCTAATTTTTTGTGTCACGATTCTTAGTCGGACTTATCTTTTTTAATCAGTAATCGAATTCAAATAACTATTAATTCTGCTGAGACTTCGGTAAGTAGTGAAGTACAACGCGATTATCTTTAACAAGATACTTATTTGCTACACGTTTAATATCTTCGCGTGTTACAGCCAAATACTTATCCAATTCTGTGTTAATTAAATCTGTATTCTTGTAATAAGTATAGTTAGTTGCTAAGTTCTCGGCACGCTTCTCCAATTTTACATTTGAGTTAACAAATGCATTCTCAACTTTATTACGCAATTTCTGGAATTCACGCTCCGAGATAAGATCAGTTTTTACTTTATTAATCTCTGCATCAAGCGTCGATTCTAAATCGTCAGGGCTCACGCCCATGTTAGGCAAAGCATATATAACTGCTAATGAAGGATGTTCAAACGGAAGAGCAAACGCCCCAGCCTCTATAGCTTTCTGCTTCTCATCAACCAATGATTTCTTAATTCGTGAGCTTTGTCCGTCAGACAATAAAGTATTCAACATTGATAAAGCATAGTAATCTTCAGTACCTAAAGCAGGTGTGCGATATGCCTGAGCTACCAATGGCAACTGTACGTTATCATAAATCACATCGCGTATTTCACCATTTAGCGGAGCTTCAACCACAGTTGGACGATATATTTCCTTCTGTCCTTTTGGTATTCCTGAGAAATACTTGTCAATCATTTTTTTAGCATTATCTATATCGATATCACCGGCAAGTACCAATACTGCATTATTTGGCACATAAAACTCCTTGTAGAAATCAACAAAATCCTGGTCTTTTGCCGCAAAAATATGTTCTGCCGAACCAAGCACACGCCATTGATAAGGATGCTCTTTAAAAGCTCTTTTGGTAATTTCCTCCATTAAAGTACCATAAGGGCGGCTATCAACTGTTTGCTTCATCTCCTCAGTCACCACTTGCTTTTGTGTGCTAATACCAATTTCGTCCACTTTTGCATGAAGCATACGCTCAGACTCTAACCAAAGTCCTAGCTCCAATTGATTGGATGGTAAGATTTCGTAGTAGTAAGTTCTGTCCTGCGACGTATTGGCATTTAATGTACCTCCGGCACGTTCTACGTAATTCGAGTATTCGCCACGACCAATATTCTCGGTGCCTTCAAACATCAAGTGCTCAAAAAAGTGTGCGAATCCGGTCAATTCCGGGTTTTCATTTTTCGAACCCACATGATACATCACTGAAACAGTGACAATTGGAGTAGCTTTGTCCTGATGAAGAATAACATGTAATCCATTATCAAGTTTATATTCTTCAAAGCTAATTTTATTTGATTGGGCCGTAATCAGCCCGAAACCGGCAATTGTAAGTAAAAATGCCAGCATTAGTAAACGGTTCTTCATAATCAACTTCTCTATATTTATTTTTTTACGACCCGATGGTATCAATTAACAGACCGAAAATCATATATACTTACATACCTGCTATTTACATAAATAAAAACCCAATAATTGACGTCCAAAACCGTACAGATGCATGTTCGAATTCGTACAGTGCACTATCTGAAATATTTATCTTTCACATTTTTTATTAACTAATTCGTCCTTTCTTATTCGATCCTGTTATTTTTGCAACAAAGCATATTGATATGAATGCAAAAAATTACTGGCAGTTAATAATTATCGCCATATTAATAATAAGTTCCTCATGCACCGAAAATGACCTTTGCCTCTCAGGACAAAGTAACATTCAGGCAGGACTATATTCAGGAAGTTCGGGAGTTGCCAAAGACACTTCATTAAATGGCTTCTACCTATGGGGATTGAACGCACCTAATGATTCAATCCTGATTGATAGTGTTAAAACGAAGAGTATGCATATGCCTGTTGATATAAATATTGATAGTTCAAAATTTGTAATACGCGAAAAAGCCATTGCCAGTGACTTAAACGATACACTTATATTCTACTACCAAAGACAGTTAAGTTATGTATCGGGGGAATGCGGATTTACATACAACCTTAACCTCGATAGTGTTAAGTACACTAACAACTTCGTTGACTCAGTGGTAATTGATTACGCTTCAGTATTGTATAATGAAAACCTTGAAAATGTTAAGATATATATTGAGCCTTAGCCTCATATTGGCTACCACGCTAACCTGGGCACAGAAGACAGATGAAGAGCTTAGTAAAGAGGAGAAAAAGTTAGCCAACAGAGGTAATCCCGGATTAGCTGTTGGTATTGACCTGGCGCCGTTCATTACTCATTTCTTTGCTGATGAGCGATTTGGAGTTGAAGCTAACGCTCGCTTAACCTTAAATCGTAAATGGCAGGTGGCCGCCGAGTTAGGTTATGAAAATGTAGACATCAATAACACTAAGATGGAATATACGTCCAATGGTAGTTTTATTCGTGCAGGAGTTGACTACAATGTGTTCAAGGTTGAGGAAATTGGCAATAACGACAATATTCTGTTAGGCGTCAGGTATGGTATTGCTGTGCAGGAACATGACTGTCCGCGGTACACCATTGAAGAAGGTTATTGGGGACCTGCCAATGGCAGTATAGGTACATCAACAGTTGGATCGCACTGGGCTGAATTTGTATTTGGCCTCCGATCTGAAGTTCTGAAAAATATCTACATGGGCTGGTCCGTGCGTGTGCGATCAATTATTAATGTTGGAAAAGACAACGAACTGGAGCCCTATTCGATTCCTGGCTATGGCCGTCGCGATCGTCCTACGAACCTTAGTTTCACTTACACTTTGGAATATCAGATTCCTTTCAAAAAGAGAAATTAAACTATGAGCCGTTTCAATTCTGAGATAAACTGGCAATCTGTTATAGATGAAATTGCAGAAGAAGTTCAGCCTTTACTTTCTGAAGGTAAAGTTGCTGATTACATTCCTGAACTTGGTAAAGTTGAAGGCAGTCAGTTTGGTATCGCAGTACATTTAATTAATGGCGATAAATTTGAAACCGGAAGTGCTAACGAAAAATTCTCAGTTCAAAGTATATCAAAGGTTTTTAGTTTAACCAAAGCATTCTCGATCCTTAAGGACGACTTATGGAAACGTGTTGGCAAAGAGCCTTCGGGCAACCCTTTTAATTCACTGGTTCAGCTGGAACATGAAAACGGAAAACCTCGCAATCCGTTTATAAACGCAGGTGCTGTAGTTATAGCCGATTGTGTGGTTACCAATACAGATAATTCATTACCTGAGATGATTAACTTCATTCGCGAATTATCGGGCAACAAAACCATAAAGATGAACGACGCTGTTTTTCAATCTGAAAAGCAATTTGGTCATCGCAATGCAGCTCTGGCGCACTTTATGAAAAGCTATGGCAATATTGATTCTGATGTGGACGAAGTGCTCGACTTTTATTTTGGGCATTGCTCCCTGTCGATGAATTGCAATGACATTGCCCGTGCCTTTCTATTTCTGGCCAATCATGGGGTGCATCCAATCAATAATCGAAAATATTTAACACCCAGTCAGGCCAAGCGAATCAATTCATTATTACTCACCTGTGGCACCTACGATGCGGCTGGTGATTTTGCATTCCGGGTTGGGATGCCGGGGAAAAGTGGAGTTGGTGGTGGAATCGCTGCAATTATACCAGGACTTTTATCCATGTGTGTCTGGAGTCCGGGATTGGATAAATATGGCAACTCATTGGCTGGTGTGAAAGCACTTGAATTATTTACAACAAAAACAGGAATCTCAATTTTCTAATGATATGCTGGCAAATAGTTTAAAAAAACTTGGGCAATTTCTTTTACGATATGGCTTCGCAATTGCGTTTATCTGGCTTGGTCTGATGAAGTTAAAAAACTCTGAAGCAGATCATCTGAAACAGATTTTATCCCATTCTGACTTATTCAGATGGATGCTTAAATACATTACACCTTATGCTTTTTCACAAATTATTGCCTTCCTGCAAATGGCAATAGGCGTTGCCATAGCCGCCAAACCGGTTGCAAGAAGGGTGTCGTTTTGGGGTGGTATGGCAGCAGCAGTCATTTTATTGATCAGTGTGTCAGCCTTGTTTACTTCCAGTTATGTATGGCAAGCTCCATATGGCTTTCCTGAATTGTCAAAACTAGGACAAAGTATTTTAAAAGATGTTGTATTACTCGGTGTTGCACTTTGGTGTGCTGGCGATTCAGCATAATTAAACAATTGAGAAATGAAAAAGATAACCGTTTTTTGCGCTTCAAGTCCTAAAATTCGTAATGAATACAAAGAAGAAGCTCGCTCCCTTGCTGAAAAGTTGGTTTCCGATGATTATGAGATCGTTTATGGTGGAGGCGCAACAGGCTTAATGGGCGCAGTGGCTGATCGTGCCATCGAACTAAATGGCAAGGTGACAGGAGTAATACCCCACTTTATGGTGGAGGTTGAATGGGAACACAAAGGTGTCAGCAAGATGATCCATGTAGCTGATATGGCCGAGCGAAAAAAACTTTTGATTAAAGATACATCGGCCGTCATCGTACTTCCTGGAGGTACCGGCACTATTGAAGAGTTGTTTGAAGTATTATCGCTTAAGAAGCTTGGTCAATTTCATCAACCGATCATCCTTGTAAATACTTGTGGTTTCTTTGATCCTCTGATTCAACTGATGGGAATTATGGTAAAAGAAAACTTTATGCGACCTGAGCATGACGAGATGTACCATGTTGTTGATAAAGCAAGCGATGTTATTGAAGCCTTGAAGTGGATACCCGAATGGAGTAAAGATGCGATCAAATTTGCCGCTGTCAAATAAAAACACACATTTTTAGTTATTTTTGCGCAAATCAAATGCTTAGATGGGACTAGTAAAACAGACACAACAACAAGTACAAAACCAACTGGTTAACAAAGACAGTTTGTCGACCAGCAGTACGTTGCGCACGCCCATCCAGCAGATTGAGGTAAAAGAACCCAGACATCTTCAGGTGCAGAAGCAAGGCCGGGTATCAAAACCTAAATACAAACACTGGACGCATGAAGATTCGGTATATTTCAATCTGACAGCATCCGATGTTCCGGATTTTTTCAGCTCAGATATTAAATCTATTGAACCTTCTCCGTTCAACCAAACTGTTTCAAAAGAACCTTTAAAACTACCAAAAACCAATACAGAAGATAGCATTACAATAGAGTCTCCGGCAGTTGTAATTACAGAAACACCAGCACCTCCGGTGACGATACGAAAAGGCTCTCCATTTAAAGAATCAAAAGACTGGTTAGCAGGCTTTATTTTATTGGCGATCATTATTGCTGGTTTTGTGAAGTTAACTGCAAGTAAGTATTTAAGCGATCTTTTTTCATCGATCCGCTACCAACAGTCGGCCTCTAAGATGTTCTCGACCTTTAACCTGCAAACGCAAAAACCAGGATGGGCTTTAACCATCTTATTCTTTCTTAGTACCTCATTGCTGGTATTTGAATATGCACACCTGGGAGGCAAAACACCAGAAAAATTAAACACCTTTACATTCTTTCTGGTAGTTCATGTTGGCGTCATTCTGTATTTCTTTCTTAAAAATCTTTTATACCGGTTTGTCGCCTATGTTTTTGATTGTGGTGATAAAACAAAGGAGTATACTTTTAATGCCAACATGCTGAGTAAAGCCTTTGGTATTGCCTGTCTGCCTATTGTTTCCATTGTTCCTTTCGTAGATATTCTTACTGCAACATTTCTGTTAAAATCAGGTTTAGTTCTGTTTCTAATCATGTATTTGATCCAACTTTTACGTGGTGCAAAAATAATTTTACACAGCCCGCTTTCAATTCTTTATATGTTTTTGTACTTTTGCGCTCTAGAAATTTTACCCTTGTCAATACTTATTAAGGTAATGATATACTAGGGAATTAAATGAGGTAAAGGTTTAGTTGAATTTAAATTAAAGAACATTGAAGATTAAAAGAATCCTGGTTTCACAACCCAAACCCTCAACACCCAAATCTCCCTATTTTGATTTGGCTGAAAAAAGTAATCTGAAAATTGATTTCAGACCTTTTATTCAGGTAGAAGCGGTGCCAACTAAAGAGTTCAGACAGCAGAAAGTAAATATCCTAGACCACTCTGCAGTCATTTTCACAAGTAGAACGGCTATTGACCACTACTTTAGAATTGCGGAAGAAATGCGCCTGACGGTTCCTGATACAATGAAGTATTTCTGTATTTCTGAAGCAACAGCTTTTTACCTGCAGAAATATATTGTGTACCGTAAGCGCAAGATTTTCCATTCGACCGGAAAATTTGCCGACTTAGTTGAGGTGGTTAAGAAACACAAAGATGAAAGCTTTGTAGTACCATTGTCTGACATTCATAAGCAGGAAATTCCAACGCTTCTGAATAAAGCAAAAGTAAAATACACAAAAGCTATCTTATATCGCACGGTTAGTAGCGACTTAAGCGATTTGAAAGATGTTAATTACGATGTATTGGTATTTTTCAGCCCATCAGGTATCGCATCTTTGATGCAGAATTTCCCTGATTTTGAGCAAAACGATACAAAGATTGCATCATTTGGACCAGCTACAGCTAAAGCTGTTAAAGACGCCGGTCTTCGCTTAGACATTCAGGCTCCAATGCCACAGGCACCTTCAATGACCATGGCACTGGAACAGTACATCAAGAAGTACAATAAAGGAAAATAATATTGCCCACTGTGGCAAACGAATCCTCTTTGTCATTGGCAAAGAGGATTTTTTTACCTGTTAACTAAATGCAACAACAACGATTTACTTTTAGCAAAAACGAACGCTTGTGCAGCCGCGCAACTACTCAGTGTTTGTTCAGCGAAGGCAAGTCATTTGTAAAGTATCCGTTTCGAATCACTTATATGCCGATCGATTCGGAAGACAAAACCGAATGCAAAATATTAGTTAGCGTCTCTAAAAAACGATTCAAAAGGGCTTACAAGCGAAATCGAATCAAACGCCTTATCCGGGAAGCTTATCGTTTAAATAAGCACGAACTTATAGATCATCTCAACCTTAATCAACAAAAAATTGCAGTGGCCATGGTGTACCTGCCAACAGAAATTCTGAACTTTAAGGATGTCGAGAAGGGCATGAAAAAGGTGATCAGACAATTGAAAAAGGAAACCGAATCGGATGAAAAATGACGGATTTATACCTCGATTAATAAAGCAGTTCCTTTTACTCATCAGAAATGGATTAGTCGCTCTTTTATTGATTCCCGTCAAGATTTATCAGCTTTTTATCTCTCCCGTCATTGGTGCTTCGTGCCGCTATACACCAACATGTTCGCAATACACAGTTGAAGCATTAAAAAAACATGGTCCATTCAAAGGGCTCTACCTCTCTATAAAACGCATCCTAAGTTGTAATCCCTGGGGTGGTCACGGGCATGACCCGGTTCCGTAACATTTTTACTATATTGCTGAGTCTAATTTGGTAAAAAATATAATTGCAGGATCATGAAGAAGTACCTAATAAGCTTAGCATTAATACTATGCTCACTCGTTTCATTCGGACAGAAAAGCAGTAAAGTCGTTGGCACCTGGTTAACACAGGATGGAGACTCTAAAATTAGCATCACTCAGGATGAAAACGGTACATTCAATGGTGAGGTTATCTGGTTAGAGAATCCTTCCGAAGACGATGGCACTGAAAAGCTGGATAAAAATAACCCGGACGAGGAGTTGCGTCAACGTAAAATCAAAGGACTAAGATTATTGAATAACTTTGAGTACAATGAAGGTGACGAAGAATGGACCAATGGCACCATCTATGATCCAAAAAGTGGTAATACCTACAAATGTTATATGTGGTTCGATGGTAATCCTAACAAACTGCAGGTTAAGGGTTATATAGGTTTTTCATTAATAGGCAAAAAAGTAAGCTGGACAAGAGTAATTGAAGGCTAGAAAATATATCCAAACTGAAAAGAAAGATAATCAGCTACACGACCGTGAGCTTTTAAATTAGCTCCTGTTACGAAACGGGAGTTTATGATATAACGCAGATAGTAATTCTGTAACATCAAATTGGGAGCCTCATCGCCCTGCATAAGGTAAAGACCAATCTGCTGACCAAAGCGCAGCTGACCCAATAAAAATTCATTACCAACTAAAGGCGCAATACTCCACTGATCAAGATCATCATTGACATTATTTAATTGCTGATACTCTACCATTGCACTTACGATTATGGCATTAATACGCGACACCTGCCAACTCCTGTTCAGGCTGGTCAATACAACATGTCGATTATTGGTATTTGTTGTATCCTCCTTTAACGAATAGGCAACTAATAAATCAAGTTGTTTATTTTTATTGTAGGCCTTTAATTTCTTTCGTGGTGGAATCTGATATCTATGATTTGTAAATTCAACGCCAAGAGCAATAACAGGGTAGTTAATACCAAGATTTGGCTGCTTGACACCCCCATTAGAAATATGTTGAAATGAAGCGGATGATTTAATCGCCAGTTGATTGTTGATGAAATAATAAATTGACCATCTCCCGTTTT
>DIYS01000187.1 GCA_002429115.1 Saccharicrinis sp. UBA6048 | reverse complement strand
CGGGTATAGACCGTTTTTTCCATCATCTTCCACCTTCTCATGAAATTTTGTTTCAAAATTGCCGGCAGCCTGTACCCAGGCATCAAAATAAGTTCGCAATCCTAAATCATCAATCATCTGCAACTTATCTTCTTCTTTTAGTTCGGCTATTAAGCTCAGTGACACTGCCAATTGCTTTTTCATCCCGAAGCTGTATAGCGTCCAGCCATGGCGTCGAACGATTTCTTCAAGTTGACGAGCTTTATCATTAACTCCTTCACCAATAATACAAAATGCATTGGCTTCAAGATGTAGGCGGAAGCACCGGAATGCGCTATCCTGCAATTGATCGAATAAATTGAGTGCTGAGGTATATTCACTGCCCCTTGATTTGTTTAAGGATCGCTCCATCTTATCACGTATAGCCTTTAGCTTAGTAAGCTGTGGTTGAACTTCAGGGTTCGATTCAACCATCTGGCTCAAATATCTTACGATTATTTGAAGCAGCAGGAAACGCTCATTGTTGTTAAACCTCCAAAATGATAATTGTTTCATAAAGTTAGATTTTTTGTTAAAACATCATCTAAGATAACACTTTATAGATAAATAACAAATGCACCAATATTTTACTATATCCCTATTTTACAACCAGTAAATAGATCATTTCAATTACCCATATTGACATATGATAAAACAATACAGCTCGCGCCAGTTTTTATACGTTGATATATAAAACAGATATCATCAAAATTTTTCTGGCAAAGTCTTCTGCTTTCCAGATGACTCCATAAAAACTCAAGACATATTATCTGCTGGCCAGATGAGCTTAAAAAAAGATGAGATAGTTCATCTGGAGAATTTACAGGTTTAAAAAATATGAAGCATGCTTATCTTGCTTACAGATGATCGTATAAAAACTCCAGATGTGTTATCTGTAGTTTATACGATGATTTAATTCCCTCGCTATCCCTTGCTACCGCGCGAGTACGATAACTTCGTACCTTTCGCGGGGGATTTTAAACCACACGAGAGGACCCGTGCGGCAGCGGGGGAACTTCTAATATTCTTTTAATTTATTACAATCCAGATTTTGCTTTCAACCACTCATACAAATCAATATTCAGCAAAATCAATAAAAAACCATAAACACTATCTTCAACAGGGATGGTGCCCATTCGGATGCCCAGGTTTTCAGCATTGTTGTACCAAACAATGGGGTCATCAATCCACGAACCGGTTAAAATACCATTGCTGATAAAAAAGAATGGTAAAATAATCAGGTAGGAAAGATAGACGTACGACAAATCACGCTTTTTGTAAAAGGCGAATAATAAATACATCCCGGTCAGGATGCCGGTTACACCTGTATACCATTTTGACCAGAAACTTACGCCAATTAAGATAAAAAGTATGGCAAGTGATATGGTAATGATTGATTGAAAGCGCTGCAATGGATTATTGCTAACGAGGTATTTCATTGCAAAATATGTAAAAACACAAGCGTAAGGAATGGCGATAAAGAAGAGTACTTCTTCTAATGGTAAGTTTGACAAATAAATACCTGTAAGATAATTCGGATTAAAACCCCAAATGCCCATATCGGTAAAGTAATAGTCCCAAATCAGAAAAAGAACCGCCACAAGCAGATTGGCGGGTAAAAAGTATCTCCACTCTTTAAAAAATGAATGCTTAGGATAAAAACTGGCAATAAGAGGGATACTTATACAAGCGATGTTAATGAATAAGTATGTATATGCGGTCATGGTTTAAGAATGAAGGGTGAAGAGTGAAAAGTGAATAGTTAAAAATGATGTGAAGTCCAATTAAGCGTAGCATCGCTCTACATCAAAAAGCAATTACAGTTACTACTTAATTCATACTCTCAAAGTGTACGGATTACAAATCATTAGTCTACAAGTAGCGTGTTCTCTTTCGCTTCCTTAATAAACTTATAGGGCACCCACAACATACCAAAGCATTTGCCGCCTGTATGATGACTCCCATGCGCTCGTCGTAGGCCTAAAAAATAGGGATGCTGCACATTGGTCAACCAAGTAAAACGCTGATGAATAAACACATCGTGAACTAAGAAATAGGCGATTCCATAAAATAAAATGCCCAATCCTATGAAAAACATAAAGTTGAGTGATGGATTTATACCAAAAAAGAACAACAGAATACTCGGGGTGGCGAAAATGAAAAAGAAACCATCGTTTTTTTGAAACACCTGCCCTTTGCGTGGATGATGATGATCTTCATGCAATACCCACAAAAAACCATGCATGATGTATTTATGCGTGAACCAGGTGACGCCTTCCATAGCTATGAAAGTCAATAGTGTGATAAGAATGAATAGTGCGATCATGAGTCATTGTTTTTTTTCGATTTGTTTATGAAGTGTTTCTTTAATCAGCTTTTTATATTCATCTGAAAGTGTTGTCATTTCAAGGTTATCGAAGATGTATTCAATATCCGATTTCAGCTGTTCATTATAATTGAGCATTTCAGGCACATCACTTTGTATCAAAGCACGAATATAGCGCGCTTCAATATCAAACGGATTGGCGCTGATGTAGCTCTCCAGGCGCTTTTTACCGGCATTAAAATATTTGAGCTTTTTGTATGGATTCGAGGTAAACTGTGCCCGTCGCATAGCAGCTGCCTCTTTATATGGAATGGCTTTTTCATTCTCCACAGCCGATACCATGTCAATATAGGCCAGTAAACTTTCTTTGGAGTTAATATCATGAAATTGCATGCGCACCTTGTCCATCTCTCCTGCAAGTGTCAGTAGATAGCACAAGAGTAATGATATGGTCAAAAAAAGACGCATTAAATAGCATTTAGCTTATATCTCAAATAGGATTCAACCAAAATTTCCAACTTCAGGAAACTATTAATACGGATTCGCTCCTTTCTAATCCGTGCGCTGTCAGCTACTTTCAATTCCTGAAGCAGGCGTTTGTAATATCGATATGCCAGGTAAACACCCAAGCGACCTTCTAAAGGCAATTTGATTACCCCTTTGTAAGCTTCTGCAAAATCCTCTTCGATATCTTTGATAATCTCCTGTTTGGTTTCATTATCAAGATGAGAATCTTTCAGGTTAGGAAAATAGGATCGTCCCAAACCCTCTACATCGTCTTTGTAATCTCTCAGGAAATTAACCTTTTGAAACGCAGAGCCCAAACGCATGGCATAAGGTTTAAGTTCGTTAAAATGATCCTCATCTCCATTAACAAAAACCTTTAAACACATTAAGCCCACTACATCGGCCGATCCGTATATATAATCGGCATATTCCTTTACAGAATTGTACTCTGTTTTGTACAAATCCATCTTCATACTATCCATAAAAGAGGTCACCAAATCATACAACTTATATTGATGAACCACCTCCTGAAAGGCATTTAATATTGGATTCATACTGATCCTCCGTTTCAAGGCTTTCTTATAATTTTCCTCAAATTCTAATAACAGTTCTTCCTGATTATAGGCATCGAAGGTATCTACTATCTCATCGGCACAGCGAACAAAACCATAAATGGCATAAATTCCAGGACGTACCGAAGGTGCTAATAATGTAATTGCTTTGGAAAATGAAGTACTGTAGGTTCTTGTGACTAAGCGGCTACAACTATAACTCGATGAATCGAACAATTGCTTCATGGCGCATGGTGTTTAGTAATTAATTCACTCACAATCTTGCCCGAAATCAATGATGGTGGTACTCCGGGCCCTGGCACAGTCAGCTGTCCGGTAAAAAACAGGTTTTTCACCTTTCGGCTTCTCAACTTAGGTCTCAATACATGCGTTTGCAGTAATGTATTTGCTAATCCGTAGGCGTTTCCTTTATACGAATTGTAGGTTGAAACAAAATCATTTACACTAAATGATTCTTTAAAAATAACATGAGATCTCAGTTTTTGTTTGGTCGTTTTCTCTAAGCGACTCATAATAATATTAAAATACCGCTTTCGTATTTCGTCGTTATCATCAAGCCCGGGTGCTAAAGGAATCAGAAAAATAGCGGCCTCTTTCCCTTCCGGGGCTGCCTCGTCATCTGACATAGATGGAAAACTGGCATAAAACAATGGTCGCTCAGGATAGGATGGGGTATCATAAATTGCTGAGGCATGCTCATCAAAATCTACATCAAAAAACAGAGTATGATGTGCCAATCCTGATAATTTCTTATCAAATCCAACATAAAAAAGTAATGCAGATGGCGCAAACGTTCGTTTATTCCAGTAGTTTTCAGAGTATTGTCGGTAGGCTTGTGGCAACAATTGTTCGGTATGATGATAATCGGCTCCGCTGAGTAGAATATCACAATCATACTCTTCTTTCCCAGAACATACTTTTACAACTTGCTTCTTTTCAATTACAATATCATCAACAGGGCTATTCAACTTGATATCGACTCCCAGATTCGCAGCCAGCCGGGCGATGCCATCGGCCACTTCATACATTCCGCCTTTGGGATGCCAGGTTCCTAACCTCAGATCAGCAAAGTTCATAAAATTATAAAACGAAGGTGTACTGGACGGTTTTGCTCCTAAAAACAGCACTGGAAATTCAAGCAGTTTTCTCAGTTTGCTATCTCGCACATACTTTGCGATATCTGTACTTATTGATTTTGTGAATGCGCCCAATCGCTTAAGAGTAGCAGGTGTAATAATCTCGCTGATGCTTTCGCCCGGTTGATAAACCAAATCTTTAACAGCTATATTATAGTTCGCCTCGGCCTTTGATAAAAAATGCTCTAACTGCTTCCCGCTACCAGGTTCAATGTGATCGAAGGTCGTTTTAATCCTGGTAAAATCTGCTGGCACTTCAACAAAATCATCCTCTCCAAAACACACAGTATAAGACGGATCCAAGCGTAATAATTGATAATAATCGGATACTTCACGGGTAAAATCTGCAAAAAAACGTTCAAAGACATCAGGCATCCAATAGAATGTAGGTCCCATATCAAAGGTAAAACCATCTCGTTTTAATTGTTTAGCTCGACCTCCTATTGCCTCATTCTTTTCAAGCACAGTTACATCATAACCTGCCTTTGCCAAATAACAGGCGGCTGACAAAGATGAAAACCCGGCACCAAGGATGATTATTTTTTTGCGTTCAACCATTATTAATGTTTAATATTTGATGTTTTTTATTAAACACTACTTATTACTAAAAGGTTCAACTAATAATAGACCTTTTTGTCTTATTTGTCAACCGCTAATAAAAAAGCCATCCGGACACCCGAATGGCTTTAACTCTTACAGCAAAAAAACGTCATTTGATATACTTGTACCTCTTAATACTTTTCTTAGGTGTTTTTTCAAACTCCTCAGGAAATAGTGTGATATTTTGAATATTCATATAGGTAGGCAAAATTTGATTGGCTTTAGATTTCACCTCTTGCAGCTTGCTTTCTATTTGAGCTTTTGTCAGCTTCTCTGCATCCGTAGCTTCATAATCAGGATAAACAAGTGCCTCCAATTTTCCATCATTATCGCGAACCAAGCATTCCTGCACATACTCCAATGAATTGATGGTCGCTTCAATTTCTTCCGGATAAATATTTTGACCCGATGGCCCCAACAGCATATTCTTACTTCTTCCTTTAATGTAGATGAAGTTCTGTTCATCAATCACACCTAAGTCACCGGTGCGTAGCCATCCATCAGCATCAAAAATTTCTTCACTGGCCTCCGGATTTTTATAGTACCCTAATAAGGTATTATCTCCCTTCACCAATATTTCGCCAACCGTATTATGTGGATCATCTGAATCAATTTTCACTTGCATACGATCAACCAGTTGTCCGGCTGAAAACTTTCGTGATTCAGTCCACGGTGCATAACTAATTAATGGTCCACACTCAGTCATTCCATATCCAATCGTAAATTGAAAGCCAATTTTACGAAGAAACAACTCAACATCTTTATTGAGCGATGCACCACCAATTACGATTTCCCGGAATTCACCACCAAATACATCCGTCAGTTTCTTTTTTACTTTACTATATACAATCTTGTTCAAGCCGGGAATTCTGAGCAAAGTCTTTACTTTAGGCTCTTCCAATTGAGGTTGTACACGTTTTTTAAAGATTTTCTCCAGTATCAGAGGAACTGATAAAATAATATGTGGTTTAACCTTACGAAAAGCCTCTGTAATAATCTGAGGTGATGGTGTGCGGGTAAGAAATGTAATGTGACATCCCATGGTGAAAGGCCACAAGAATTCAAACAAACATCCGTAGGCATGGGCCAATGGCAGGAATGAAACTACACGCTCTTCGGGTTTTAAGAGCAGGTGCTCCTGTGCATATTTAATATTTGACCAGATACTTCTGTGTGGCAACAGTACACCTTTTGAAAATCCGGAAGTTCCGGATGTATACGATAAAACCATCACCTCCTCAGAACCTATTTCCGGAAATTTTAATTGCTCTGACTTAAAACCAGAGCCATCGCCTTTAAATAATGGTTGCAAACTTTCTACAGCATCAGTAAGCTTACCACTGCAGTTATCAACAAGCGCCGAGCATTGATTAACAGATACAATACCTAACAAACCATGCATCTTGGTTTCATCAAGCTTATCAAATAACAAGTCGGATGAAAACAGGAGTTTCGACTCCGAATGATTAACAATATGGTGGATGTCACTTGAATTAAAATCAGGTAGAATGGGCACAATCACAGCGCCATACGAGATTGTTCCTAAATATATAACAGCCCAGCTGGTCATATTGCGTCCTATCAAAGCCACTTTATCACCCTTTTGTATTCCGAGCTGATTATACAATTGATGCAAGCCAACAATTCGCTCTCCCACTTGCGCATAACTTATTGTATCGCCTTTAAAATCACTAAACGCATTATACTTTTCAAATCGAGTCAGGGCCGACTGTATATATCCTAAATATCCGTTATTAACCATCTTGATTGTTTTTGTGGATTTTCCAGTTATTAATAGATGTCCTACTATTCTTCGAGCAACTAAATATCTGACCAAATTTATCTAAAATTCTTTTAATGATCCACATCAATCCATTACACACTGTATACATGCTACTTACATTGATACACAATAAAAAAGAGTAATCTCAAAAATTTCTCCAATACATGTACAATCAATAATGAAATAGAAACCGTTCCGAGTAATTATTTTTAATTTTGTTCCAAACACTGATAAGCATGAAATCTGTTACTATCACTCTCTGTGTCTTAATTCTATTGGCATGTTCAAAACCACAAAGAACGCCCTTTCTTGTTCTGAAACCTGATGCTCACATTTCACATCCAGTTGAATTATACTACCTGAATGATGACTATCAACTAATTGACATGGCATCTGAAGAAGATGAAAATGGAAATATTTCTTTTCGCAAAGACTCAATACCTTTCGGATACTATCAGTTGCGAATTAACAATCAAGCTATTGCACCCCTAATAATAAGTGACCACATGCCTTTTTCAATTAGTGGTGATTTTAATCTTTCGGCACCAAACCTCACAATTTCGGGTAATGAAGCAACCAAAACCTTATGGCAATTATCAAACTTAAAAAATCAGGTAAATCAAGAAATTGCCAAGGTGGTAAAAGCTATACCCGATTCAACAAAAACAGAACTCTATCCTCAGATTAAAGATTCTATAAATGCTCGCATTCAGTCCGTATTAAGCAATGGGTATGAAGAGGCACAACTGCTTCTCAGTAAAAATGCCGGACACTTAGTTTCCAAAGATATATTGCAATTAAAAGCCGGAAATCATTACTTTTTCGATCCGGCACATAATTCGAAGGTGTACGCCAAAGTTAGTAACGACCTCCTTAACAAGTATCCGGACTATCCGCCCATACTACAATTTAAAGCCCAGGTGGATTCGTTATTAAATTGGAATGCATTTGACAAAAGATCGCGCGAAGGATCAACGATTCCATCCATATCTGTTCCTGACGCATGGGGTGAAGTAATTCGAATAGATAGCCTAATTGAAGCGCCTACTTTGCTCGTTATCTGGAATTCTCAGCAAGAGGCATCAAGAGAAATAACTAAACAATTGATGCGCTGGAGCAGATCATACAGAAACAAAGGACTAAAAATTGTGATGCTATCCACCGACAAGGACAGAGCGCAATGGCTACAGGCAATTAAAGATGATCGACTGGCACTTTTACATTTATCTGATTTAAAAGGAGAGGATTCTCCGGTTATACATGAATTAGGATTGCCTTCTATTCCTCAGCTCCTTCTGATCGATTCCAATAAAAAAATCGTAAAACGCTGCACTGAATTGGAAATGCTGCATGACAGTCTCCAACAATTAATTAAAAATTAATCCTATATTTGAGCGAATTAATACATTTTAAGAGAGAACAAACTTTTATAATATCATTTTATACGATCATTTAGTTTTAAATTAGGGCTTTCCGAAAGTCAACAGCATAAAATTTAATGATTGATTAGCACCTGAATCGGGCAGGTGAATGACGATTGAAAGAAAACTTAAATACATGAGACAAAGCTTATTATTACTTATTGTCATTATTCTTGTAAGTGCATGTTCTGATAAAGATAAGTTCATTGTTAGTGGACATATTGAAGGAGGCAAGAATAAAACATTATACCTGGAACGTATAGAAACTAATCAGACAACTACTGTTCTTGATTCTGTAAAACTAAAGAATGGCGAATTTAAATTCAGAAATGACCGTTTATCAGAACCAACATTTCTGAAGCTGAAATTAAGTGACAAAAATTTTGTGACAATATTAGCTGACAGTACAGAAACTGTAATTGTAAATGCTGAAGCTCAAAATCTGGAAGCCACTTACCTGGTGCAAAATTCGGAGCCATCTGCCTACATTCTAATATTAAACAGGCGAGTACGAAAATTGAACGATGCGCTAAATAAGCTGGCAGCACAATATAAAGCGACAAGTACTGATGATATAGAAACCAGAAAGGCACTGGAAGCTGAATACGAACAAAAAATAAATGAACACAAGGCTTTTGTTGGCGAGTTCATTTTGGATCATCCAAGATCATTTGCCGGCTATTATGCCTTATTCCAAACATTCGATGATCAGAATACGATAATGAACGTTTTTGACGAAAAGGATCAGGTGTATTTCGCAGCTTTGGCAACCAGTCTTAACTTATACTTCCCTGATTCAGAAAGAGCTAAACAGTTGTACAATTACGTATTAGGTGCAAAGACAAAACAACAACGCGAAAAGTTTGCGAACGAATTGATTGCATCGCAGGCCTCGCAGAGTGGATATGTTGATATTGAAGCTCCTAACCTGAAAGGTGATACTATTAAACTCTCATCACTTGAAGGAAAAACGATTATTGTGAACTTCTGGGCTTCATGGGACAAAAAATCAGTTGCTGCCAATCGTCATCTCAAAAAGATGTATAACAAATACCGTAAAAATGGTTTGGAAGTATACTCGGTTTCATTAGATAAAAGTAAAGTACTTTGGGAAAGCGCGATTGTTAACGAAGGTTATGAATGGGTTGATGTGAGCGACCTCAGGTATACCGACTCATATCCGGCACGTTTGTATAATATCAAGCAAATTCCTGCCAATTACATTATTAGTTCAAAAGGTGAGATTATTGGTAAAGATCTTTTTGGCAATCGACTCACTGATAAACTAAACGAAATCTTCTAAAAAAATATAGATTAATAGTGAGCCGCGACATTTGTTCGCGGCTTTTTTGTACACGATTATTTCAACACTCAGCTCACACACGATCCAACTATCTCATTTCGAACATCATATTCAATTATTCAACAAAGAATTACTGTCTCTGTATTGTTAGGAGATATCTGATTTAACTTATATATTTGTCCGTTCATTAAAAACTGAGAAGTCCATTTGGAAGAATATAAAAAAATATACTTCGCTTCGGATGTACATCTGGGTGCTCCTGGAATTACAGATCATCGGGCGCATGAAAAACGGTTCGTTTCGTGGCTGGATTCTATCAAAGAATCTGCAGCCGAGATTTACCTGATGGGTGATATTTTCGACTTCTGGTTTGAATACAAACATGTCGTGCCACGAGGTTTTACCCGTTTTTTGGGTAAGCTTTCTGAGCTGACCGACATGGGCATTCCAATTCATTTTTTTACCGGCAATCATGACATTTGGTTATATGATTATCTTGAAAATGAATGTGGAATAAAAGTTTACCGAAAACCCGTGATTCGGGATTTTAATGGTTACAAAGTTTTTCTGGCACATGGCGATGGATTAGGAAAATACGATCGGCATTATAACTTTTTAAAGTCGGTTTTCACCAATCCGTTTGCGCAATGGCTTTTTGCACGTATCCACCCTAATTTAGGCATTGGCATTGCCAATATGTGGTCGGGTAAAAGTCGTGAGAAGAACAACCGAGTTTATGGTGATAATTACCTGGGAGACGATAAGGAGTTTTCGGTATTATTTGCCAAAGAGTATTTAAAGAAAGAAAAGGTTGATTACTTTATATTTGGTCATCGTCATGTGGCACGAAAGGTCGGTGTGGGACCCGAATGCCAGCTAATATTTCTTGGTGATTGGATTAAATTAAACTCATATGTTGAGTTCGACGGTTCAACATTTGAATTAAAGTATTACAACCAAAACGTATAGTTTGATATTAGAAAAAAATTAACAATGAAAACTAAGGCTGAAATTTATGCCGTAGCTACCGGAACAGGCAGCTACATTCCGCCTGTTGTTAAAACTAATGCTGATTTCATCAACAACACTTTTTACAATGAAGATGGCAGCATTATTGAAACAGAAGGACAGGAAATAGTTGAAAAGTTTGAGCAAATTACTGACATTGCTGAGCGCCGATGCGCAGAAGAAAATCATGTGACATCAGACTTAGCTGCCTTTGCCGGCGAAGCTGCTCTTAAAGATGCTAATTTCGACAAGGAAAAACTTGACTACATCATCGTTGCTCACAATCTTGGCGATATGCGTCATGGCACAATTTATCCCGACATCCTGCCAACACTTGCGTCCAGGGTTAAGTACAAATTAGGCATCAAAAACCCAAAGACTGTTGCTTACGACATTACCTTTGGTTGCCCGGGATGGACACAGGCAATGATTCAGGCGAATTACTACATCAAATCAGGCGATGCTAAAAGTGCTCTGGTAATCGGTGCCGATACGCTTAGCCGATCAATGGAACCACATGATCGTGATTCAATGATATTTGCCGATGGTGCAGGTGCCGTTGTTTTAGAAGCTCGCGAAAGTGAAACGCCTGTTGGAATTCTGAAGCATGCTGTACAAACAGATACAGAAGAACACATCGATTTGCTTCACATGAACCATCCATACAATGAAGAATTAAAAAGTGACAACCTGTTTCTTAAAATGTATGGTCGAAGACTCTACAATTATGCTTTGACCAATGTACCGCAACTTGCTAAGGAATGTCTTGATAAGAACGACATGACCCTTAAGGATGTTAAAAAGGTATTGATCCACCAGGCCAATGCCAAAATGGATGAAGCCATCTTAAAACGCTTTTTCCGTTTATATGGCGAGCGCAAGGTGGACTTTAGTGTCATGCCAATGACCATCAGGGAGCTTGGAAATAGCAGTGTAGCAACTGTTCCAACACTATTCGACCTTATTTCAAAAGGTAAGTTAGATGATCACACACTTGAAAGCGGGGACAATGTAATGATGACTTCTGTAGGTGCGGGTATGAATATCAATGCATTTATGTATAAAATGCCGTAAGGAAGAAAACCTCATATATAAAAAGAGCAGCTCAACGGCTGCTCTTTTTTTCTTATTGTTATTCTAGAAGAACTCCTCCATATTCTCTATGACTTCTTCTTCCGGTTCATCATCTTCCGATTCTGAAGCAACGCGAGCTTCCTGATCACAATCCAGGTTGACATAGAAGTTCAATGGTTCTTCAAACTCATCTTCCTCAGTAATCCCCAATTCTTCATTGGCATACACATCTTTCATGTATAAGGCAAAAATTGGCAGAGCCATATTAGCACCTTGTCCTAATCGAATGCCATCAAAATGGATATCACGCTCTTCGCCACCAACCCAAACACCTGTAACAAGCTGCGGGGTGACACCCATAAACCATCCATCCGAGTGATTTTGTGTGGTTCCTGTCTTTCCTCCAAGCTGACCATACATTTCATAGGCATACCTCAATCTCCTTCCTGTACCCTGATTAACTACACCTTGTAATAAATTCAACATCAAGTAAGCTGTCGACTCGCTAATTGCCTCTCTCTTTTGTGGATGAAAATCGTTTATCACATTGCCATAACGATCTTCAATACGTGTTACAATCAATGGTTCAATATGAACACCCTTATTGGCAAACGTACTATAGCCACTTGTCATTTCTAACAGTCCAAAGTCGGGCGTACCTAAACAAAGTGCTGGAACAGCATCCATATGGCTTTTAATTCCCAATTCACGAATAGTATTAGCCACTGCCTCCGGGTTAAACTGCTTCATCACCCAGGCTGTAATATTATTATTTGAGTTGGCTAGCCCCCATTTTAAGGTGACCATCTCTCCTGCCCTTGCACTGCCACTATTTCTTGGCGTCCAGGTTTTGCCATTACCTAAATAGAAGGTTTGCGCAATATTCGGAACAAGGTCACAAGGTGTAAATCCTTCTTGCATGGCCAGGGTATAAACAAACGGCTTAATCGTAGAACCAACCTGACGTTTTCCCTTTCCGGCCATATCGTACATAAAGTGCTTAAAATCCGGCCCTCCAACGTATGCCTTCACATGACCAGATAATGGATCAATAGACACCATTCCGGCTCTTAAGTAGAATTTATAATGATGAATAGAATCCAGTGGTGTCATTACCGTATCACGTTCGCCATTCCAGGTAAATACAGTCATGTCATATGGCGTGTTAAACACGCGCTTCACACTATCCATATCAGCACCTGCTTTTCGTAAGCCTCTGTAACGATCCGTATTTTTAATCGCTCTTTCAATAATCTTATCATAGTCCTCCTGCGACAAATCACTGGTATAAGGAGCCCCTGATCGACCTTTCTTTTCCTCAAAGAATTTTGGTTGAAGATCTTTACTTAGATGGTTTTTAACAGCATTTTCTGCATACGACTGCAGTCGCGAATCAATTGTCGTATAAATTTTCAACCCATCTTTATAAATATCGTATTTAGTGCCATCCGGACGGTAATTCTTGTTAATCCATCCATATAAAGGGTCATTTATCCAGCGTAAGCTATCTTCAATAAACTTTGCCTCCATCCAGTTCGGATAGTTTTCCCTCAATGGTTCACTAGCCGACAAGGTTAATCTTAGGTATTCTCTGAAATAAGGAGCTGGCCCTTCTTTATGATCGGCGCGGTTGAACTTCAGTCCCAAAGGCATTGCGACAATAGAGTCATACTCAGCTCGTGTCAAAAACTGGGCTTTCAACATCTGATTCAATACAACATTTCGTCGATCTTGTGTTAACTCAGGACGACGAATCGGATTGAATAACGCCGGGTTTTTCAACATACCAACAATAACAGCTGCCTCTTCCACCTTCATCGTATCAGTGCTGGTACTAAAAAATGTTTTTGCGGCACTTTTAATACCATAAGCATCGTATATAAACTCTGCTTTATTTAGGTACATTGTTAGTATCTCTTCCTTGGTATAGCTTCTTTCAAGCTTTACTGCGATCACCCACTCTTTCAGTTTCTGAAAAGCTCTTTCCCAGTTGCTCGATGCACGTCCGTGAAAGAGTAATTTGGCTAATTGCTGAGTAATGGTACTACCCCCACCCGAACTCTGATCCTGCATAATTATTGTGCGGAAAATTACACGAGCTAAACCACGTGCATCAATTCCCGAATGATCATGAAATCGAACATCTTCTGTCGCAATCAGTGCATTTATAATATTAGGCGACAACTCTTCGTAAGTGCTATAACTTCTATTTTCGCGAAAAAATGTACCCAACAGCTCTTTATCGCTCGAAATAATTTCTGTTGCCAGATTACTTTTTGGATTTTCCAGCTCCTCAAACGTTGGCATAAATCCCAACATGCCGTAAGAGATCATGGTAAATAAAGTAAATACAGAAACAATTCCTGCCAATACAATGACCCAAAAAGTTACAACCAGTCTGCGATATTTTGATTTAGATTCGTCCATTTTTAATTGGATTGATTTTGATTAAGTGAAGAATTCATCGAAGCCCTGCACCTATATTATATACTATCTTGACACTTCAACCAATATATAGGTAGTATTAATACCCAATATTGATGTTTTGGTGTAAAAATAGTAAAAATTGACAGATACATAAGGCCGAACGTTTGCGTAAAGCATTTTCATTTTTTAACATTGTGACAATTAATTTATACTTTTGCGCGCATTACAAAATTAAGTTGTGTTGTAAGACATATTGAGAGATGGGTAAAAAAACAACGGTTACAGAAGAAAACCTGGTGATTGTCGAGTCACCTGCCAAAGCCAAAACAATTGAGAAGTTCTTAGGAAAAGACTTTTTGGTAAAATCAAGTTATGGACACATACGAGATTTATCAAAAAGCGATTTTGGTGTCGATATAGAGAATAATTACCAACCAGACTACATAGTTTCTTCCGATAAGAAAGAAGTTGTTAAAGAACTCAAGCAGTTAGCTAAGAATGCCAAGATGGTATGGCTCGCTTCCGATGAGGACCGCGAAGGAGAAGCTATAGCATGGCATTTATACGAAACACTTGGTTTAAAAGAAGAAAATACCCGTCGAATTGTCTTTCATGAGATTACCAAAGACGCAATTGTAAAAGCGATCGAAAATCCACGTAAAATTGATTACAACCTGGTCAATGCTCAACAAGCTCGCCGGGTATTGGATCGATTGGTAGGGTTTGAACTATCGCCGGTTCTTTGGCGCAAAGTAAAGCCATCTTTGTCTGCAGGACGTGTACAATCTGTGGCTGTACGATTAATTGTTGATCGCGAACGTGAAGTTTTTGCTTTTAAACCTACATCATCATACCGGGTCACGGCTGTTTTTGAAGTGACTGATGACAAAGGCAGAGTTAAAGAACTAAAATCAGAGCTCAATCGTCGATTTGACACTCTTGAAGAAACAAAAGAATTTGTAGGAAAATGTAAGGATGCCAACTTCCTGGTTTCTCAAATTGAGAAGAAACCAATGAAGAAGTCTCCGGCAGCGCCGTTTACCACTTCTACTTTGCAACAGGAAGCTTCACGAAAACTTGGTTATTCTGTATCGCAAACCATGTCGATTGCTCAGAAGTTGTATGAAGCTGGTAAGATTACCTACATGCGTACTGACTCCGTTAATTTATCTGACCTGGCGTTAAATATGGCGTCCGCTCAGATTACTGAAAAGATGGGTGCCGAGTATGTGAAAATCAGAAAATATAAGACGAAAGCCAAAGGTGCTCAGGAGGCTCACGAAGCCATCCGTCCAACCTATCTTGACAAAGAAACCGTTTCGGGCTCGGCTCAGGAAAAACGACTTTACGAGCTTATCTGGAAACGAACAATCGCATCACAAATGAGCGACGCTCAGCTGGAGAAAACGGTTATTCATATTGATGCGGGCAACACTGGTGAAAAGTTTATGGCTACTGGTGAGATCATTAAGTTCGATGGTTTCCTGAAAGTCTATATAGAATCTACAGATACTGAAAACGAGCAGGATGATGCAGAAAGCACAATTCTGCCTCCAATGAAAAAAGGTGATCAATTAGAGATGCTGACTATAGAAGCTCGTCAAAGATGGAGTCAGAAACCAGCACGATATACAGAAGCAAGCCTGGTACGCAAGCTGGAAGAACTTGGTATTGGCCGACCATCAACTTATGCGCCTACGATTTCAACCATCCAGAACAGAGGATACGTTGAAAAAGAAGATCGCGATGGTAAAGAAAGAACATACGACCACATTCTTCTGGAAAGAGGTGGGGATGTTGTTGAAAGTATCAAAACTGAAATATCAGGTGCTGAAAGAAGCAAACTTTTCCCAACTGACATTGGTATGGTTGTAAATGACTTCCTGGTGAAGTATTTCGAAAATATTGTGTCGTTTGACTTCACAGCCAAGGTCGAAAAAGAGTTTGATGATGTTGCCATGGGACACATCGAGTGGAGTAAATCCATTGATGATTTCTACAAACCATTCCATATTAAAGTGGAAGAAACCATTGAGCACTCTGAGAAAAGCACAGGTGAACGAATTTTAGGGGCTGATCCGGCTACAGGCAAGCAGGTATCAGTAAGAATTGGTCGCTTTGGTCCATTAGCTCAAATTGGCGTTTCTTCAGAAGATGAAGAAGCTGAAAAACCACGATTTGCATCTTTACGCAAAGGACAGCACCTTGAAACCATCAGCCTTGAAGAAGCACTGGATTTATTTAAGTTACCTCGAACACTTGGCGAATTTGAGAACAAAGTAGTAGTCATTGGTATTGGACGATTTGGTCCTTACATACGACACGATGGTAAATTTGTGTCGCTCAAGAAAGATGTCGATGATCCTTTTGAAATTGAGCTGGAAACTGCCATTGAACGCATCATTACCAAGCGTGAAGATGACCTTAAAAAGATCATTAAAACATTTGAAGAAGAACCAGATCTTCAGGTGCTAAATGGTCGATGGGGACCTTTCATAAAATACCAGAAGAAAAATTATAAATTGCCGAAGGATAAGAAAGAAACTGCAGAAAAGTTATCTTTAGAGGATTGTAAGGCAATTATTGAGGCTGAAGACAAAAAATCGCCAGCTAAAAAAACAACGAAAGCAGCAGCCAAGTCAACTAAAGCTGCAACAAAAACAACAAAGAAGAAAGCAACTACAAAGAAAAAAACGACTAAGAAAACAAAATAACCCAACTCAGTGACCGAAGACCTAATACTTTATTTTGACAAGCCTGATTTTTCAACAATTAACTCATTTGAAGGAAACGATGATGAGCGAATTGCTGGTCAAATCAAATTTCTGCATAATCAAACGCATCGCCTCGATCTGAATGAGGTTGATGTGGCAATTATAGGGGTGTGTGATGCGCGTAATTCCATTCACAAAGGATGCGCAAACGCCCCGGATGAAAGTCGGGCTTTTCTTTACGGTCTAAGGCGCATATCCAAAGATTTAAATATTATTGATCTTGGTAACCTTCGGGGTAAAACGATTGATGATCGTTATCATGCCCTCGAAGAGATAACCATTGAACTGATTAAAAATAATGTAACTCCAATTATTATTGGTGGCGGTCAGGATTATACCATCCCACTATGTGGCGCAGTTAAGAAAATCAAACCGCATTATCGCTTATCAGTAGTTGATTCAAAAATTGACTGGCAAGCACCGGAGGTTGACTTCTCTTCATCTAGTTTTATTGGTTACCTATGCGACGATAACGATAGAATGCCACGCGATATTTCTATTGTTGGCACACAGCGATATCTGATCAGTCCATCTCAACAGGAACACATCTCTGAGAAATCATTTGATATGCTTCGAATGGGACACATTCGACAATTCGGATACACTTGTATCGAACCGCTTATGCGCGATGCCGATATAGTAAGTGTTGATATGACTGCAGTCAGACAATGTGACCAGCCATCCAGAATACTCCCTATGCCCAATGGTTTAACCGGCGAAGAAATGTGTCAATTATTCTGGTATGCCGGACAAAGCGATAACCTTAAAATACTCGGAGTTTTTGAGCTGGATACATTAACCGACATTAACAAACAAGGCACTGTTTTACAAGCTCAATGCCTTTGGCACATACTAGAAGGCATTGCATTACGTTATAAAGATTATCCGGCTAAAGAGTTGGATAAATATCGTCAATTCATTGTTCATTTGGATGATTACGAGCTAGACATTAAGTTCTATAATAATCCCGACAACAACCGCTGGTGGGTTGAGATTCCAAGAGATGGTCAACAGCCTGAAATTGTTGCTTGTGAAAAGCGGGATTTTGATATTGCTTCGAACAATGAAATACCCGAACGATGGTTTCGTTTTTTTCAAAAAAGAAAATTGTAAATCAATTTTTTACATTCTTTTTTTAATGAATAACATTTAAAAATGAAACCTTTGAACTGAAATAAGAGTATATATCCCCAGCATTTTGTCAGCTGGTAATAAGAAAGGTAAGCTTCTAATGAGAAGAACCAAAGTAAATAACAGGTTAAGGCCTGTAGTTATTAACACCAGCTTTTTTAAGGCATGGCTAGGAGAATAGTATTTTTTCTGTTATTTTGCGTTGCTTCATTTTCTTGGGCACAGCAATATCCGCAATTCAGTCAGAACATGTTTAACCATCTGACTGTCAATCCAGGATATGCCGGAACAAGTGAAGCTGTAAATGTTACGTTAGGTAACAGGCAACAATGGATGGGTGGCTTTAAAGCCGATAACGGCTCGTCCATGGCACCAAGTACAACGGTATTTGGCGTTGATAAAGACATTAATTTACTGGGATGGGAAAGCGGAATTGGTCTCACCATTATGAATGATCAGATTGGGGAATTTACAAGTTTATTTTTATCTGCAATTTATTCAAAAAGGTGGGAAACAGATTACGGAAAATTAGGAGTAGGACTTTCTTTAGGACTCGTTAATCAAGGCATTAAAGGAAGTAACCTGTATACAAAACCCAAAGGCGATTTATTAGGAAGCACATATCACACAGATGAGCAATTTCCTGATGATGAAGGAATGGCATTTGATGCAGGATTTGGAGCATTTCTGGAGAACAAGGATTATTATCTGGGTATTTCAGTTGCTCACCTTAACAAACCAACACCTAAATTTAAGGATACTTATACTACCTATTTAAACCGTACTGTTTTCATCACAGGAGGATATCACATTCATTTGAAGAAGCGTCCAATTGTACTTATTCCATCAATCTTTTTTAAGTCGAATATGTCCAGCTATCAAATTGACTGGAACATTAACGGCGCTTTAAAAGATAAATATTGGGGCGGATTAAGCTATCGTATGCAAGATGCCATTGTGCTTCTGGGAGGCGTTGAGTTAAATAACGGCTTGCGCATCGGTTACAGTTATGACGTCAGTATTTCTAAACTAAGTGGTGCAAAAAACGGATCGCATGAGTTAATGCTCGGCTATCGGTTCGACATTAGTTTAGAGAAAAGAAAGAAACAGTATAAAAGTGTAAGATATTTATAAAGAATTAAGTAAAGAGTAATTCAGATATTAAGGCTATGAAGAAAGTACTTGCCATCAGTGTCGTTTTAATAACCATTTTAACTGGCTGCGGACAATCCAGTGGTGGAGAATTAACAGGCGTTCAGCGCCGTGCCTCCTTTTATGAACCTGACCCGTTCGGAATGCTATTCGTTCCTCAGGGTAGTTTCAATATGGGGCCAAACGATATGGACATTGCAAACACAATGACATCTCAATCAAAAACAGTTTCTGTTCGTTCATTCTGGATGGACGAAACCGAGATTACAAACAGCGAATACCGCCAGTTTGTATACTGGGTTAGAGACTCTATTGCACGCCAATTATTGGGCGAACAATTTGAAGAGTTTTTGATTAGTGAAGATTATCTTGGTAATGAAATTGATCCACCGTTTGTTAATTGGGAAGAACCAATTGAATGGGATAACGAAGAATATGCTGAGATCCTGGATCAAATGTATCTTCCGGAAAACGAACGCTTCTTTAGAAGAAAAGAAGTTGACACCAGAAAATTAACTTACGATTATGAGTGGGTTGATTTATTGCAAGCTGCTAAGAGAAGCAATCGATACAATTTTGAAACCAAGCAATACGAAGGTATTGTTTACGATCAAAATGGTCAGGAACGAGAAGTTAAAGATCGTTCTGCTTTCATTATGAAAGATGAGGTTAATGTGTATCCTGATACCTTATGCTGGATTGCTGACTTCACTTACTCTTTCAACGAACCTTGGACTGAAAAGTATTTCTGGCACCCTGGTTTTGATGAGTACCCTGTTGTTGGTGTTAACTGGAAACAAGCAACTGCTTTCTGTATCTGGCGTACACAATTATTAAACAACTACCTACAGAGTAAAGGTGAACCACCGGTAAACAACTATAGATTACCAACCGAAGCAGAATGGGAATATGCAGCCCGTGGTGGTTTAGAACATGCTATTTACCCTTGGGGTGGTATGTACACACGTAATGACAAAGGATGTTTCCTAGCTAACTTTAAACCATTACGTGGTCGATATGGTGATGATGGTGGTATGACAACTATGTCCGTAGGTTCATATGCACCGAATGATTACGGTTTGTTCGACATGTCTGGTAACGTAGCTGAATGGACATCAAGTGCTTTCGATGAATCTGCATATACATTCACACATGATTTTAATCCAACCTACAAGTATAATGCCCTTCCTGATGATCCACACGTAATGAAAAGAAAAGTATTACGCGGTGGTTCATGGAAAGATATCGGATACTTTTTACAAAATGGTACACGTACTTATGAGTACCAGGATTCTTCAAAATCATACATAGGTTTCCGATGTGTAAGGGATTACATTGGTGACTAATAAAAAATCAATTTTTAGGACGGTTAATTGAAAAAATTAGGTCATTATGAGTATTACGGAATTTGTTGAGAGCCCTGGCTATAAAAAAGTAATGGGTAAAGTATACGGACTTGGTGCAGCTGTCGTAATTTTAGGTGCACTTTGGAAGATCCTTCACTTACCTGGAGCTAACTACATGCTAATTGCCGGATTAGGTACTGAGGCAATTATCTTTGCACTGTCGGCTTTCGAAAAACCACATGAAATGCCAGATTGGGGATTAGTTTATCCTGAATTACATGGCTTGGAACCAAGAGAACGTGGTGGCCACGGTGGTGGAAGTGAATTATCAGCACTTGTTCAAACCGGCAGCCTGGAAGCGAAAGATTTGGAAAAACTATCGGATGGAATCAAAAAGCTTGGTGATACGTCATCTAAGCTTTCAGATATAACAAATGCTACAGCTGCTACCGATGCATATGTACAAAATGTAAAATCAGCAGGTGAAGCAGTTGGACAGTTTGCCAACCAACAGGCTACAATGGCTCAAAGTAGCCAGACTCTTGCCGGAGTTTATGCTAATTCGAGTGAAGGCTTGAAAGCTAACTTTGATGCAATCGCTTCTAACAATGAAGCCTATGCAAAGAACCTGGCAGCCATTAACTCGGCTTACGAATTACAGCTACAAGGTGTAAACAGTCAGGTTCAGGCATCACAAGCTTTAACGCAGGGATTAACTGAGATTACTGATCAGTTCCAGCAATCGGCCAATGATGCTAAAATGTACCGTGAGCAAATTGCACAGTTGAGCAAATCAGTTTCTGAGCTTAATTCTATCTATGGAAATATGCTTAGCGCCATGAATATGGGTAATAAATAATCAGGAAGATCATTATAAACTGCTAATTAAAACAGAGAACTATGAGTGGAGGAAATTGTCCCGAAACCCCCCGGCAGAAAATGATCGGAATGATGTATCTGTTCCTGACGGCTATGTTAGCCTTAAACGTGTCAGGAGAGTTACTAAATGCCTTTAAACTGGTTGATGAAAGTATTCAGGAGAGTATTAAAACAACAGATAGTAAAAATGCAGATTTAATGGGTCGTTTTACTGCTGCAGAAGCAGTAAATCCTGGCAAAGTAAGACCTGCCAGAGAAAAGGCTGACCAAATTAGAAATGCAGCGAATGGACTATTTGAACATATTGACTCTCTTAAGTGGATGATGAAAAACACTGTCGATCCTAATCCGGAAACTGACCTTACTAACTATTTAGGCTCGGATAATCAGGATGTGGCAGCTCAAATCATGATTACAGAAAAAGGTGGCGAAAGAAGTAAGGAGTTGAAAGGAATGATTAATTCTTACAAAGAACTGCTTATTTCGTTTGTGGACGCCAAAGATACAATGTTAGTCAACACTATTACTAATAGTTTATCAACGGATCCGATTGAACCATCAAGTGCCAGTCAAACAAAAAAGGTACCTTGGGAAAGTCAGAAATTTGAGCACTTACCTTTGTCTGCTTCGTTTGCTTTACTAAGTAGTATTCAGAGTAATGTCAGAAACATGCAAGCCGATGTAATGGCAGGTTTGTTAACTGGCATTGATGAAAACACCTATAAGTTCAATAAAATTCGTTCAGTTGTTAAGCCTTCTTCATCAATGGTATTAAAAGGCGATAAGTACAGCGTTGAATTATTTATTGCTGCGACTGATGAGTTCCAAAAACCTCGTTTCGATATTCCTGGATATTCTGTAAATTCTAACGATGAAGGAATTGGTATATTAGAAATTCCGGCAAATAGAGTTGGAAAGCAAAAGTGGGAAGGTCGCATTTGGTATAAAGATCCTAATGGTAAAGAGATACCTTACGATATTGAGCATGAATTTGAGGTGATGCAACCAAACGCGGTTATCTCACCTACAAAAATGAACGTTTTCTACGAGGCCTTGCAAAATCCGGTAGAGGTATCTGTACCCGGAGTTTCATCAAGTCAATTAGATGTTCGTTTTAGTAATGCCAATGCTCGTAAAAGGGGTAATGAATATATCGTTACACCAAAGCCGGGTACGGCAGGTAAAAAATCAATTATCACTGTGTATGCTGATATAAATGGCACTAATCAACGCATTGGAAGTAAAGAATTCCGAATTAAGCCATTGCCATTGCCATATGCCTCTATTGCTGGCAAGAATGATGGAAAAGTAAAGAAGAATCTGTTATTAGCCCAGAGTGGTATTTTTGCTGAAATGGGTGAAGATTTTGATTTTGAGTTGGAGTATAAAGTGACTCAATTCTCAATTGCACGTAACAGGCAAGGTTTCTTTGTTTCTTTACCATCAAATAGCAATAAGATTACCGAAGAACAAAAAGAGTTAATCAAGGGCGCTTCAAAAGGCGACCGTATAACGATTGAAGATATTAAAGCTGTCGGACCGGATAAACGTAACAAAAAGCTGGCTTCGATAGTAATTACTGTTGACTAGGAATAAAAAATTAAGAAAATGAAAAGACTATTCTTTATCCTGATTGTATTAATAGGTTTTGGTGCGGCCGATATGGTTAAAGCTCAGGAAGTAAATACTGAGTTATATACAAAAGACCATGTGCCTAACAGAAAACCAATACCTTATGCTCACGTACGCGAAGCTGATGTACTTTGGGCTAAGAAAATATGGCGAGTAATTGATTTACGTGAAAAAATCAATTTACCAATGTATTATCCTACAACTCAAATGGATAATCGTTATAGTTTAATTGATCTGTTAATTTATGGTATCAGATATGAAGGTCTGACAGCCTATTCACCAAATACACCTGATGAATTTCAAACGGTATTGACACCAGAGCAAGTTGACTTTGCCATGGGTTCAGTTAATGACACATCGTATGTAAAAAATGCTGAAACAGGTGAGTTAGAGCAAAAAGTAATTGGCGGTGAAATTCAATCAACAGATATTAAGCAGGTGATGCTTAAAGAAATCTGGTTCTTTGACAGAAAATATTCTCGTATGGATGTTCGCATCATTGGTCTTTGTCCAATTCGTGAATATGCGACTGAAGATGGTCAAGGCATCAGAAAATCTCAGACATTCTGGATTTATTTCCCTGAAGTAAGAGATTTATTTGCCCGTCATGAGGTATTCAACCCGCGTAATGATGCCCAGCGTCGCACATATGATGACTTGTTTATCAAGCGTTATTTTGGCAGCTACATCTACAAAGAAGCTAACGTATACAATAACCGTCGTATTGAGGACTATACTGCAGGTATGGAAGCTATGATGGAATCAGAGCGTATCAAAAGAAGTATTTTTGAGAAAGAACACGATATGTGGGAATTCTAATAGGATAAAGATTACTAGTCATAATATAAAAAAGGGAGCTTTCAAGCTCCCTTTTCTTTTATCGTTTTAATGGAAAAATTAGTTTTTCAGTATCCGTCTCCACAATAACGTATAGTTTTGCGAGATAAAACTTTCGAGTTTTGTATCCTTTATTTTCACAAAAAAAAGGATGCACTATGATTT
>DIYS01000161.1 GCA_002429115.1 Saccharicrinis sp. UBA6048 | reverse complement strand
TTAAGGTAGAGCTCCTTAAACTGGGGCACTAAAGAACAGGCTTCCTCAATTCTTGTGAAACTTTTTTTTCATAATAAGCCATTATAAGGCCAATAGTACTTGCAAGTCAACACACTTTAGCTACCTTTAGGTTTAGTGCAACAAACCGCATAAAGCATAAAGGAGGCAGTGCATTTGGCAAGGTTCGTAGCTTTGGCAAACAGCGCCAAATCCCAGATTTGGCTTAAAAATGAAAATATAAAACAAAATATGCGCTTTGGCTCAGCGGAGTTATGAGAGGTTTGGTTCGTTAAATCGCCAATTGCTTCATCTAGCCAACCGTTGGCCACAATTAAAAAAATACAGACTTGAAAAATTTGAATTTCGAAACAATATTAAAAGATGCAGAAGAATTTGTATTGGCTAAAAATGATTCATATATCCAGACTTATCCTGAATTTTTGAGGTACTTCGAAAATATTGACAAAATTGAGAAACATCATTTAGTTATTGCAAGTCATTTCGCTTATGGTTGGATGCCGACAATCATACAATTGGATTTAAGCCAACAAGACAAAGTATTGGATTTATTGAATGCCGTAAAAAAAGGATATATATTAAATTCTGAGGAACTTGGACTTTTAAAAAAGTCAATAAATAATTCGTTGGTTGGACTTTCAAAACTTATACATTTTATTAATCCGAAAGACTATGCAATTTGGGACAGTCGGATATTTAGATATTTGACCGAAAAGAAAAGTAGCTATGGGATTGACAACACAGAACTGTATATAGAATATCTGAAAGGGCTTAAAAATATTGCTAAAAATGAAAGTTATCCAAAACTGCATAGACTTGTAGTTCGAAATTTTGATTACGAAATTTATCCAAACAGAGTAATTGAAATCACAATGTTTCAAGCTGACAGAAATAAACAAAGAAGAAATATGTAAAGTCTGCAAGAAAATAACTGTGGCCAATAACTAATCGTTCTGACTGGTTGAAAACCAGTGTCTGAAGATCCCGGAGCTCCGGGATTGCCGACAACCGGCCAGGATGGTTATCGGAGGAAATTACTGTCTATAGGGGACTTAATGTTATTATCATTAACACCTCAATCAGAACATTACAACCATTCTGTGGCATTGTAGATTAAACCGTAGCGATACGTTACAGCTAACGAAGAGTATACATAGGACATTTCCACTACAAATTTCACCAACAATTTGCTATAAGCCCACATTTTAGTTTATGTTTGTTATTTCAATTCTAAATCAATAAACATGAAACTAACAATCTCTTCAACCTTTGATGCCGGCAATATCGAAGTAGTCAATGCCGACCGCCCGGATAACATTCAATTAAACATCAGAAAAGATACAAATTCCGATTTCTTGCAGTGGTTTTACTTCCGAGTGCAGGGCGCTAAAGACCATGCATGTAAGTTCAGCTTGCTTAACGCCAGTGAAGCTGCATACCCAGAGGGGTGGGACAATTACCAGGCTCGCGCATCTTACGATCGAGAGCATTGGTTTCAGATACCAACCACCTACGATGGAAAGTCATTAAATATGGAGCTGAAGCCTGAGTACGACTCGGTGTATATTGCTTATTTCGCACCTTTTTCATACGAGCAGCACCTCGATTTAATTAACAATGCACAACTATCACCACTGTGTGAGTTAGAGTGTATCGGACAAACGACCGAGGGACGACCAATCGATTTTCTACGCATTGACGATGGTGATCCATCGAAGAAGAAGTTGTGGGTGATTGCACGTCAGCATCCGGGTGAGACCATGGCCGAATGGTTTATGCTGGGATTGATCGAACGTTTGCTTGACGAAGAGGACGCTACTTCTGTGAGCTTGCTTCAAAAAGCAAATTTCTACCTGATTCCGAAT
Organism: Saccharicrinis sp. UBA6048; assembly: GCA_002429115.1. Classification (GTDB taxonomy): domain Bacteria; phylum Bacteroidota; class Bacteroidia; order Bacteroidales; family Marinilabiliaceae; genus Carboxylicivirga. The sequence continues at coordinate 7,283 of DIYS01000161.1, read as the reverse complement.
ATGAATGTAGATGGCAGTATTTGGGGCAACCTGCGTGTGAATGCCAAAGGTGTGAACCTGAACAGGGAATGGGCCGAGCCAAGCATAGAGAATAGTCCTGAAGTGTATTACGCCAAAGAAAAGATGAAAGAGATAGGCATGGACTTCGTACTGGATGTGCATGGCGATGAGGGTCTGCCTTATAACTTTATATCAGGCATTGAAGGCATACCTTCCTTTGATGAGAAACTGCGTTACCTAAGTGATAAATTTATTGCTAACTGGATGGCGATTAATCCGGACATGCAGGATGAGTATGGTTACCCTAAGAATGAACCAGGGAAAGCCAACTTGCAGGTAGGATCGAAGAACCTGGGTGAAGAATTTCACTGCTTATCACAGACCTTAGAGATGCCTTTTAAGCAAAACGATAACATACCGGACGAGCTGGTTGGCTGGTCGGCTGAGCGCTCAATAAAATTGGGTGAGTCATTGGTAACCAACCTGCTTGGTATTGTAGATGATTTGTAAATATCCTTTGTGATTTTCGTATAGTTAATACTGAAGGGATGATATGTGAATAGGAGGGTGTCCAAAAACAAAGCTCGCTCATCGAGATGATTGCCGAGCAGAGCCGAGGTAGAGTCGAGATTTGACTAGTGCTGATTATCAACAAGTAATCACTTCGACTACGCTCAGGGAGCGGCTCAGTGAACGGATGCTTACAGTGTTTTTGGAGACCCTCTTTTTAAAGGAAATCAGAAAACTATAACAACGTGACAGAATTAGAATTAATTGTAGATTTTCATAAGGACGCTGAACGTCAAGGACCGGGGAGTAAAGAAATTACCAAACGAGCCATTGAATTAACAGGTCTGCATACATCTGATGACTTAAAGATCGCAGATATTGGTTGTGGTTCAGGTGCGCAAACCTTGGTATTGGCGAAGCAACTGCAAGGGCATATTACTGCTGTCGATTTATTTCCTGAGTTTTTGGAAGCTTTAAATAAAAATGCTGAGCAGGCAGGATTGAATGATCGCATTTCAACGCTCCAATGCTCGATGGATACATTGCCATTTGCTGATGAGCAGTTTGACTTGCTTTGGTCAGAAGGTGCCATTTATATCATGGGTTTTGAGGAGGGGATTCAGCAGTGGCGCCATTTCTTAAAGCCCGGGGGTATTATTGCCGTCTCTGAAATTTCGTGGTTGACCAATGAACGGCCGGAAGAGCTTCAGCAATATTGGGACAATGCCTATCCTCAGATTGATACGGTTTCGAATAAAATAAAAACACTGGAGCAAAATGGTTATTCGCCATTGGCGCACATGGTGTTGCCACCATCTAACTGGATGGAAAATTATTACAGGCCATTGGCGCAACGCTTTGAAGATTTCTTAAACAAGCATAATTACTCGGAACAGGCAAAGCAGCTAATCGAAGAGGAGAAAAAGGAAATTCAGATGTATCAGCAGTATCAGGATTACTACAGTTATGGTTTCTATATCGCTAAGAAGGTTTGATTCAGAGAGGTAGTAACAACAATTACGGCGATTGTATTTACAATAGATTGCCTCTGAAATTAAGCTAAGCAACAACTATTTATTGGAACGTTTCGGACCTACAGTCCTCAATGATTGGCTTTACACAGACACATAGCCCAATCGGGCTATGCTGCTACGCATCGTCCTTTCAGGACTCTTTTTTATTATTGCTAAGGACTGAAGGGGCATTACTTAAAAGCGCAGGGTGAAACCCTGTATCTTAAAGCAAGCAGCTATTGAGCGCTGAAGATCCGACACAGCATAAACTCTTAATTTGAAATTGTAATCGAACATTGCCATGTTATAAAAATAAATGATCTGCTTAGCGCATCAATAGCGCTTAGCGGATTAGTGACTGCATAAAAAAACACCATGCTTGAAATACATCAGGCATGGTGTTTTTTAAATCTATATAGTATTTATTCGCCAAGCATAATGCGAATAATCTCTTTATCTGTTTCGCGCATACCAACGCTACCCAGGCGGCCAATGTTTTTAATGGTATTTTCAACACCTTTAACAATGATACCATCACCACCCAAAAATTGCTGTCCGTTCTTATACATGTGGAAACCTAAAATACCAGCCTCAACAGAAGATGCAATTTTGCCGGCACAAGAAGGCTTGGCACCATCACATACAATACCTGACACAATAGCCAAAGCATTAACAATCGTGTGTGCTATATCTTTGTATTTACCTCCATGAAGGTGTGTAATACCAGCTCCAGCACCAACACCAGCCGATACAGCACCACAGAATGCTGATAGACGTCCGATACTTGTTTTTTGGTGAATTGTTACCAGGTTAGCTACCAACAAAGATCTTAACAATGTGTCCTCATCAGCTTTTAGCTCCTTAGCATATTCAATAACCGGTACTGAAGTAGCCAATCCCTGGTTACCACTACCCGATACAATCATTACCGGCAGTTCACAACCGCTCATACGAGCATCCGAACCGGCAGCAGCCATCGCTTTTGCTCGTACGGTAATATCATCCTTATCACGAGATTTTAATAAAACAGATCCTACATTGGCTCCCCAATTACCTTTGATACCTTCATTGGCAATGGCTGAGTTATGTGCAACCTGCATCTTCAATATGTCTCTTACCTTATCAAGATCAACAGTGTCGGCAAAGTCAATGATGCTCTCCACACTCATAATCGTACGATCTGTTGTATGTTTAGTATTCAGGTCGTCGCAATGCTGAACGTGGAAGGTTGTTTCATCATTCTTAGTTACCCGTACAATATTTGTATGGTAATGCGAAATACGTACCGACGCAGATTCGTCGCCATTGAATACATTTACTACCAAATCGAAAATTAAGCCGCTGTCGGACGCAACAACTTTTACTTCCTTGGTCTGAAGAAAATCAGCCATCTCCTTGCGCTCTTCATCATTCACTTCAGAGATAACCTGTAACACTTTATCAGCGTCACCAGCTATAATACCAGCTATAGCTGCAGCTTCAATTCCTTTAAGATTACCAGTGTTTGGTACTACCACACTTTTAACATTCTTAATGATGTTATCACTGGCTTCTACCAATACGCGGTCAGGAATCATTCCAAGTACTTTGCGTGCCATAGCACCAGCATAAGCAATTGCAATTGGTTCTGTACATCCCATTGCCGGCATCAATTCTTCATGTAGAATATCAATGTAGGCTGAATACCTTTTATCGTTTTTGTCCATCTTATTACTATGTTCAAATGTTATTCAATAAAACAGATCGTTCAAATCCTTCTATAGCGCGCAAATGTAGGGACTTGCCGAGGAGGATTCTATGACTAATCGCACATCAGATATGAAACTTATCATCTCTTAAGGTAATTTAAAGTTGTTTAAGCTTTAATCCGAATTTGGTTGAAACATCTAACTAAGGCTAAAAAACTATCAAACGATTTGCTCAGGATACTCCCTCTTAATTTTTACTTTTGCTTCCCAGTTATGTACTTAATTCAGGCATTATGTCGCAGACGAGTATAAAAATTACCGGATTACGTAAGTCCTTTGGTAAGGGAGATTCGAAAAAGGAAGTTCTAAAAGGGATAGACCTTAGTATTGAAAGTGGTCAGGTCATTGGCTATATCGGACCTAATGGTGCCGGTAAAAGTACTACGGTAAAAATACTGTGTGGCATTCACACTGCCTTTGAGGGGGATGTTGAAGTGATGGGAATGCCTTTGCGAGGCAACTCTACAGGAGTGAAGCAAAAGATAGGCTATGTGCCGGAGAATGGCGCTTTATACGAAGCACTAACGCCACGTGAGTATCTGAATTTAGTGGGGACATTATTTGATATGTCTAAAGAGCTAATTGAGGAACGCACCCTAAGCCTGCTTAAGTATTTTAACATGGAGCAGCAGATGGATGTACGGATGAACACCTTCTCAAAAGGGATGAAGCAGAAAATTTTGATCATTGCCGGCTTAATCAATAATCCGGATATTCTGTTTCTGGATGAGCCACTCTCAGGGTTGGATGCCAATTCTGTAATTTTGGTTAAAGATATGCTGACCCGGCTGGCCAGGCAGGGGAAAACTATTTTTTACAGTTCGCACTTGATGGATGTGGTTGAGAAAATTTCAGATCGAATCATATTGATTGATGATGGGCAGGTTATTGCCGATGGAACATTTGAAGAATTGCAGCAAGATAACAATGTGTCGCTGGAGCAGGTATTTGCCAAACTCACCGGTGGAGAAGAGCTTAATATTGAGGCAGGCATGTTGGATGACGTTTTTAAAAATTAAGAAGCAGGTTGTATGAAACGTATAATACTGTTGCCTCTTAATATGGTACTAAACGCTTTGGGTGTTAATGTAAATCACTTTTGGGCATTGCTGGGAGCGAAGCTAAAGATGGATTTCAGGCGTGTGCCCAACAGTTTTCAATCGTCCGGAAAGAAACAGACCCTTCTGAAGCAACTCATCATTTATAGTGTGCTTGGTGGCGTTATGGTTTTGAGCCTTTACCGTATCCCAGACTTGATACTACAGTTAAGCATCTTTTTTAGTTTTTTGATTGTTTATGAGGGGACCATATTATTGACTGAGTTTACATCTGTCCTCTTTGATGAACGAGAGAATCAGATACTGCTGCCACGACCTGTTAACTCCCGAACGCTGTTATTGGTGCGCCTCGTGCATATTCTGGTCTATATGGGTAACATAGCGTTTGCACTAAGTATGCCATTTGCAATTTACCTGGCTGTCAACTATGGTTTTCTGGCCATATTATTTATGATATCTGCCTTGTTGTGTGCGTGGTTTACGCTTTTATTATCAGTAGGTTTTTACATGACCTTATCCAGGTTTGTATGTGCCGAACGTTTTAAGGATGTGCTCAATTATTTCCAGATTGGATTGGCCATTGTGATAATGGCCAGCTATCAACTGATTCCAAATTTTATTGATGAGGCCAATATGGAACAACTCGCCTTTCGATCGGAATGGTGGAGCTATTTCATTCCATCGGTGTGGTTTGCCGGATTTACACGATTTATTGCAGGGATAGGTGTTGGTACAGATGTATACCTTGCTCTTATAGTAGTGTTGGTAACTATTGCTGGAAGTTTAGTGCTGATACGGGCTTTAGCAGGTGGGTTTACATCAATAATTTCAGAAGCAGGAGCTGATTCTTCAAAACCAGCAAGAATATCGAAAGTAAAATCACAAAAAAACTGGTTGTCTAAACTCGTATCATTGCTTTGTGTGTCCAATGTTGAACGCACTGGTTGGGATTTGGCCATGAGCCATGTACGAAGCGACCGGAAATTCAAACAACAGGTGTTGCCGATGTTTGTGTATAGCATCATTATGGTCATCGTATTTTTACGGCCAAGCATTAACGATTTTTCGGCGTATATTGCTGAGCTAGGTGACAGTTTTAAGTATGTCATGTTTATTCTTGCAGCTTATTTTGGTACGGTTGGTATTTCAGTACTACCTTACACTGATACTCCGGAGGCTGTGTGGGTTTATGAAGTCGCATCAACCCGCAATAAATTCCATATTCAATCAGGTGCTGTAAAAGCCATGCTGTTTACGTTTTACCTGCCGCTCTACCTTCTTTATTTGGTGCCGATTATCTGGATATGGGGTGTATCCGTAGTTCCATACATTGTTATTGGAGCATCCTTAAGTGCCTGTCTGGCTATTGTATCCGTACGTATTCAGAAAAACGCGCTGCCATTTACAGAAGCACGTGACATGGTAAATAAGGGGACGTATACTTTGAGGATGTTCTTGGGGATGACGATAATCGGTCTTATTATTGGCCTCATCTATTTATTGACATTCCTGCACGTAGGTGTAAGCATTGCGCTGTGTGCACTCATGCCAGTGCTGATCTCTTTGAGTTACCGCACAATTCGTAATCGAAAATAGATATAAAGAATTCTTAAGCAAAGTCTCTTTTCCTTATTTATGGTGATTGATAGCATCGTTAATTAAGTCCATCTTGGAAATAAAAACAATGATGGAAAAAATTATCAATCAATCCCCAAACGGAAGGGTATTTATTTGTTCTCAATGCGATAAAGTACACATTGAATTCAATAACTTTCTGTTTTCATTTAATCAGGATGAGTACCGATATTTCACAAGTTGCATCACCCGCATAGATGGCTGTTACTACGAAAGAGTAAATTCGGGCAGGCAGTCAAAACGTAAGATCATTGTTCCTATTGGCCACAGAAATGCATCCATGATGCTGAATCGTGAAGAATTAAAGGAACTGCAGAAACTTTTATCTGGTCGTCCGCTTTCAGGTTTCCAAATGATAACAAGTAAGCAGATTGGCGTGAAGCTGACTTCCAACTAAGGTTGGTTCATTACTTATTATTAATCATTAATGGTGGTTGATTTGTGGTAATGTTCATGTTGTTAGTAGGTTGTGTTCTTATGTATTGAGGTTGGAGCGCCTTTTTTTACCAATAGATGGCGATTGCAGACACTTGAGTGATCCAATACTTTTGTGATGTACAAAACAATTAAAAAATGAAAAAGACAGCCATATTTTACGGATCCAGCACTGGTAATACCCAGTCGGCAGCTGAGTTAATAAATAAGCAATTAAATAATGAAGCAGAAGTCATCAATGTTGAAAACGCATCTGCAAGCGAAATTGAGCAATATGATTTTCTCTTTTTAGGCACCAGCACCTGGGGATTGGGCGATTTGCAAGATGATTGGGAAGGTTTCATTACTGAGCTGAAGAATGCAAAGCTCGAAGGTAAGAAAATAGCTCTGTTTGGCTTAGGTGATGCAGACGCTTACCCGGATACGTTTGTAGATGGAATGGGAACGATTTACAATGCCATCACCAATAAAGGATGTGAAGTGGTGGGTATGGTTTCTGTTAGTGATTATGCCTTCGATGCCTCAACAGCCGTCTTAGATGATAAGTTTGTAGGCCTTGTGATTGACGAGGATAATGAAAGTGATAAAACGGATGAACGCATTCAGAAATGGGTGAGTAGTCTTGAAAGTCATTTCGCTTAGAATAATTCAAAGTTAAGTACCATAATTAGCAAACAAGCTGATCTTTCCCGGTTCCAATGTTCATTTGTTTAACCTGGATTATGTATTAGAACTTCGTTATGAACATTGAAAGCACAATCTTACTAGACTTTACTTAAACGAGGCATAGTCCCGATAGTTATCGGGATTCAGTGAGTTGAAGTGAAGTAACGAAGTGGCTTCGTTTTGAAGTGATTTCATTGTGTAATAGATTTTCTAATGCA
>DIYS01000150.1 GCA_002429115.1 Saccharicrinis sp. UBA6048 | reverse complement strand
TTATTGTGGAGACGGATACGTTGGAGACTGCCCGAATCAGAAAGTTTTTGTCTGCCTGTTATACCTATTTTACTATGGAATTAGCGTAAAATTGTTTTAGAACGCTTCTCGAATCGTGAAGTAAATACCGGTATCTTTATGGTTAGACATACCAAAATCGATACGGAAATTGAGACCTTCATCAGGCAACACCTTAAATCGCAATCCGGTACCACCTACAATGTGAAGATCATTTAATGGTTGCTGCATAAATTTTGGAGAAACTTTACCGGCACCGGTAAAAAGAACAGCCCCCAGGCGCCACCATATATGCTTTCGCCACTCGGCTTGTGCATACCATACATGCTTATCCATATATTGATAAGGATGTGAAATACCTCTCAATAACCTCGAACCTCCTAAAAATGACATTTTATAAAATGGAATATCACCTTCAGCACCTGATAAGTAAGCCTGAAAAGCAAGAATAGATTCTTTCCCTTTTAAGTCGAGATATTTACGTACATCAAGCGTGGCAGATGTAAAATTGTAATCGCTACCGAAAATTGAACTATAATAGGCTGAAGAAAAGATAACAAACCAACCCCTTGATGGATACAATTGATCATTACGGTTATCAAACGCCAGTCCGGGACCTATTCCATTGACCCAGCCCCCATTATAACCTAACACATCTGGAGTCAATAAATCACCTTTAATATTTGACAACTCATCGTTGTTTATATCCAGTCTGACACCGGCAAACCAGCGTGAGTTAATCCCTTTTAGTATGTCACTTTTGAAGGCAAATCTATTTGTTTCAAATTCGGAATATGGAGGACTTTTCACATGGTTGCCTATACCATAATATTCATCCGGAAGAAATAAGTACTGGAACTTGGAAATAAACATCCAACGATTTCTGGTAAAAACATTGGCATCCAGCTCCAGCTCATACATACCCGTTGTAGAAACCTTTACCGCCGGAGCAAATGTGGTAGGGCGATAATACTCACACTTGAACGCTTCATTGGGCTTAATCCGCCATACAGGCATTACACCAATATGAAAACCCTGCCTCGGAGAATAGCCAGCCATCGGATAAATAGTCAGACTATGTCGATTTTTCTCAAAGGAAACCAAATCGATCATGTCCTCAATCAGATTGACGACGCCATTATCTTCTGCTACATTTAGCGAATCCTTCTTTTCAGTATTTTGTGCTACTGTAGTATTTATCAGCACAAGAGCAAACAGCACACTCCCCCAAATAATCTTCTGCATTGGCCTACTTTTCATAACGTTTAATCTCAATAAGCCTGTAAAAATAATCTTTTTAAACGAACGTTATCGGTTTTACATTATTATACTAAGAGCCAGCGTTTTTTTTTCGCTGATAATGCAGATTGTCGCATATTTATTAATTCAAATGAGAGAAAACACTTTCTGCGAAGATCAGCGAAATCTGCGGGCAATGCGATCCTATTGTAGAATCAGGAAACACTATCAAAATAAGGCAATTACCTACGTGCTTTTATTTCTGATGGCTTAATAACTTCACCTGAATTACCAAAATTGGACCTTATGTAGTTTAAAATATTCGCTATTTCCTGATCAGACAAATTCTTGTAACTGGCCATGATGCCATTATATTTTTCACCATCAACTTCAATCTCTCCACTCATACCATTCAGCATAATGTCAATCAAGGCATTTTTATCGCCCGACACAACTTTATTACCTGCCAATGGCGGATACATACCGGGAACACCTCCTGCATCACGCTGATGACAGGCCAGACAGTGCCGTTTATAAGATGTTAAAGCAACTTCGTTTACTGACTTTACCTGTAACTCACTTTGCGTCTTAGCCGTGTCCTTTTTTCCTGATGAACTACAGGCAGTAAACAATACAGCAAGAACGATGATAAAAAAAATCTGATTCACGTATTAAATAATTGATTTACATACTAATCTAAGCGATAATCTTTAATAATAATACCACATTGGCCATTACCAGAAACCTCATTGCGCAACAACTTGAATCATTTCTTCGCTTTCATTACCGGCTACACTCATCGCATCTTTTATGATACCTCCAAACACTCCACCCATCTTCACACTGTTTAGCCGGGAAACGTATACCTGCCCGTCACTTTTTTCATAAACAGATATGCGGCAAGGCATCAGGTTAGAAACTAAACGTTCGGTATCACGACTTAATATTTTCTGTGCGATGGAGGGTTTACATATTTCCAGAACCTTAACTTTATCAACCTCATAATTGTGTTTATGCATCGTTGCCTGCAGATCGTGCACATGAGGCATCTTCCAACCTTTCGATTCAACAGCTGCTGTGATACGATTAACGGTTTCGTCAAAAGAATATTTACTCTTCGACTCCATCATCATTAACGATGGTGCTTTATACCTGATGATCAACAATGTAATTAATACGCCAAGTAAAATTCCGATTGCGATAAATGCTATTCTTTCCATCTTTTTGTAATTTACTCACAATAACAAAACTACAAACAGCAATGTTTAAACCTTTTGGCTAATTAAAACGTATTACTTGAGTGTATTTTTAATACTTTTGCAGCCCCCTTGCCCAATCAACCAAATACAAGCGCAATGATTATTTATTTAAGAATACTTTCAACTGAAGTTGAAAACTTTGTCAAGGAAATAGCTATTGATGATACTCAAACATTTTTAGACCTTCATAATTGCATTCAGAACGTGCTTAATTATGATGCCTCTCAGATGGCTTCTTTCTTTACAACCGATGAGAGGTGGAATAAGGAAACTGAAATTACACTTTTTGACATGGCCGATAGTGGCAGTGAACTCCTAAAAGTGATGCAGGAAACACTGATTTCAGAGTATTTATTCGAGGTAGGATTGCGAATGATATATGTCTTTGACTTTTTCTCAGAACGCGGGTTCTTTATGGAAGTCATACAGGTTGCAGAGGGAACTTTAGAGCATGCAAAATGTTACCGCGACGAAGGCGAAGCACCGGAGCAGATTCAGATTGGGGATTTAACCGGAAATATTAAGAAAGAATCGCTCAACGCATTCAACGATGAATTTGACGGATCAATTGATTCGAGAGGGTTTGAGGAACTGGAAAGTTTTAATGACGACCTTGATTTTGACACCAATTTAGACGACCTAGCCGACCATTATTAATCACATGACAAAAACACTTGTTGTACTTATTGGCCCTACAGGCATTGGCAAAACCGAGCTAAGCCTTAGACTTGCCAAAGCACTTAATACAGATATCATATCATCTGACAGCAGGCAAATATTTAAAGAATTAAAGATAGGAACTGCTGCTCCTACACCTGAACAACTAAGCAAAGTGAAGCACCATATGGTAGCTACCCACTCGGTTGAAGATTATTACAACGCCTATGAGTTTGAGCAGGATGTTCTGAAGTTATTATCCGATCTGTTTAACCAGCACAACCAGGTGGTAATGACTGGAGGGTCGATGATGTATGTAGATGCTGTATGCAAAGGTATTGATGAACTCCCGACAATAGATCCCGAACTTCGACAGGAGGTGATGGACACCTATAACAAAGAAGGTCTTGATGCCATCCGCCGACAGCTCAAAATGCTCGATCCTGAATTTTACGATCAGGTGGATCTAAAAAACCACAAACGGGTGATACATGCGGTTGAAGTATGTCTGATGACTGGCAAACCATACAGCTCATTAAGAAAGAATACAGCTCAAAAACGACCGTTTAACATCCTTAAGATCGGTCTTGATATGGATCGGGAAGAATTGTACGACCGCATTAACCGTCGTGTGGACATAATGCTTGAAGATGGCTTGTTTGATGAAGCGAAAGCTTTTTACCATCTGAAAGATCTAAATTCGATGAATACCGTTGGCTACAAAGAAATATTCGGGCATTGGGATGGTGAATACGATGCTGACAAAGCTGTTGAACTAATAAAACGTAATTCGCGTCGTTATGCCAAGCGCCAGCTGTCATGGTTCAGGCGCGACAAAGAGATTCATTGGTTTCACCCACGGAATGAAGAGGAAATTATTAACTTCGTAAAGTCAGAATTGACAATAATGTAAAATTTAACCCACCGGGCCGCTAAAAATCCTTACTCGCGGTTTACTAAAGGAAAGGCCCGGTGTTTTGTTTCCCACATGTCAAAAACTCAGTTTAATATCCGTGTTTACGGTCTACTAATCAATCAAAATAAGGAGGTGCTTGTCACTGATGAATATCGTCTGAACCGATACATGACTAAATTCCCAGGCGGCGGACTCGAATATGGGGAAGGCACGATCGACTGTTTAAAAAGGGAATTTCAGGAAGAGCTAAATCTGGATATTGAAGTGTCGCACCACTTTTATACAACCGATTATTTTCAGCCAACCATTTCGTTTGAAAACATGCAGCTGATCAGCATCTATTATGTAGTTAAAACCATATCGCCTGATAAGATTAAAACAACGGATAAAACATTTGATATACCTGCGATAGATGGAGCACAATCGTTCAGATGGATCGCATTAGATAAAATAGATCCCGATGATTTTACTTTTCCTATTGATAAAAAGGTAGCGAGTATATTGGCAGGAAATTAAGCTTTTTATCTTTATCAAAGGTATAGGCTTTGGAATAGTAATAGACAAATCGACGATTCAGTTTACGTTAATCACATTAAATCTATTCTATTACCTGTAAATACAGAATTATCTTTCTGCAATTGACCATGATGTAAATGCATCATCCTCTGTATGCCCTGCGTTCTCGTAGGTTAACATTTTTTCTTTCTTTGGCATTGTCCCAAAGAAAAGACTAGTCCAATAGATGCTTTAACCCGCATCCTTGATGAATTCCCCCATCGCACCAGCCATATTTCGCGCACATTCATCTGCGTCACGCCAACACTGGCTCGCCTATTGGACAGGCTAGCGCACTATCGAAATTGCAATTCGAATGGAGAGGAGAACTGTTGCTAGTTGAATCTACCACTAACAAAATAAATTCGTCTGTAAATCCAATTATCCTACGATTCACAAGATTAACGATTCACCAAATCGACCAATCAACAAACACCTCAACTCTTCAACCTTTCAACTTATCAACCTCCCTATTTCTCGGCCTCTACCACTAAATGAAACGACTGCTCACTCCACTTGTCACCGTTAAACGCTCCGTAACTGGTTACATTCCGGAAATATTTCAATAGTAACTCTTCGATATCAGCCCGTTTTAAGGCGAGCAAAGTCACTGTATTTTCGATGCATTGATTATCAAAACTCAGAATGGTATTAAAATCTATATTCCCATCCGGTCGATGAATATAGTTACGTACAAAGGTATACTTATCGGTTTCGATAGTCGGCAGTGCATCTACCATATCTTTTATAACTCGGTCATAATTGACAATCTGCAGCAAGAATTTACCTCCATCAACCAAACGGTTTGCTACCTGCTTAAATACATCCTCCACCTCATCAATACTACTTAAGTGCACAAGCGTGTTTCCAAAACACAATACTGCATCATAACTAATCCCCGGATACAGCTGATCAATCTGGCGCATATCCCCCTGCTGGAATCGAACATCCAATGCCTGCGGTCGTTTTTCTTCTGCTTTTCTTATCATTTGCTCATCAAAATCAAATGATCGAACCTTAGCACTCCTTCGCCCCATTGCAATCGATAAAGAACCTGTACCGCATCCGATATCCAAAATTGACTTAGATAGAAGTCTTCCTCCAAGGGCACCTTCAACAAAATCCAATTGCTTTTCATTCAAAGGAAATATGGCATCGTATGCCTGAACAATCTGACTGTAAAACTCCATAGCTATAGTATTTTTGAATAGTAAACCAGCGCGAATAGGCTTTGGTTCTATATTCTCTTTGACACCTGGTAATTATTCCGGTCTGAACCACTTCTCGACACCAGTTCGGCCAGGAAGCCTGCCAGAAACAACTGCGTACCAATAATCATACTTGCCAAGGAAATATAAAAGAGTGCACTGTCAGTAACCAGCTTGGCCGGTATATGGTAGTAATAAACCGACAAAAGTTTACTCACACCTAACCAAAGCGCCGACACAAAACCAACAAGAAACATTAAGGTGCCAAGACCACCAAACAAATGCATTGGCCGCTTGCTGAACTTAGAGATGAAGGTAACCGATAACAAATCAAGAAACCCTTTGATGGTGCGTTCAATTCCAAATTTGGAAATACCATATTTTCGCTCCTGGTGCTGAACAACCTTTTCACCAATTCTGGCAAAACCAGCTTGCTTAGCTATTAGTGGAATGTAGCGATGCATCTCGCCATACACTTCGATATTCTTTATAACCTCGTTTCGATAGGCTTTCAATCCACAATTAAAATCGTGTAGTTTAATTCCCGACACAGCTCTCACAGTCCGGTTAAATAATTTACTTGGCAGTGTTTTCCCAATCGGGTCGTAGCGCTTCTTTTTCCAGCCACTAACGATGTCGTAATTCTCCTCATGAATCATACGCACCAGTTCCGGAATTTCTTCGGGGCTATCCTGCAGGTCAGCATCCATGGTAATGACCACATCACCTTCAGCGGCTGCAAAACCACAATAAAGCGCTGCAGACTTTCCATAATTACGCCTGAATTTAATCCCGCGCACATGCTCCGAATTACGCCTCAACTGCTCTGTTACTTCCCACGACTTATCAGTACTGCCGTCATCAACAAAAATAACTTCGTAAGACCAGTTCAGCGGGTCAACAACCCGCTGAATCCAGTTATATAATTCTTTTAAAGATTCGTCTTCGTTATAAAAAGGAACAATGATCGATAAGTCCATATTATGATTCTTCTGCAAATTCGCCACCCTCAAAAATAGAAGGCTCTTTTTTAAATATTGCTGCTAAGATAAGAGAAATAATGGCTCCTATAAAAGCACTTCCCATAATACTCCATATGAACATGGCAACCGGACTAACAAATATACGCGTCCATTTTTCGGCCATCTCCAATTGTGCCTCAGGCGTACCTTTAGCCAATGCCTCTTCCATAGCCTGATTTACAACCTGCTCCGTAAGAGATGGATCAATGTATTTATACAACACAAACGTGAAAATTCCTGATAAAACACCAGCATAAATCATGGTTAGCGTTCCCAAACCAACGCCTTGTCCATATCGTAAATATCCTCCATTTAACTTATCTCTGAAATTAATCAACGCCCATGAAAGGATGGCAATGCTAATAACCAGCGAGAACCATCCGGCGGCTTTATTCAATATCATACCGGATAAGTACAGAATTAAAGCATAAACAATTGAAGCAAGTCCAAGATACAAGCCATAAGTCATGGCGCTTTTCCCTACTGAAGGTTTTTGAGTTTCCATAGTATAGAAGTAACACCTCAGGTTGTCAAA
>DIYS01000210.1 GCA_002429115.1 Saccharicrinis sp. UBA6048 | reverse complement strand
ATGAGTTGTTTAATTTCATATATTACAAAATCAGCACCATAGTGAAGACTTTACTTGCAAGCACCAGACCCAAGGCTTTTCTTCCGGTGAGCCACATGCCCCAGACTACTGGCCAGTTAATGCTTGCATTGAATTGGGAAAGTTAAAAACGGGAGATGGTCAAATTATTATCAATTATAGCTTTCCTTCTCTCAAGTATAACATTGACTGCACAAACAAGCGGATTGAAAGGTATTGTGGTGAGTGCAGAAACAGGAAATGCAATTGAAGGTGCGACTGTAACCTTGCAAAGAAGTGGATCGTCTGCCATTACAGATCTGGCTGGGGCCTTTGAGATAGAGGGAACTCCGGGCAATGAGACTTTGGTAATTTCGTCAGCTTTAATAAAGACGAATACCATTGAAGTACAGATACCATCAGATAGTATATTTGATTTGGGAGTACTTAAGGTTGAATCCACAACTACTTATGTCAATGCCTTTTTTATAGGTGAAGATGAAATTAACATTGAAGACGATAATGATCAGGTGATATCTGGTTTACTGTTTTCGTCGGATGATGTGTACTTAAGCAACGTTGGTTTTACCTTTAGTCCGATGCGTTTTCGTGTTAGAGGCTACAATCAGGAATATACTTCAACTTTTATCAATGGAGTAAACTTTAATAGTGCCGAACGTGGCAGGTTTTACTATGGAAGTGTGGGTGGTATGAACGATGTGGTTAAAAACAAAGATGTTGTCAATGGCATCGAAGCAGGCTCGTATAGCTTTGGGAATATCGGAGGAGCCACCAATATTAACATGAAGGCTCGGAATTATGCCCGCGGTGGCCGTATCAGTGCCAGTTACACCAACCGGTCGTATAATTACCGCCTGATAGGAACCTATTCAACGGGATTAATGGATAATGGTTGGGCAGTGACTTTGTCAGGCTCACGCCGATATTCAAAAGAAGGGTATATTGATGGAACTTCTTACGATGCCTGGTCTTATATGTTGGCGGTTGAGAAGGTGTTTAATAATCGACACAGCTTGTCGTTTACAACCTTCGGAGCACCAAGTCAACGAGGTAGTTCAAGTGCTTCATTCCAGGAAGTGTATGATCTTACAGGCGATAATTTATACAATCCAAACTGGGGCTATCAGAACGGAAAAAAGCGAAATGCCAGAGAGACAAAATCGTATGAGCCGGTAGCTATTTTGTCGCATGAGTGGATGATTAATGAAAAAAGTAAATTGTCCACAGGTATTGCAGCCAGATACAGCATGTATAAAAAGACAGCTCTCAACTGGTATAACTCTGCTGATCCACGACCAGATTATTACCGTTACCTGCCAAGCTACCAGCAAGATCCAGAAATAGCTGCCAGGTATGATAGCATCTGGAGACATGATACTTCAATACGCCAGATAGATTGGCATCGTTTGTATGAGGTAAACCACCTTAATAACCTTGATAACCAACGATACGGAACAGAAAAGGGCGCCAGTTATATGGTTGAAGGTCGCAACAATGATTATCTGGAGTTTACCTTTAACTCAGTTTTCTCCACAAGTATAAGTGATAATTTTAAGCTGACTTCTGGTGCAGAAGCGCGTCGCACAATTGGGATGCATTATAAAACAGTTGAAGACTTGCTGGGCGGTACACACTGGTTAGACATCGATCAGTTTGCAGAGCGCGACTTTGGTGGTGATTCAGACAAGCTGCAAAACGATTTGAATAATCCGAATCGTAAGGTGACTGAGGATGATACATTTGGCTATGACTATGAAATGCATGTTACATCGGCCAATATGTGGTTTAAAAATGACCATAGTATTGCTGATTTGGATGTTTATTATGGAGCTAAACTTTCTTACACAGGCTTCTATCGTGAAGGAAATATGCGAAATGGCCGTGCTCCGAATAACTCGTACGGTAAGGGAGATGAATATCGATTTGGTGATATTGCCATAAAAGCCGGAGGTCAGTATAAATTCTCAGGCCGGCATATCTTTGCTTTTAATGCAGCTTATGAGACACGGGCTTCATTGCCGTATAATGCGTACTTATCGCCACGAATTAAAGATACCCGAATACCTAATCTGGAAAGTGGCATTATCACCTCCGGTGATATCGGTTACATTTTTAATCTGCCGCAATTTAAAGGGCGGGTAACCGCTTATTATACTTTATTGGATAATCAGGTGGAGATTGATAATTATTACCACGATGCATTTCGAACCTTTATGAATGTAGCCATGACAGGCATTCAAAAGGAATATCGTGGAATCGAATTTGGAGCTGAAGCAAAAGTGACAGATCAGATTACTTTAACAGCCATTGGTAATATCGGGGATTACCGATATATCAATCGACCTGAAGCCACTTTTAGTTTCGAAAATGGAAGTGCACCTGATTTTACGGAGACAATTTATTTGAAGAATTTTCATGTAGCAGGTACACCAGCTATCGCAGGTAGTTTAGGTTTCGACTATTTCCATCCTAAGATGTGGTTCTTTAATGTAAATGCTAACTTTTACGACCATACATATGTGGATATCTCACCAACAAGGCGAACTGAGCAGGCAGCAAGTTTTCCAACCGATGGCATGACAGAAGAAGAAATAGAGGCTAAGCTAAGAGAGATTACTGATCAAGAGGAATTAGGAAGCAAATTCACATTGGATCTGTCGGTGGGTAAACTGATTTATTTCGAAAATAGAAATTCCTTGAGCATAAACGTAATGGTTCAAAATGTATTGAATAATACCGATATGCGAACAGGTGGTTATGAGCAAGGTCGATTTGATTTTAGTAATTACGACACATTTAAATTTCCACCTAAATACTACTATACGCAAGGCCTGAATTTCTTTATAAACCTGGGCTACCGCTTTTAATTATAACCTGATTTGAAAAAGAAAAACACGAAATAATGAAACGTATAAATTATAGCTTATCTGTTTTAGCACTGATTATGGGGATGCTTATTTCTTGTGATGAAAGGGAATACGATGTACCTCCAATGATCGCCCCGGAATATAAGGGTGATAAAACACATACCATCAAAGAGTTTAAGGAGCAGTTTGATAGTGATTTTGAACTGATAGACCAACATGTTGTAATCAGTGGTATCGTAACCGCCAATGATGAGTCGGGCAACCTGTATAAAAAAATGATCATTGAAGATGAAGAGCAGGCCATTGAGTTATCGATCGATAAGAATAGTATCTACAATACATTTCGTGTGGGTCAACTGATATTTGTTGAATGTGAGGGCTTGTATACAGGAACGTATGGGGATAAACAACAGATTGGTTATAAGTATGAAAGTAATCCGGGCGAGTGGTCGGTTGGTCGTATGCCGGGTGAGATGTTTGACAACCAGGTGTTCAGACATGATTTTCCTGGGGATGATCCGGTTGCTGATACAGTGAAAATGGCTGAACTAACTGATCCAATGAAAGATCGTTTGGTCTGCATTAAAAATGTAATGTTTACGGATGGTGGACAAAAGACTTTTGCCGATCCAATTCCAAATTCTACGGCTCGAACCATTGTTGATATTAATGGTTCTCAGATTATTGTTTATACCAGTAGGTATGCCAATTTCGCCAACAAAATTCTACCGAAGGGATGGGGTAATTTAACCGGTATCATGTCTAAATTCAATGAAGATTGGCAATTAATTATTCGCGATACAACCGATATTGAAAACTTTGTGGACGACGGCACAACACTGGAGCCAGATCCGGATGATCCGGTAACAGAAGTCGACGAAGATTTTGAAAGTGGTTCAGATTATGGATCACCGGCAATCAATGGATGGTCGGTCGTTAAGGTACAAGGTGATCGCGATTGGCAAATCAGAACTTATTCAAACAATAATTATATACAAGCATCTGCTCACAATGGCGCCAGTGCCGATTATGAATATTGGCTTTTATCTCCGTTGATTGATTTTGATGTTGCTAGCAAAAAGATCATGTCGTTTGAAACTGCTCAGGACTATTGGAAAATTACATCGTCATTGGAAGTTTATATTATGGATGGAAAAGATCCATCAACAGCAACTGTCGAGAAATTAGATGTGAGATTGGCTGAACAAGGTGATCCTGCTAGGGTATTTATTCCAACTGGCGATGTAGACATGTCGGCACATACTGGCCAAAAATACATTGGCTTTAAGTATGTAGCTAAAGGTGGTTCTGGGAATTCAACAACTTTCCGTATAGATAATTTCAAATTTGGTATCACTGAATAGTGCATATAAATAATGACAACAATTAAACCTAATGAATTATGAAGACTAAATTAATGTCCCTACTATTGGGATTGTCAATCTTAACAAGCTGTAGCAACATTGAGGATGAAGCAGCAAGTACCGGAACGATTGAATTAAAATGTGGTGTCAATACCAGTGTTCAATTAAAATCGACGAGTTCGACAGTTGATCCAAATGACTTTGTTGTGCAGATTAAAGACAGCAAAGACGCTGTTGTTAATGAGTTTGATCCTTTCTCAAGTGCACCCGATCAGCTTGAGTTAATTGCAGGTACTTATACTGTTGAAGCCTATTCTGAAGAGTTTACCACGCCGGCATTCGAAATGCCTGTTTATGGTGCTGATGTACAGGTTAGTGTTGAACCAGGTCAGAATAAGACCGTTGCATTAAACTGTACACAAACCAATGCAGGAGTGAAATTTTTGTGGACGGATGATTTTAAAACAACTTTTACTGAATATTCAGCCAAGGTAAAGCAGAGTAGCAACACCATTGATTTTACAAAAACAGAAGAACGAGCAGCTTATTTTCCGGCTGGTGATATTACTATTGACATAACTGTTGGAGAAGCTCCGGATCAGACGACTTACTCAAAAATAATTACACTGAATCCACGAGAGCTGGTAACCATTAAAGCCATTGCATCTGACGCTGGCTCAGGTACAATGACTATCAGTATTACGGTTGATACGGATGTAACCGAACGTGAAGAGATTTTTATAATTGGTACTGGTGGTTCCGGAGGAGGAAGTGGTGTTACTTCTTTAGATGAAGACTTTGAAACCGGCACTAATTATGATGCAGCTAATATAAATGGGTGGACTGTAGCAAAAGTTCTTGGTGATAGAGATTGGCAAATCAGAACATATTCAAGCAATAATTATGCACAGGCATCTGCTCACAATGGTGCAAGTGCTGATTACGAGTATTGGTTAATCACCCCGGCTATTGATATGGATAATGCTACTAATAAGATCATGACGTTTGAGACCGCGAAAGCCTACTGGAACAATACTTCTTCACTTGAAGTATTTGTTATGGATGGAATTGATCCATCATCAGCAAATGTTACTAGTTTATCAGTTACATTAGCTCAGGAAAGCGATGCTGACAATGCGTTTATACCTTCAGGAAATGTTGATTTATCTTCACAAACAGGCATAAAGTACATTGGCTTTAAGTATGTCGCTCAAGGAGGATCCGGTAACTCAACGACATTCCGTATTGATAATTTCAAATTTGGTGCTGAAAGCAGTAGCGGTGGAACAGGAGGTAACACGGGAACTGAAATTTTATTTGAAGACTTTGCAACTGCTTCAGGAGGTACAGTTGTTGATGCGAGTGGATCACTTTGGGATGGAGGTGATAGCTTCACTTCTACTGATCGAGTATACCAAGCAGCAGGTACTGTCAAAATTGGATCTAGTTCAAGTGCTGGTTCGATGATGACGAAAGAGCTTGATTTATCTGTAAATGGAGGTGATTTTACAGTGTCTTTTAAGACTCGGGGCTGGTATCCGGAAGATAATTCAATAGTGGTTGAAGTTGGAGGTGTTGAAAAAACTGTTTCATTTACAAGTAGTGGTAAAGAAGGAGATATGGTTGATGTTTCTGTTGATTTTACAGATGGACAAGTAAATTCAACCATTACAATTAAAACTACAACGAGGGTATATAATAGTAATACAGTCACTCAGAGGGTATTCGTTGATGATTTTAAGGTGACAGAAACAAATTAATTCAATATCTTATTTATTAGATTGAGGTAGTGGTTTAAGGCTGCCTCTCTTTTTAATTTTTTAGCATGAGACTTCATCTATTATTTGTCATCGTATTTTTTCTTGGGATAGCGGCCAATGCTCAGGAGAAGAAGAAATATGCTGTTTATGGCATTTCATTTTACAATGTTGAGAATTTATTTGACACAGAGGATTCTGAGGATACCAATGATATCGAATTTACGCCGGAAGGTAGATATAATTGGAACGAGATGAAGTATCAAAATAAATTAGAGAATATGGCCTCAGTACTTGATCAGTTGGGTGGCAAGTATTGTCCACAGGGACCGGCAATTATCGGTTTGTCAGAGGTTGAGAATCGACGTGTCTTAGAGGATTTGGTACAAACAGGTAGTTTTGCGAAAAAGAACTATCAGATCGTTCATCAGGAGTCGCCCGATTTTCGGGGAATTGATGTTGCTCTGATTTATAATCCCTCCATCTTTAAGTTTAAATCATATCGTGCAGTTCCCTTTGTTTATCCCGATGAGCCAAAGTACAAATCGAGAGATCAATTGGTGGTAAGTGGAGAAATTGCAGGTGAAGACATTCATATTATCGTCAATCATTGGCCATCAAGGCGATCAAAATCAATACGACGCGAACAGGCTGCCGAGGTGACCCGATCGATCATTGACTCACTATTAAACAGTAATAACGAAGCCAAGATTTTTGTTATGGGCGATTTTAATGATGAACCAACAAACAACAGTGTAAAGAAAGTGCTAAGGGGTAAGCGAAATAAAGAGATGGTCGGACAGGATGAATTGTACAATCCTTATTGGGAGTTTTACGCACAAGGAATAGGAACTTTAGCTTACAAAGGGAGCTGGAACTTATTTGATCAGATTTTAGTGAGTAAAGCATTGATATCAGATGATAAATCCCGGCTGAACTACTGGAAGTCGGAAATATTTAACAAAGACTTTTTAATAAATCAGGAAGGCCAATTTAAAGGTTACCCCAAACGAACCCATTCAAAAGGTATTTACCTGAATGGCTACAGCGATCATTTACCCGTGATCACTTATCTGGTTAAAGAGTTATAAGGAATAAAAAGGTGATAGAATTAGGAAATAAACATCTATGGTCTATGAGCATCATAATCGGTGCTCTCTTTGCATTTTATGGCTGTAACGACAGTAATTCGAATTCCGGAAATTTAAGCTTTGAAATAAACTTTGATGCTGAAGATATTCCAGTTGAAGGTGGCAAATTCGAATTGCAAATAACAAGCAATACAAACTGGACGGTTGACGAAGATGTGATTTGGCTATCTGTCGCACCACGATATGGTCATGGAAATGAAACATTGACAATTACAATTAAAGAGAATGCGGAACAAAAACGCAGTGTTAACTTAAAATTATCTACCGCTGACAAAACGGAATATTTATTTATCCAACAAAGTGGAAAAAGTGAATCGGATTATCAAGGCAATGGAGGTAATACTGGATTCGGAGACATTTCAAAACGGATAGAAGTACCACAGTTGGATGATGTTAAGGATGCACAATTTATTGCCCACACCACTAACCATCAGGGAAAAGCCATTGCCAACTTTAGTCTGGAATACATTAAATCAAAGAAACATGCCCGTTGGGTGGCGTTTAGTTTTTACAATGAAACGGCTGCCAATAATGTTAACCGGACGAATGCCTGGGCTGATGATCCTCAATTAGCTAAAGAGCATTGTTCGCAAAAAGAAGACTATTATGGCTATGATCGTGGTCATATAGTGGCATCAGCTGATCGTGTTTATAGCAAAGAGGCCAATGAACAGACTTTTTACTACTCAAACATTTCACCCATGTATGGCGATTTTAATCAGAACATATGGACAAAGTTTGAAAATGTAGTTCGTATTTGGGGGCGTAGTAATTCTTTTAGAGATACATTGTATGTTGTCAAAGGTGGCACATTGGATAAGGTAATCGGCTACACAACAACAAGTAACTATGTGCCCATACCAAAATATTACTTCATGGCTTTGGTTAATTATAAAGACAATGAATACTCAGGTGTTGCTTTTTGGATAGAGCATCGAAATGATTATGATGAAAGCGAAGTGCTCGTAAGTGATTATGCAATTACGATTGATGACTTGGAACAAAAAACAGGAATTAATTTCTTCCATAACCTGCCTGATGATATTGAGAATAGCCTTGAGCAAAAGCTGGACAAATACAAATGGGGTGGCATGTAAAGTGCTAAAATGTTAACCATTAATCTCTAACATCTGTGAAGGTGGCTTTTTTGTTAATTAGTTCTTATCTTATTGTTCATTTCCAGATAAGATGCTTAAGAAAAAAGATCGCCATAGTATTCTAATCGACAATCATGAACTGGTTTATTATCGCTTGGGAACCGGTGAACCATTGCTTTTTATTCATGGTATTACCACCTATTCATTTATATGGCGCAATCTTACCCCTTACCTCGAACATCATTATGAGCTAATTATTGTCGATTTGTTGGGTTGTGGCGATTCTGATAAGTCAATTGATATGGAGTTTTCATTGAAAAATCATGCAAAAGTACTTTCTGAATTTATACATCGTCTTCATCTGGAGAGCGTTCATTTGGTAGGTCACGATGTGGGAGGGGGCATTGCTCAGATATTAGCCACAAGTTATGCTTCACAAGCCTTGAGTTTAACAGTTATCAATACGGTGGCGTATGACTTCTGGCCCGTTCAGCCAATAATTTCTATGCGGACACCAATCATCAGGCAGCTTGCAATGGCTACACTTGATTTGGGTGCATTTAGGTTTATCGTCAAACGAGGTATCCATCAGAAAGATCGCCTTACGAAGGAGCTGATGGATTATTTTTGGTATCCAATGAGAACAAGTGGTGGGCGAAAGGCCTTCCTGTATTTTGCACATTGCCTTAATAATATGGATTTATTGGAGATAGGCGATAGGCTCGAAAACTTGAAAATTCCAGTTCTGATTATCCGTGGCGATAAAGACGTGTACTTAAGTAAGGCCATTGTAGAGAAGCTACATCATCATATTAAGCATAGTCAACTAAAAATTATACCTAATGCAGGGCACTTTATTCAAGAGGATGAGCCCGGGCTTATAGCTGAATATCTGAACTCTTTTATTCAAAATATTAATGAGCAGGTCGGGAGATAATATTAAAAAACTGGAGCAGCAAATTAAAGTTTTAGAAGAGGAAAACGATTCATTATCGGGTCGGTTGGAAGAAATGATGCTTTTAAGCCTGATTGCCGAAAGCTTTGAGGCGATTGGTAATGAGACAGATCTTTTAGTTTCAGTTCTTGAAAAAATATCCATCTTAAAAAATATTCCATTTTGTGCTTGTTATGAGCTAAAGAATAATGAGCCTCATTGCCTGGGACATTATTGTTCTCTGTTTATAAAATCTGATTGTTCCGAAAATCTTAAGTTTTCAAAAGAACTGATTGATGAAATACTATCCGAATCAGTTGTTGAGCTAAATTTATCAAATCGGAAAAATGCCATCTTGTTTAGTCAGGCTGAGAAGCTATTTAAGCCTGCAGAAGCATTGATAATAACATTTCATTCGAGACAAGTAAAACAAGGATTTTTCATCTTTGTAAATAATGAAAATGATGTTCCTTTGCGTGGTCAGGACCTTTTGACTTTTCATCAGATTATACAGTTGGTTGTTGATAAATGGGAGCGTATATCTCTACTCAGGGAATTAAAAAAGCTGAATAATGAATTAGAGAACAGGGTAGACCAGAGAACGCGTCAATTATCTATCAGTGAAGAAAAATACCGACAACTTTTTGATTTGGCCAATGACGCTATATTCCTATGGGAGTTGGGCTCCGATAATAAAATTAGCGGCTGTTTGCAGATGAATAAGGCTGCCGAAGAGATGACAGGATTTACAATGGATGACCTGAGTCGCTTAAATCCGTTTGAATTACTATCTAATCATTATTCACCTGATGAGCGCAAAGCGTATGAAGCAGGATTTGTAGCTGATTCTTATGTAATGAAAGCAGAATTTAATACAAAAAAGGGTATCATTCCTATGGAGGTGCATTCAAGAATGTTCGAACTGCAGGATAAACAAGTAGTGTATGCAATTGTGCGGGATATCAGCGAGCGCAAAGCCTATGAGCAAAAATTAATTGATGCGCATAATCAGGCTGTGGAGTCGGAAAAGTTAAAATCTGCTTTTTTGGCTAATATGAGTCATGAGATACGCACACCAATGAATGCAATAGTTGGCTTTAGCGAGCTTCTGAATCATAGTGAACAGGACCCCATTGATGTTAAGATGTATGCCAACATCATTTTTAAAAACAGTATGCACTTGCTGAATTTGATTGATGATATTGTTGATTACTCCAAAATTGAAGCAAACCAGGTATCCATTGTAAATTGTACGATTAATATTAATGAGCTGATTTCTGATTTGTCAGTTAATATGATATCCATTTTGCACAATGCTTCAAAAAGTCATATTGATGTATTAACACATACTCCTTTACCAAAAGATAAAGCGGCCATGCTGGTGGATGGAACGCGATTGCGACAGGTGCTGTCAAACCTGATTAATAATTCGATTAAATTTACTTATGAAGGATTTATTGAGCTAGGTTATGAATTGATGGAAAATAAGATCATTCAATTTTTTGTAAGAGATACAGGTATTGGCATTGCCAAAGAGAATCAGCAACGAATTTTTGATCGCTTTGTGCAAGTTCGTGATTCTAAAAAGCTACATCCCGGAGGTACCGGGCTTGGCCTCGCCATATGCTCAAACTTAATCGAGAAAATGGGAGGAGCTCTCTATCTTGAATCATTACCCGGTGAGGGAACTACTTTTTTTATTAAACTACCATTTTGCTCAGGCGAATAAAAACTTGAATGCTTCTTCAATTTTATTCGCTTTCACAATTTGTATATCAAACTTGTTTAGTTCAACACCTTTTACATACGATGGTATAATGATGGTTTTAAAACCTAGTTTAGCGGCTTCACCAATTCGTTGCTCCAGGCGTGTGACCGGCCGAATTTCACCTGATAGTCCTACCTCACCAGTCATGCAAACATCTGGCGATACCGCAATATCCATATTAGAAGATAACACTGCGGTAATAACAGCTAAGTCAATGGCCGGGTCATTTACCTTTAGACCACCTGCAATATTTAGAAAAACATCTTTGGCGGCCAGTTTAAATCCGGCACGTTTTTCAAGTACGGCCAACAACATATTTAATCGACGCAGGTCAAAACCTGTCACCGACCGCTGAGGATTCTGGTATGCTGCTGTGCTGGCCAATGCCTGAACTTCAATTAAAAACGGGCGAACACCTTCTAAGGCTGCTGAAATAGATACGCCGCTCATTTGTTTTTGCTGTGTGGCTAGTAACAACTCCGATGGATTGCTGACTTCGCGCAGGCCTGAGCCGAGCATCTCGAAGATACCAATCTCATTGGTTGACCCAAAACGGTTTTTTATCGAGCGCAATATTCGATACATGTGATGTCGATCTCCTTCAAACTGAAGCACAACATCCACCATGTGCTCCAGTACCTTAGGTCCTGCCAGACTGCCTTCTTTCGTAATGTGGCCGATCAGGAACACCGGCAAATGCTTTTCTTTACAAACCCGAAGTATGGTTGCAGTACACTCGCGAATCTGAGAAACACTTCCTGGCGCTGATTCGATGCGTTCAGTTTCTAGTGTTTGAACGGAGTCAATCACCAGTACATCCGGTTTTTCATTTTCAATGTGTTTGATAATGTGCTCCACCGACACTTCACTTACAACATGGCAATTATCAGCTGCTGCACCGGAAATACGGTCTGCACGAAGTTTAATTTGTTGTGGACTTTCTTCGCCAGAAACATAAAGCACCTTAACATCAGGCAAATTCAATGCTGTTTGTAATACAAGGGTTGATTTACCGATGCCGGGTTCACCACCAATCAGTACCATCGCTCCTGGCACAAGGCCTCCGCCTAATACACGATCCAGTTCCTCATTACCGGTGCCCAAACGAGGCTGTTCTTCCACCGATACTTTTGAGACCGGGGTCGGTTTAGTGCGTTCAGACAAGACCGTTCCTGGCCTTGAGTTTTTAGCCGCTTTACCCGTAATCTTAGTTTCTTCAACGAAAGTATTCCACTGGCCACAGCCATAGCATTTACCTTCCCATTTTGGTGATTCATTGCCACAGTTCTGGCAAACAAAAACAGACTTCGTTTTAGCCATTACATCGATGCTTTGATTTTTTCAACAATAGAAGTAGTGGAGAATCCTTCGACAAAATCAATGGTTTCAACTTTTCCGCCTTTGGCCATCAATATGTCGTAGCCAACAATATTTTCCGCTTTATAGTCACTGCCTTTTACCAATACATCCGGCTGTAAAGCCTTAATTAGTTCATAGGGCGTGTCTTCATCAAAAAATACCACCAAATCGATAAATTGCAATGAAGCCATTAAGATGGCACGACTTTGTTCATCAACGACCGGGCGCATTGGTCCTTTTAATCGGGCAACCGAAGCATCGGTATTAAGACCCAACACCAGTTTAGTGCCCAAGTCCTTTGCCTTCGATAAATAATCAATGTGACCCCGATGAACTATGTCAAAGCAACCATTGGTGAAAACAATTGTTTCATTATTCTTTTCCCATTGTTTGGTAAGCTCTTGGGCTTTATCTCGGCTTAATATTTTATTGTGTATCTTCTCCAGTTCTGTCATTATTAGTGTTGATTTGTCGATTCGTTAAATTGGGATTAGGAAAACCGTTTTTTAAGATTGATCTATCAAAAATAACAAAACCCCGACATATGCCGGGGTTTGTTAATTATATTTTCATCTACAATACTATACCAAAGCATTGGTTGCCGTATCAGGAAACACAAATACCGGTTTGTATTGTTTGGCCTCTTCAACTTCCATGTGGCAATATGTAATAATGATGACTACATCGCCAACTGCTACTTTGCGCGCTGCTGCTCCATTAAGGCAAATTACTCCGGAACCTCTTTCTCCTTTGATTACATATGTTTCAAGTCGCTCCCCATTATTGTTATTCACCACCTGAACTTTCTCGTTTTCGATAATATTAGCTGCATCCATCAGGTCCTCATCGATGGTAATGCTACCTACGTAATTCAGGTTTGCCTCAGTAACCGAAACATTGTGCAATTTAGATTTTACAACCTCAAGAATCATGATTCGTTTTTTTGTATGTCACGTTATCAATTAACCTAATCTCTCCGGCAAATACTGCTATGCAACCAACAATGTAATCACTCTTGTCCCACATGTCAACAGGCTGTAAGCTGTATCCGTCCACTATTTCAAAGTATTCAACCTCTAGGCCTTCAGTTGAATTTATTTTTGCAATCACATCTTGTTTTAGCTTTTCAACAGAAGACTCTGCGACAAAGTTACAAGATTCGAATAAAGTACGAGCAATCACTGGTGCATTTTTTCGTTGCGAGTCAGTGAGTAGCATATTGCGCGAGCTCATTGCCAGCCCATCCTTTTCACGAACAATCTCACAAGGTACAATCTCAACAGGAAGGTTTAGCTGCTTAGTCATGGCACATATAACTGCCAGTTGCTGAAAGTCTTTTAATCCAAAGAACGCTTTGTCTGGCTTTACCATGTCGAACAAACGACTCACCACTTGCGCAACACCATTAAAATGGCCTGGTCGGTATTTTCCTTCCATCACCGTTTCCAAAGCCCCAAAATTAAATTGACGCGTATCTTCTTCCGGGTATACTTCATCAACTAATGGCGCGAATACAATGTCACATTTCTTTGTAGAAAGTGCGTCAATATCAGTTTGCAGATCACGCGGATAGCGTTCCAGGTCTTTGGAATTGTTGAATTGTGTCGGGTTAACAAATATGCTGACAATTACCAGGTCGCATGCTTGCGATGCCTGCTCAACAAGAGAAAGGTGTCCCTGGTGCAATGCACCCATTGTAGGTACAAATCCCACCTTATTATTTTGCTTAGCCTCCTGACTGACGATCGACTGTAATTCGCTAACCGTATTAATTATTTTCATTAATATTAAATTAAATGCCTCATAAATAGGCATTAGCAATGCTGATTTGTGCCAAAAAAATTAGCTGGGCAAAGTAATAAAATTGTTTGCATAAAAACATTGACATTTTCTAAAAACCTTCAATAAAAAATAGAATTTTATGGGCTGGATAGGAGATCTATTTTGCGATATCGCCATACACACAAGCACTTTATTTGTCAGGTGGCATATTTTTCGTACTTTTGCGTTTGCTAAAATATTCTACCAATAAAATAATGGAAAAAGCAAAAGTCTTATTCATTTCTCAAGAAATAACGCCTTACCTTCCTGAGACACCGATGTCAAAAATAGGTCGTCACTTACCTCAAGGTATACAAGAACTAGGTAAAGAAATCAGAACTTTTATGCCACGTTTTGGCTGTATCAATGAGCGAAGAAACCAATTGCACGAGGTGATTCGTTTATCTGGTATGAATCTGATTATTGACGATACGGATCATCCACTGATTATTAAAGTAGCATCGATACAAGCTGCCCGTATGCAGGTTTACTTTATCGATAATGAAGATTATTTCCAGCGAAAAGCAACATTGGTTGATGCGGATGGAAATGAATTTGATGATAATGATGAGCGTACTATTTTTTTTGCCCGTGGTGTATTGGAAACAACTAAAAAATTACGTTGGGCGCCTGACGTGGTGCACTGTAACGGGTGGTTTACTGCTTTAGCTCCATTATACATTAAAAAGGCAATGAATGAAGATCCTCATTTTGCGTCGTCAAAAGTGGTGTATACCGTTTATGACAATGACTTTTCGAAGCAATGGAGTGAGAATTTCAAAGAAAAATTGAAGCTGGAAGGTGTAGAGGATAGCGATTTGGAAGTAATGTCTTCAAACGATTATGTTGGCTTAACCAAGCTGGCAATTTCAATGTCGGATGGAGTAATTCAGGGTAGTGAAACAATAAATCCTGAGATAAGTGAGTTTATTAAACAGTCGGGTAAGCCATTTTTAGTGTATCACGATGAAGAGACTTATGTTGAAGCTTACAATGGATTCTACGATTCATTGCTTGATTAACACAAACAACTTATGAAGAAGTTATTTCGAAACAACATATTTTACAGATCTGCAGGCCAATTATTTATTATTGGCCTTCTTTCTTTAACGGTAGCGTGTGAAGATGAGCCGGCTCGTATATCCGGAGATGTTTTACCTGAGGCCGAGATAATTAAAGGTTTTAGCCATGATAGTCATATTCTGGATACACGTAATGTAGCGCGTGATCAGGTACGAACCAGCGATGCCACCTACGGAATTATTGGTGCTTTCAATGATCCTGTTTTTGGCGAAACAAAAGCAGATTTTGTAACTGATTTTTCAATTGGAACAAAAGTCAGCTATGGGATTAAATATATTGATGCCGATGGAGCAGAACAAGATACTGTTCTGTACAAGTTCAATAATACCAATAAAGACGCTTTCCCAAATGATGAGTGGGATGTCGATAGCTTGGTTTTAAATCTTCAGTATCAGTTTAATAATTGGTATGGTGATATGTTTTCAATGCAAAATTTGAAAATATATGAGATAGATCCAAACGAAGATCTTGGAGATAATAGAACTGTATATTATAATGACCACGAAATGGAAGGGCTTTACCTTACAGAAGCCATTGCTGAAACTTCTGTTCATCCAAATGGAGAGGTACCTCTAAAATATCGGTCGATAAGGTGGAATAGTGAGGAATTGTTTTGGGAATATCCGGATAGTGTTTGGAAAGCACCAGGTTATTTATGGGAAGTTGATAGTGCTTATGTTGCCGATGGTGGCAAAGGGCATACTCAAACTACCAAAAATTGGGAAATAAAATTAGATAAAGACTTAGCTGATCGTTTTTTTCAGATGAGCAAGGATCAATTAGCTTCAACAGCTTTATTTAAAAGTGTTTTTAATGGCATATATGTTACTTCTGAATTAGAATCTGGTTCGGCTATTGGATCATTAACTAAGATTAACCTATTAAGTTCAGGTTCGACTGTAGCAACTAACTTAAAGATTCATCTTTCGCGTGATCACAAATATAAAAATGCTCAGGATGAAATTAGAGATACTACGTCATTATATTCGTATACATTCCCAATTAATGTTGAGAATGTTCGCTTTAACAGGTATAATCATAATCTGAGCAGTGGCATTGACTTGGATGAACCTGATACGGACAGATTGTATGTACAGGGTATGGCCGGCAGCTATATGCGCATGGAACTACCTGAGGAAATGAGATATTGGGTTGATTCAATTGGCGATCCAGCAAAGGGTGCGTCATTAGACTATCATTTGGCTGCTAATATTGAGTTTTTAATGGAAGTTGATACGGTGAGTACAAATATTAAGCGTTATCCAATGCCAAGTAAATTAACCATTAAATGGCTGGATAAAGACAAAAAGCTTGTTAATCCGATTTATGAAACAGTTGTGGATGGTAAGAAAATTGAATATCCCGTTTTTGGAGGTAATCCAGATAGTCAAGGTAACCGTGCAGGACTTGGTGAAATAGTGCCACGCACCTCTGTAAATGACCCATATTTATACCGTTTTATTATGCGCGCTGATTATTTTAATTTTATCATGAGGCAACTTTCTAATGAAATGAGAGAAGGAGGCTATGATATTGATGACCCAGAGTTTATTGAGTTATTTAAGAAGAGGTTTGGGTCAGAATTTTTCATTGGCCCTGAAAATACCACATCCACCTTCCAGCGTGTTATCCTGTTTGGCGGAACCAAGTCAAATGAAAAGCTTGATGTGAACGGTAAAATACTGGACAAACGAATGCGAATGAATGTCAAATACTATCAATATCGTCCGCGATAAATAATAGTATTAGAAAATATAAAAAAGTCGTTTTCTTAATGAGAACGACTTTTTTATTTTATTAATGAAAGTATTTATTTGATGTGACTGATTTAAACTACTCATAAACTTTCATACCTTCGTTTAATCGACAACTGTATTGTTATTAAGATGGACCAATATCGATTACTGACTTCTGAGGAGATTACACAACTTGAGCGCAACAACTGTGTTTGCAATAATTGGCAAAAGGTACAGGTTGCTCTTGGTTTTACTACAGACTATATAAGAAACGTTGAATTCTCAGGTGAAATTAAATTGGGCACATTCACTGAAATGATTGAACTCTCTGGTGGGCTAGAGAAACATACAGGAGTTTATAATGTGACGATTCACAATTGCACCATTGGTGACAATGTTTATATAAATAATGTCAAACGATTCATTGCCAATTACAACATCAACTCCAATGTTATTATTGACAATGTGGATGAGCTTTGTGTTGAGGACGAAAGTACCTTTGGTAATGGGGTTGAGGTAAAAGTATTGAATGAAGGTGGCGGAAGAGAAGTGGTAATATACAATGAGCTGTCTGCGCATACGGCATACATCATGTGTATGCACCGCTACCATAAGGATGAGGTGTCGACGCTCCGTAAGTTGATACGAAATTACTCTGATAATATAAAAGATTATAAGGGAGCCATAGCAAACAATGCAAGCATTATAAACTGTGGCACAATCGCTAATGTGAATGTTGGAGCCCATGCAAATATAGCTGGCGTAAAGCGATTGAGAAATGGCTCGATCAATAGTTCTAAAATGGCTCCTGCCTATATTGGAGATGCTGTTGTAGCAGTTGATTTTATTGCATCGCAAGGAAGCAAAATTAGTGAAGGGGCAAATATTGATAGGTGTTTTATTGGCGAAGCTTGTGAGGTTAGTAAAGGATTTACTGCTGAAAATTCTTTATTTTTTGCCAACAGCCAATTGCTACAAGGCGAGGCTTGTTCATTGTTTGCAGGACCTTGTACAGTTACCCACCATAAATCGACTTTGCTCATAGCGGGGTATTATTCGTTTTCCAATGCCGGTAGTGGCTCTAATCAGAGCAATCATATGTACAAACTGGGACCGGTGCACCAGGGAGTTGTTGAGCGTGGATGTAAAACCGGTAGTGATTCGTATGTTATGTGGCCGGCTCATATCGGTGCTTTTTCCTTGATTATGGGACGACATTATAGCAACCCTGATACTTCAAAGTTTCCTTTTTCTTATTTGATGGAAGATAAAGGGAAGAGTATTCTGTTGCCGGGTGCCGCAATAAAGAGCATTGGCTTGTTCCGTGATGAGTTAAAGTGGATAAAAAGAGATGGAAGGAAAAATGATGATGTATTGGATCATGTTAATTCAGCTGTTTTTACACCATATTCTATTCAAAAGGTTCTGCAAGGTCTGGCAGCGTTAAAAGCGCTGAAAAAAGATGCAGGTGATGCAAATTCCTGTTCTATCGGAGCAGTAAGCTTGCCTGTGAAAGCTTTGGATAAGGGCATTCATCTATATGAATTGATGGTTACAAAATACCTGGGCGATGTCCTATTGAAGAATAATATGGCGACAGAAGATTGTATCGATAACAAGGGAATAGCTGAATCAAAGTGGCTAGATTTGGCAGGGCTAATAGTTCCTTCATTTGCTTTTACAGAGCTGTTGGATGATCTGCAGTCGGGGATGATAATTGATATTGCAGAACTTAATAAACGTTACAAATCCTGGAGTGAGAATTACCTTAAATTTGAAGCGATTTGGTGTCGAAAGGTGTTTAAGTCATACTTTGGATTTGATTTTTTTGAAACGATTATTGATAATAAACGTACGTTCATCAATAATTGGTTGACTGCAATAAACGAAATAAGTACCTTCTGGACTGAAGATGTTAGAAAAGAGTTTTCAGAGATTAATAAAATTGGTTATGGTATTGATGGGGAGCAGGATGCCAAAGAAAAAGATTTCAGTGAAGTAAGAGGCGTATTTAATAAGCAGCAGATTTTGTTGGAAATTGAAAGAAGATGTGAGGAAGCAATAAAGATGGCTGATCATTTGATTGCGGAATTTGACTAGGAGATATTAAAATACAGAGTTATAGAATTGTATTTTCTTTATGTATTTTTGTCCGGATTTAATGGGCAGGATAACTAAGTGAAAATCATAAGTTGATTGTCTAAGTAAGGAAGAGAAATAGAAAAATAAATATATGTGTGGAATAGTAGCATACGTTGGGGGCAGAACAGCCTATCCAATAATCGTTAAAGGTTTGCAAAGATTAGAATATCGCGGATATGATTCAGCGGGATTGGCTTTAATCAACAGCGATGTAAATGTTTACAAGTGCAAGGGAAAGGTAAAAGACCTGGAGAGTCATGCAAAAGGAAAATCCATTTCAGGCTCGATAGGAATGGGGCACACCCGATGGGCTACGCACGGAGAACCTAGTGATACCAATGCACACCCGCACGTGTCGCAGCAAGGGAAGTTTGTTGTTGTGCACAACGGCATTATTGAGAACTATGCACACCTGAAAAAGGAGCTGGTAAGCCGAGGCTATGAGTTCCAGAGTGAAACAGATACAGAAGTGCTTGCCAACCTGATTGAAAGTATATACATCTCAGAAGAGGTAGATGCTGAAATGGCCGTTCGCCTGGCTTTAACTAAAGTGATTGGTGCCTATGGTTTGGTAATCACCTGTACGGATGATAAAGACCAGTTGATTGCAGCCCGTAAAGGTAGTCCGCTGGTGATTGGTGTTGGAGAAGGCGAATATTTTCTGGCATCCGATGCAACGCCTATCGTTGAATATACCGATCAGGTCATCTACATGAACGATGAAGAGGTAGCTGTTATTAAGCGTGATAATTTGCTTCTGAAAAGCATTGAAAATGATGCTTTGAAACCGAAAATTCAGAAGGTTAACCTGACCATTGATGAGATTGATAAAGGTAGCTATGAGCACTTTATGCTTAAGGAAATTCATGAGCAGCCAATTTCAATTGAGGATACTTTCAGGGGGCGTATTTCCATGGATCAGTCAAAAATATTCCTGGGGGGTATTGTTGATGTGATGCCACAGCTTCTGAATGCAAAACGAATTATAATTGCAGCTTGTGGTACTTCGTGGCATGCCGGTATTGTAGGTGAATACCTGCTTGAGGAGTTTGCACGTATCCCTGTTGAGGTGGAATATGCCAGTGAGTTCCGTTACCGCAATCCGATCATCGACGAGGATGATGTGATTATTGCGATCTCCCAAAGTGGAGAAACTGCGGATACCTTGGCGGCGATTAAAATGGCAAAAGAAAAAGGCGCGACCATTGTAGGTATTTGTAATGTTGCCGGTTCATCAATACCACGTGAAACCCATGCTGGTGTCTATACGCATGCTGGTGTTGAGATTGGTGTAGCTTCTACGAAGGCATTTACATCGCAGGTGACAGTGTTGACCATGATGGCTATGCTATTGGGTAAGGCAAAAGGTGGATTGGTAGATTCTGAATACAAGGAATTGATTAGTCAATTGACACAGGTGCCTGGAAAAATCAGAAGTATTCTTGAACATGAGGATGATATAAAGAAGATAGCAGCTTTATATAAAGATGCATCCAATGCACTGTATCTTGGTCGTGGTTATTTATTTCCGGTGGCTTTGGAAGGTGCTCTTAAGTTGAAAGAGATATCTTACATTCATGCTGAGGGTTATCCGGCTGCAGAGATGAAACACGGGCCAATTGCCTTGATCGATGAGAATATGCCTGTATTTGTTCTCGCAACTAAGGATAAGTCGTACGAAAAGATTGTTAGTAATATCCAGGAAGTAAAGGCGCGTAATGGTAAAGTGATCGCGATTGTTACCGAAGGTGACAACGTAATCAAGAATATGGCCGATCATGTGATTGAGGTGCCTGACTGTCATGAGGCAATTGCACCGCTATTGACCTGTGTGCCATTGCAAATTATCTCGTACCATATAGCTGTTATGCGTGGGTGTAATGTTGATCAACCTCGTAACCTGGCTAAGTCAGTAACTGTAGAATAAACAAAGTTAATCAGATATAAGAAAGCCCGAAGATTGAATCTTTCGGGCTTTTTAATGGTCGATTTTTACTTCCTAAGCATCTTTGAGATGCTTAGAAAGTTGAGTTCTATAGTTCGTTATATTGCTTCTTGTAGTAGTTCTCGTAATCGCCTGAGATAATATTTTCGAGCCATTCTTCATTGGCCAGATACCAATCAACAGTCTTTTCAATCCCTTCTTCAAACTGCAGTGAAGGTTCCCAGTTTAGCTCCTGGGTTAGCTTGGTAGCGTCAATGGCGTAACGCATATCATGTCCGGCACGGTCCTTAACAAAAGTGATAAGCTTAGCTGACTCACCTTTTTCACGTCCTAACTTCTGATCCATAACCTCGCATAATTTGTGGATAAGGTCAATATTTGTCCACTCGTTAATGCCGCCGATGTTATAGGTCTCGCCGTTTTTACCCTGATGGTAAATCATGTCAATGGCGCGTGCATGATCCAGCACATAAAGCCAGTCGCGAATATTTTCACCTTTACCATAAATTGGAATCGGTTTCTTGTTCTTAATGTTGTTGATCGATAGTGGAATCAACTTTTCAGGAAACTGGTT
Source organism: Saccharicrinis sp. UBA6048 (assembly GCA_002429115.1). Lineage (GTDB taxonomy): Bacteria > Bacteroidota > Bacteroidia > Bacteroidales > Marinilabiliaceae > Carboxylicivirga. Next base: position 5,614 of record DIYS01000210.1, on the reverse strand, counting down.
TGGTCCGTAATTGTTAGAACAGTTGGAGATAACCACCGGCATGCCATAGGTATGGTGATAAGCCCTCACTAAGTGATCGGAGCTGGCTTTTGATGATGAATATGGGCTGCGAGGGTCGTATGCGGTAGTTTCGGTGAATAAACCTGTTTCCCCCAAGGAGCCATACACTTCATCAGTAGAAATATGGTAGAATAATTTATCCTGCATTTGCTCATTCCAGGTGGCTCTGGCCGCATTCAGCAGGTTGACAGTACCAAGGATATTTGTCTTAATAAACGCCAATGGATCAGATATTGAACGATCAACATGCGATTCAGCAGCTAAATGGATCACACCATCAAACTGGTACTCATTGAAAAGTGCATTCATCTTATCTGCATCGGTAATATCCGCCTTGATAAATGAATAATTGCTTTTGCTTTCAATGTCTTTCAGGTTCTCCAGGTTGCCTGCATAGGTGAGTACATCCAGGTTGTAAATATGATAGTCCGGATACTTCTCAACAAATAATCGAACAACATGAGAGCCAATAAAACCGGCACCTCCGGTAATGAGTATCTTTTTCATTTTAATCTTTTTAAAGCCAACAAGCTTAGTTGTGAGGCAAAGTAACAAAAAAAGCCCCAGTTAAGGGGCTTATAGTAAACCGATTTCGATTTAAATTTCATTCGGGTTGTAATTGAATTAATTGCTTATGCGCCAGCAGGGCCTTCGTATTTGGCATTTCCAAGACCTAAGATTGGATAAAAGATAGGCGCTAAAAATAGCAAACCTAATGTGAATCCAACGCCTTTACCATAGCTTTTAGATAATAGGTTAATTGCCCAGATACCCCAAATTAAACCTACTCCAGGTATGAGCATCAATAGCAACCACCACCAAGGTTTTCCAATGATCTCCAATAAAACGATTGCACTGTAAATTGGAACGATACAAGCCCAGCCTGGTTTACCTGCTTTTTCATAAATCTTCCAGCTCGCAACAATCATTAAAATAAATATGGCCATATAAACAAGGCCACCAAATAATCCGATATTTTCCATAAAAATTGAATTTAAAATAGGTTAGAAAATAGATGCTTATACCAAGGTAGTCGGATTTTGTTACAGCAATCGTCAAAAAGCTGGATATGCTACTGTGCATTCTTTTCGACGAGTGAATTAGCCTACCTTTTTTGAAGGAAGCTTTAAAAGGTATTAATTCGTTTAATTGGTTTTCAGAGCTTGAAAGGTAGAGAATAAAAAAGCTGCCGAGTTATGCTGGCAGCTTAGAATTATTTTGATAAGGATTATCCTCCTTCCCCAGTCTTCAGTCTTCTGTCTTCCGTCCTCTATTCTATCCCTCTCACATTTTTCTCCCAGGCCCATGCCGACGCCAGCGTTTCATCCAATGATTTTTCAGCTTGCCAGCCCAATTCGTTATTACCATAGGTGGTATCGGCCCATATCTTTTCAATATCACCGGCACGACGGCCGACAATCTTATATTTTAGGTCAACGCCTGTTACCTTAATAAACGATTGCACCAATTGCATCACTGAGTAGCCTGATCCGGTGCCCACATTGAAGAACTCATAGTTGTCCTTTGACTTTTCGTTGAGCATACGATTGATGGCTACTACGTGAGCTTTGGCCAGGTCAACCACGTTGATGTAGTCGCGAATGGCAGTGCCATCTTCAGTATCGTAGTCATCACCAAAAATACTCAACTCTTCACGTAAGCCAGCAGCGGTCTGTGTGATAAAAGGTACCAGGTTGGCCGGTACACCCAATGGTAATTCGCCGATCAGTGCCGACGGATGGGCGCCGATTGGGTTGAAATAGCGCAAGGCAATGCAATTGATAGTGTCATTTGATTGACAGTAATCGCTCATTATATCTTCACAAATGGCTTTGGTATTGCCGTAAGGCGATTCGGCTTCTTTGCGCGGTGTTTGCTCAGTTACCGGCAATACATCAGGCTGGCCGTATACGGTGCACGACGATGAGAATACCATATGTTTTACCTGGTATTTATTCATGCATTCAAGCAGGTTCAATAATGAATTTATATTATTGCGATAATACTCAAGAGGCTTTTGTACCGATTCGCCTACCGCTTTAAACGCGGCAAAATGAATGATTGCCTCTATGTTATTGTATTTCTGAAAAAATGCATCGGTCAGGTCTCTTTCTGACAAGTCGAACTGCTCAAAAGCCGGACGGATGCCTGTTATCTTTTCAATGCTGTCTAATACTTCAATCTGCGAGTTGGATAGGTTATCAACAACCACAACGTCAAAACCTTTTTCCTGCAGCTCAACTACAGTGTGCGAGCCAATATAACCGGTTCCGCCGGTAACTAAAATTTGTTTTGCCATTAGTTTAGCTTTAATCGTGTCTTTAAACGAAGGGTAAAAGTACTAAGAAACTTAATACTTCCTAAGCTGGACAAGCCAGAAAAGTATAGAGTATCAAGTACAAAGTATCAAGACTATTTGCAGCATGCTTAAATAGTCTGCTAAAAAAACACACGAGTTTCAGTTTTAAGATGCTAAGGATCTTCGAGATGCTAAGGAAGAGAAAAGCGTTATTAACACCCTGATCATTAATTTATTCACAGTATATAATTGACACTTTTATCTAATATTTAGTAACTTAGCCCTTGGTGTTGCGTTAAAGTATTTGTTATCAAACACCTTGTTAACTCCTTATCAACAGCTTATTAACACTTGTTGAAAGAAAGTTAATATCGGCTTATGTGTTTTTACTAATTTTGCAAGTATGACAACAGTTAAGGAACAAATATCAAATCTACTCTTTACACACGAATGTATTGTTGTACCTGACCTAGGTGCATTTGTAACCACGACCATCAGTGCCCGGCTCGATACCGATAAAAATGTGTTAATGCCGCCAAGCAAAGAAATTGGTTTTAACCGCAGTTTATCGCATAATGACGGTGTGTTAATTACCTCATTGGCACAGGCCAACGGTATTAGTTACGGAAAGGCCAAAATAATGGTTGAAGAGTTTGTGTCGGAGGTGATGACCGACATTCAGAAAGGATTGTTGGTGACCATTGAGAAAGTGGGTACGCTTAAAAAGGATGCCATTGGCTTATTGCAATTTGTAGCTGATAACAGCGAATCGTACCTGACTGACTCCTATGGATTAACATCGTTCCACTTCACACCTGTTGTTAAGATGCAGCCTAAAGTGGCTGAGAACCGACAAGTACAGCGTGCCTTACGTCCTGTTGGTTTGAAACAGATTGCTGCTACAGTGGCCATGGTAGTAGGGTTATTTGCGATCTCGCAGAAGTTGGACAGCCCGGTAAATGGTAAGCATATGGCAACTGCCAGTACCATATCGTTTGCCACACCAACGCAAAGCAATGTTGTTGGACCAAGCATCGAAGTAACAGCTGAAGAGGTATCGGCTGCCATAGAGCATGAAGCAGTGATAGAGGCGCCTGTTGTTAAAAACAGCTATTATCTGATTGCAGGAAGCTTTAAGGTTGAGAGTCAGGCCGAACGTTTCTTGAGTATTATTCATGAAATGGGCGAGGAGCAGGCCTTTGTATTAGCCAGTCCTAATAACCGCTATCGAGTGGCTATTAATGGCTATGCCGATAAAGGCAGTGCTGTTGAGGAGCTTAATGCTTATCGACAAAAAGAAGATTTCAAAACCGTATGGGTTTTGACTCAGAAATAGAATTTTCAATGAACCTAAAATAGATAAGGTCGTCTGGTTGAATTACCGGGGGACCTTATCTTTTTTCTGAAAGTTAATAACCCATTTTCTGCTGTAAATAAAGCCCCAACGCGGGCGATACCTATTAGCATAGGGCGAAGTACAACGAAGCCCTATGTGTATGTAATGTAATTCAAACCGGTGCAACTACAAATGTTCTTATCCGAAAGAACTAGCATGCACCGGAATCCATTATTGATCGACAGGACGGTTATCTTAAAATCAAATATTCATCAACCATTACGAAGTATTGACTGTTACTATGCTATAGCTAATAAAACAACGACTCATGAGTGACAAACTGGAACGCAAAGATATAGACAAGACAAAGATTGACTGGAACGCCCACGCTGCCTACTGGGATGAGTTTGATGAGGCGCGTGATTATACCGATCAGATATTTGCCTTGCTCTCAAAAAAGATTACGCTTGATGGCTTAAACATCCTGGACTTTGGATGTGGCACTGGTCTGTTAACCGATCAAATGCAGCCTTTGGCCAATCAGATTGTTGCAGTTGATTCGGCCGAGAAGATGATTGAAGTGCTGGATGCCAAGCAATATGCCAATGTAAAAAGTATATGCAGTGAGTTAACGGATGAGTGCATTGAAGCCAATACGGCTTTGCAGCAGACGTTTGATCTGATAACAGCATCCTCTGTATGTGCATTTTGCCGGATTATAAAGACGTACTCAGCCGTATTAAATCGCTTTTAAAGCCCAATGGCATATTTGTGCAGTGGGACTGGCTGCAATCACCAAAAGAGCCTGATTTTGGCTTTACCACTGAAATGATCAAAGAGGCATATACCACCGTTGGTCTGAAGCTAGAATCGATAGATATTCCTTTTTATATGATGGAGAATGATGAGAAGATGGAGGTGATTATGGCGGTGGGGCGATTATAGGGCTTTTTTTCTTTTGCATTGATCAAAAGAAACTAAAATCTAGTCTCATTAACGCTTCTCCTCGCTCTTGGATACTATTAGTTTCACAAGAAAAGTAAGTAAACTCCTTTTCTGTTCAACTAGATAGTCTTCAATTCACTCAACCTCTGGCTCGCCAAATGAGACAGGCCAGCACACGTTCGAAATTCCATTTCGAGTTTGATAAATGACTTTTAGTGTCTGAAATGGATTCTGACCTCAGCAACGCAATCTGGGACCCACTTGATAAGTGAAAGAAAGGAAAATTTGGAGCCGTAGCTGCCAATCCATTAAATTTTCCCTGGAACGAATCATTAGTGGGTAGATGAGTGCTGCCGTCAGCGGGGTTTTTGCAAACTTTTTGAGCTGTAGCAAAAAGTTTGAGCCTTTGCGGCTTGAGCAATATCTAACTAAATGGATTTTTCATTTCTTTGGCATTGCCCCAAAGAAACAAAAGACTAGTCCAATAGATGCTTCAGCCCACCTCCTTGATGAATTTTTCCATCGCACAGGCTATATTTCACCCGCATTCATCAGCGTAATGCCAACGCTGGCTCGCCTATTGGACTGGCTACTGCACGTTCGAAATTCGATTTCGATTGGGAATACGATTATTAGAGTATGTGATGGGCCTGGCCTCTTGAAAAAGTTCTTTTGATGAAATGACGATATTAGTAAGACCGGGAAGTTCCGAACTTGCTTCGGAAATCACCCGGCCGCACTTATATCAGATTTGAATAAGAAAGCACTTTTAAAAGTAGCCTTGATTTTCTTTGTATACTTTCTTGTATCAAGACAAGTAAAGTATAAGTCTTTGCGGCTAGAGCAATATTTTACCACACGGTTTTTCTTTTGCATTGATCAAAAGAAACCAAAATCTAGTCCCATTAACGCTTCTCTGCACTCTTGAAAACTATAAGTATCACAAGAAAAGTAAGTAAACTCCTTTTCTGTTC
>DIYS01000009.1 GCA_002429115.1 Saccharicrinis sp. UBA6048 | reverse complement strand
CCACGGAAATCAGTTGTTACAAGTATCGGTTGTTTTCAAGAGGAGCTTGATTTAGTTGATATTTGGCGAGTCCAAAATCCGATCACTAAAAGTTTTACTTGGAGCCAAAAGTCTCCAAAAATATTCTGCCGGCTGGACTATTGGCTAATTTCAAACACTCTACAAGACTTTGTTTCATCAAGTTGCATACTACCAGCTATTAAGACGGATCACGCTGCTATTGTTTTAGATCTTACAAATAAAGAAAATCAAAATAGAGGTCCAGGTATCTGGAAAATGAATTGCTCTCTACTGGAAGATGAAAATTATGTAAATGATGTTGCCCTGAAAATTCCTGTGTGGATAACCGAAGGTGAAAAGGATTTAACAGATAATCGTAGCATCTGGGAATGGCTAAAATATAATATAAGGGCACATGCAATTCAATATTCGATTAAGAAAGCTCAGGAAAGAAATGAAAAGGAAAGTCCCTCCAAACGGAATATTCCAGGGTGAGTGAGATCTATGAAAATGATTCAAATGACATTAATGCAGATCGGTTGAATGCCGCGAAGGAAAGATTAGAATTATTTTATGAAGAAAAGGTAAAAGGAATAATCATTCGAGCAAGAGCTCGCTGGCATGAACACGGTGAAAGAAGCACTAAATATTTCCTGAATTTAGAAAAAAGAAATCACGTTAAAAAAAACATGCGAAAACTAAACATTAATGATTCTATGACTACAGATCCTCTCGCCATAATCTCTGAACAAAAGCGATTTTACCAAGAATTATATACTAGCGGTCATGGAGATGATGACGACATAAAGAATTTCTTGACTGTGCTTGATATCCCAAAATTGACTGAGGAGCAAAAACACGTGTGTGAAGGGAAAATTCTTCATAAGGAATGTGAACTCATGCTTGAGACGTTTCAGAATAATAAAGTGCCCGGAAATGACGGGATTCCAGCGGAGTTTTATAAGAAATTTTGGACATTGCTTAGTGAACCCTTTGTAAAATGTGCTAATGAATGTTTTGAAAATATGGAAATGTCCAATTCTCAAAAGCAAGCAGTGATATCCCTTATAGAAAAAAAGGAAAAGATCGCACGCTCCTTGAAAATTGGAGACCGATCTCTCTTGTTAATGTGGATGCTAAATTAGTGTCCAAAGTTGTAGCTAACAGGATAAAAAAAGTACTACCTTGTATTATTCACTATAATCAGACGGGTTATGTTCAGGACCGCTATATTGGTGAGACTGTACGATCTATTTTTGACATAATGGAATTTACTGTAAATGAAAATGTTCCTGGAATGCTGGTATTTATCGATTTTCAAAAAGCATTTGACAGTCTTGAATGGGATTTTATTTTTGGTTGCTTAGAGGCCTTTAATTTCGGTCCAGACTTCTGCCGGTGGGTTAAAACGTTTTACAAAAATATCCAAAGTTGTGTTATAAATAATGGTAATGTCTCTGATTATTTCTTTCTGGGACGCGGTGTTAGGCAAGGAGATCCCTTATCGCCTTACCTTTTTGTGCTGGCGGCCGAAGCTCTAGCAATTGCTGTTAGACAAAATGTAGATATAAAAGGCATTTTTGTAGATGGACAGGAAACAAAATTGTTACAATATGCAGATGATATGACTGCAGTCCTTTCGGATATTACATCGGCCCAGGCGCTGTTTAACCTGCTTGATTCTTTTAGGATATCATCAGGTCTTTCCATTAATTGGTCTAAAACGGAAGGTATGTGGATTGGGTCTACTCGATCCAACAAAACAAAACCACTTGGTATTAAGTGGCCTAATGAACCAATTAAAGCACTTGGAATCTTTTATACGTACGATCTAAAGCTTCTTCATGAAAAGAACTTTTTAGAGAATTTAGACAACATAAAAAAACTTTTGAATGTTTGGCATTCTCGAGGCTTATCTTTGTATGGTAAAGTGACTGTTATAAAGTCTTTGGCAGTACCTAAGATCATTTACGTCTCCTCATTAATGTCAATTCCAAAAGAAATTATTGCGGAACTCAACCGTCTATTGTTGAAATTTTTGTGGAATGGTACAGATAAGGTAATTATGATATTAATGACTACTCATTTAGTTCGCAATTTTATACTGAGCTTTTACAATGGTGGTCAGAGTTTCGTGATAATTTTGCTTCAACAAAAGATTGGGTTAATATAATATGGAATAATAAAGACATTCGTGTTAATGATGGCCCAGTATTCTATAAAAATTATTTTGAGAGTGGAGTGGTCTTTGTGCATGATTTGTTATTTCATTTGAACAATACGGACTCTTTTAAGATTATTGAGAATAAAATATATAAAACTAATTTCTTGATTTGGACAGGTCTTCGTCACTCGGTACCAAAACATTTAAAAGAAAGTAATGTTCAATCAACATCTCTCTGTTCATTTATTATTGAAGATAATGTCTTTGATGTGACAAAAAAGAAATCTAAACATTTCTACTCATTATTACTGAACAAAAAGGCGCAACTACCTAATATGGCCAGAAAGCTGCAAAATGAATTTAATTTCACGGGTGCTCAGATACAACAAATGTTTAATTTACCTCATCAAGTAGCACATGAATCTTACGTGAAAGGATTTCAGTACAAAGTCTTAAAT
>DIYS01000102.1 GCA_002429115.1 Saccharicrinis sp. UBA6048 | reverse complement strand
TTTGACAACCTGAGGTGTTACTTATTTTAAATGCTCCATCAGGTAGGATGTCCACTCTGGCATTCCGATTTTCACCTTAATTTTTGAAGAATAACGTCCTAACAACAAATTGAAAACTCTTCTCGTTGAGGCGTTATTTACGTTCTGAAAATATGCCTGAAAGGCAATTTCGTATCAGGATAGGTTGTTTGAACGTAGTGAAATAAAGCCTGTCTTTATGACAATATTGGATGGAGGTCTGAAAGACCGATACGTGATTAATACCAAACGTACCTTTCTTCATATTCTACCTGATACTGTTTATATTAGTTTGGCATTTGTTAAGTGCTTAGAAATTGCAAAATTTCTTTATATCACGTAGCGCTCCTTCAGAGCTATGATAGTATAGCGAAAATACCGCAGGCCTATAGCCTGCGCTTATACATGACGCTCCTTTGGAGCTTTATTTTTCACATGCAATGCTTTAATTATTACCGGACATACACCTCTTTATCTTCCAAATATCCTTTTTTCAGCAACAACAAACTGGACACCCTAGCCATCAGGGCTGCCTGCTCGTTTCAAATGCTTTTTGTACATCTGCTCCGGTAAGCCTGTTTTCCTCTACAATTACTTCTTTTTGGGCGAGTGCTTTAAAGATCTGGGCATTAACCCCCATTATAGCCATTTGCGATGAAAAAGCACTATTTCTTTCCTTAAACTTTTTACGATAGAGCTCTAAATACTTTTCCCAGGAGATTGTTTTTTTATTTGCAAAGTATTCTTTATCAATCCCATCTGCCATGCCGCTCTTAAGGTTAAGTTTGATGGCCTTGTAATCAAGAAATTTATCATCGCTATAAACATGTAATGTAACGCCCGGTAAAGCATCAAATTTCCAAGGCATGGCACGTGCTGCTATCTCTGTTGTAAACCAGGCAGTATAGTTTCTTCCTCTAAACGTAGTAACTGCCTTTTGGCATCTGTAACCCAATATCTCTTTAATACTGTCACAAATAGTCCAGTTACATAAATTCGTTGGCTCTTCAACACACATTAAAGCACTATTGGGAAGATATTGTTCGCTAATCATCTTTCCGCTGTCAAAATCCTTATACACATGAAATTTATTCGTGTATTCATGTTTATCCCCATTTTCATAACAAATAGGATAAGTCTCACTTAATACACTTAATACCGAATGATGGTCTGCCCATACTTGCAAAGCAAGCTTACCTTTATGTTGCTCGTCTGTTACTTTATAATTTATATGCAGTAGGTATTGATTTTGGCCAATTGATAGTTGTGGTAAAATAATAAGGAAAAACAAAAAACTAAGAATCTTCATATACTTATATTTAATAGATTATTGACTGAGTACATCACAAACTAATATACTTAACAAACAGCCCGTAGGTAACGCTAATGTCATTAACTTAAGAGGCTCTCTATGGCCATCCATTAGTCCTTATGGGAGTCAGCTCTTCTTCCAGACAAAGTATGTACAAGCTCTGAATTTTAGGAGGAGTACCTCAGCTTTGCTAAGGGGCGGTGGTTTTATTATTTGATATACCACCCCGCCTTTGGCACCCCTCCTAAAATTCAGGAGGGGAATGATTTACAGCTTATAATTCTTGATTGTTTAATAAAGAATATTGCTTTTAAAAACATACATAGATCAAGCTTTATCTTTTAACCGCAAATTATGCGAATTACACGAATTTTCAGTTCTGCATAGCGGAACAATTCGTGTTAAATGGTGCAATTTGTAGTTCTAAATTTTTAATTACTGTTTAAAAATAATTTCCTTGGCAGATAACATAGAATCTCACCGAAAGTATTTTCACTCCCGAAATGGTGCAAATTGATGGGTATTAGCCATCAATTAAACACCCTTTCTAATTGAACGTTCAGGTTTTGCTCTTCCGACCTGGCCAGTTGTGGCGCATACAGGTTGGTTGCCACAATTTTACCTTGCTTATCCACCAACATCATAAACGGAATACCCGGCCGGGCATATTGTTTAACAATAGGTGAATCATCATAGCCTCTAGCCTCGTGATAGTTAAACCAGGGAGCTCCAAAGCTATTTACAGCATTTTGCCAGCTTCTTCTGCTTTCATCAAACGAAATATTAAGCACCTCAAAATCCTGCTCCTGGTATTGCAGATATTGATCCAACAGGTTCTGTTTTTGATCGTTGCACCAACCACAGGTACTTTGCCAAAAATTAACCAACACCACATTACCACGCAAGTCTGACAAGCTAAGGCTATCGCCCTCAGCTGTGCCCACTTTAAAGTCAGGGGCAACATTACCAACCTGCAATTTTTTAAGGGTATTGTATTTGTGCAGCATTACCTGGTAATCTTCGGTTTGCTTTATGGTATCACCAAAGTAAGGCATATACTCGCTCATATTGGCATAGGTCGGTTTATCCGGCCCAAATAAGTAGCAATACAAAAGCACCATATCTAAGGCAACATAGCTGTTGGGGTGTTGCTTTAAGAAATTAATAGCGGCTCGTTGTTTGAGGTATTTTAAATCTCGGGCAATACTGTCATTTTGTTGGTAGAAACGTTGAATTTCCTGATCAGTGACGAGCTGTTTTGTTTTAATTACATCTGTTGTATTTCTAATTTTTAGGTGATTCAATTCTTTTGTTGATAAACCATATAACCTAAAGACTTCTTCCTCCTGCCATATTCTCATTTCTACGTATTGCTTTCGGTATTTGCATAGTTGAGGCTGCATCCAAAAACATTCCAGGTCTTTATTCAACTCATTGCTAAAGCTTATTGGTGAGTAATTGCAAAATCCGGAGCAAAA
>DIYS01000048.1 GCA_002429115.1 Saccharicrinis sp. UBA6048 | reverse complement strand
ATCAAACAAAGGAGCAATGGAATCATCATATACTCACAAAATTTTAATCTGCCTCGGAAGCTCTTGTTATTCCAGGGGAAATGCAGATAACCTTACGGCCATCAAGGAGTTTTTGGCAGAGCGTAATATTGAATCAAAAATTGATTTCAGGGGTCATTTGTGCAATGAGAAATGCAACAAAGGACCTGTCATTGAAATTGACGACACAATTTTTGAGGAAGTAACTCCTAGCAATCTTCCAACTATTTTATCTAATCACTTTGATAAAGCAACATGCCTTTAAAGCCAATCTATACAGAAGCCAACGACTGCAAAGATTGCTATAAGTGCATCCGCGAATGTCCAACCAAAGCCATCAAAGTGAGTAACGATGTGGCATCGGTGGTTGACTCGCTTTGCATCTATTGCGGCCACTGTGTCTCCATCTGTCCATCAGGTGCAAAAAAAGTAAGAGATGGTGTATCGCGTGCCAAGTTGCTCTTGAAAGCAAAAAAGCACGTATACGTATCACTGGCACCTTCGTATACGGCTGAATATGGATGCGATAGCAAAGGTATTAATGCCGCACTATTACAATTAGGATTCACAGGCATATCGGAAACAGCACTGGGCGCACAGGAAGTATCAAAACAGGTGGGTAAGTTTTTACATGGCCGCAATGAAGGGGCCTATCTTTCTTCTGCTTGCCCGGTTGTTGTGGAGTTGGTGCGTAAGTATTATCCTCAACATACAATGGCCATCACGCCATTTATGTCGCCCATGCTGAGTCATGCACAAATGCTCAAACAATGGTATGGCAATGATTGCGGTGTGGTATTCGTTGGTCCTTGTATCGGTAAGAAATCTGAGGCTGACAGCTCTGATTTAATCGATGTTTCTTTAACTTTTTCAGAACTCAATCATTGGTTAGAAGCGGAAAACATTTCATTAGACAATACACAAACACAAGACGATGTTCCCTTTCTACCCAGAGAAGCTCATGAAGGTGTCATTTATCCGTTAGATGGTGGTATGGTAGACACGATTAAGCAATGCAGTAATAACGGAGAATGCACCTTTATGAGTTTTACCGGCCGAAATATGGTACAAAATGTATTGGACAATCTGGATTCATTAGGAAAGGATGCTCCAATATTTCTGGAACTAACGGCTTGCGAGGGAGGCTGTTTAAACGGTCCCGGCATGGGACACTCGAATAACATTGCAAGTAAGCAGCTTAGTGTGCAGCAAAACTACCAGTGTCGGAAACAAGAGAAGCATAAAACATCAGAGCAGGAGCAAAAATTTAAAATAGAGCGTGACTTTTTCAATATAGAAACGGTACCGGAGAATAAATTCAATGCGGATGAACTTAAAGCAGCACTTCAGAGCATTGGTAAAAATGAGGTCAGCGATGAACTCAACTGCAGCGGCTGTGGGTATGATACCTGTCGCGATTTTGCCCAGGCACTATTAAGTGGAAATGCCGAAACGGCCATGTGCGTGTCTTATATGCGTATGGTGGCTCACCACAAAGCAACCATTCTTCTTCAAAAAATCCCTTCTGGCGTGGTCATTATTGATGATCAGTATAAAGTGGTGGAGATGAACGCCAGCTTTGCCAAACTGATGGGCACAGAAACGGAGCTGTGCTATGAAGCTAACCCGGGAATGCGAGGCGCTGATTTAAACAAGCTGGGTTCGTTCGATCAATTGTTTAAAACCGCATTATTAACCGGTAAGGAATATTACGACTTGCCAGTAGTGGAAAATGATAAGAGCCTTCAACTCTCCATATTTAATATACAAAAGCATAAACTGGTAACAGGCATCGTTCAAAGTGCCCAACAACCAGAATTCAAACGCGATATTGTTGAAAAACGCACACGTGAGGTGATTAAAAAGAACATGGAAACGGTTCAGAAAATTGCCTTTTTGCTTGGTGAAAATGCCTCCTACACGGACTCATTATTAAACTCAATACTAAACGCTCAGAACGAAGATGCATAACCGTCATTTCTACATAGAAGCTGAACTATGCCAGGAACATAAGGCCATGCAAAATGTATGCGGAGATGCCTGTGAGTCGCGCAAATTAAAGGAGGAAGATCGTCTGATCACGGTCTTGTCAGATGGCTTAGGCTCTGGAGTAAAAGCTAACATCCTCGCAACGATGACCACCAGTATGGCGCTTCAGTTTACGGCTAAGAATGATCCGCTTGAACGCACCTCTGAATTCATCATGAAGGCATTGCCGGTTGATTCGAAGCGCCAGATCAGTTATTCAACCTTTAGCATATTGGATATAAATTGTTTTGGAGATGCCAGCCTGGTGGAGTTTGATAATCCACCTGTTTTAATCTACCGGAGAGGTCGATTCGTGATTCCCGATCAATCAGTAAAAACCATTAGTCGCTCGGACGGGATGGATGCCAAGGTGCTCTATTCCAAAGTAGAGCTAAAAAAGGAAGACCGGATTATTATGGTATCCGATGGCATTACGCAGTCGGGCATGGGGAATATTCACACGCCTTTTGGCTGGGGGATCGATGGCTTAAAGACATTTATTCAACAGAATATCCAGAGTAATCCAAACATCTCAGCCCGTCAACTGGCACGAAAAATTATGCAACGCGCCAAAACAAATGATAAGGGCAGTTTTACGGATGACGCTTCCTGCCAGGTCATCTATTGCAGAGAACCACGAAAATTAGTATTGGCATCTGGGCCTCCTTATTATAAAAATTGTGATAAGGAGTTGGCCGAGCGAATAGATAGTTTCCAGGGCAAAAAGATTATTTGTGGAGGTACCACTTCAAAAATTATCTCTCGTGAGCTTAAGCGTGATATTGCTATCGAACTGAACAACTACAAACCCGACCTGCCTCCTGTCGCAGAAATGTCGGGCATCGACCTGATCACTGAAGGCATACTCACTTTGGGAAAAGTATCAGCAATCCTCGAAAATATCAGCAACAATACGGTTAAAGGCACCGGACCTGCCGAGCAGATGGTGCGCATGTTTCTCGATAGTGATTCCATATTAATACTGGCCGGAACACAAATTAATAACGCGCATCAGGACCCCAATTTACCGGTTGAGCTGGAGATTCGACGGAATGTCATTAAGAAGATTGCGTCCATTTTGGAAGAGAAGTTTTTTAAAACCATAGAGATAGAATATTTATAAGAAATGCAGGCTAAAACAAAATACAAGGTTGAGATATGCTGCGGTACCATGTGCTACATTATGGGTGGTGCCGACCTTCATCTCTTAAATGATTACTTACCGGCGGCACTGCGTCAGTTGGTAAGTATTGAAGGCGCGCCTTGCTTTGGCAATTGCGATACACACGAAAAAATCCATCCATGTGTGCGAATAAATGGAGTTGAACTGCCCAATGCCTCAACTCGGAAAATTGTTGATAAATTAATAATACTTGAAAATAATGACCTACTATAACAATGCTGTTATAACCAAACGCGAACTTTTAGTGCGCCTGATTAAATTGCTCGACGAAGATACCTTGTTCGAAAAAATTGATCGTATCCCTTTGGAAATGCGACCAAGAACAAACTCACCAATTCGTTGCTGCGTTCATAAAGATCGTGCCGTCATCAAGTACAAAATTATGGCATTATTAGGGTTTAATATTGCTGATGAACAGGATGAATTAACCCCTTTAAGCGAATATGCCGTTCAGGCGATAAAAGGTTATGAGCAGGATGGCAACTTTCTGACGGTGGTTGACGAAGCCTGTAGTTCTTGTGTTCAGGTCAACTATACTGTCAGCAACCTGTGCCAGGGCTGTGAGGGACGTCCCTGCCAGGTCAACTGCCCTAAAGATGCAATTATGGTGCTCAATGGCAAAGCCAATATTGACCATCAAAAATGTGTTAACTGTGGCATCTGCCAAAAGGCCTGCCCATTTCATGCCATTGCCTATTTACCTGTTCCATGTGAGGAATCGTGCCCGGTTAAAGCCATTCGAAAAAACGCCAATGGCATTGAAGAGATTGATTTTGAAAAGTGCATCCATTGTGGCAAATGCATGACGGCATGTCCATTCGGAGCCATATCGGGTAAATCGCAAATCTTAAACTTATACTACAACATCAAGCACAAGCAGGAAAAGACAGTGGCCATGGTGGCGCCTGCGATCTTGAGCCAATTTAAAGCCAACTCATCTCAAATCATAAACGCCATTAAAGAAATAGGCTTTGACGAGGTGGTAGAAGTAGCCGAAGGAGCTAACCTGACAACCGATCATGAAACACAGGAGTTGATTGAACGATTAAATGAGGGCGCCTCTTTTATGACGACTTCCTGTTGTCCTTCGTACATCGAATTTGCCGAGAAGCACGCACCGGAGCTCAAACCATTTATCAGCGATACGCCTTCACCAATGGGTTATACCGCTCAGTTGGCACGAAAACGTTTTCCTGATCACAAAACAGTTTTTATTGGCCCATGCCTGGCAAAACGCAAGGAGGCCTATAAAAATAAGGATGTGGATTATGTGGTGACCACCGAGGAGCTGGGCGCTATGTTTGGAGCTCTTAAAATTGACGTAAATATAAAAACAGATAGCAATCCGGATACAGTTGTAAGGCCAGAAAGCCGCGGATATGCAGCTTCAGGTGGAGTTACCAACGCCATTCAAGCTATTTTGAGTTCAGAACAGCAAATTAAGACAGAACTTATTGATGGGCTGGATAAAAAAAGTATTCGTCTGCTAAAATCTTTACCAAAGAAGAATGCTCTTGGAGCTGATTTTTATGAGGTGATGGCCTGCGACGGCGGTTGTATTAACGGCCCGGTGAACATTGCACCCTATAAGATGAGTCAATCCAAACTAAAACAAGCAATCAATGAATTGAAAACTGTTGAGAGTGTCCAATAAATATTAAAAATAAGCGGCGACTGGTTGGCTACTAACGAGTAGCACCATCAATCAGTCATTTATTTTATACATTCCTTTTGGTTAATAAACCCATCTGCCTACACTGTTTAGCGATGGGTTTATTTCTTTTATCCAGACTTGTTGATAATCTGTCAGACAGATTGATACCACGCTCTTATATAGTCATTGCCTATAAGATACAATAGTCAGTATGGCTAATTACCAATAGCATATATCAACTGATATATACTTACATAGCACTAGATATATATATCTTATATCTTCTGACATTTTAGGTAATATCAATTGATATATTATGCACTTATAAGTAATCAATAAATACTTCATAAGGATAGGAAGTAGATAGATAAGCACTAATCAATACTTAAGCGGTAGTTGAGGAAATACACACGCTTAGCGGATTGGAACTAAACACCTCACAAACATCTGCTCGCTAAGCGAAGTTTGCAACTTCGATTTAATTAATTTATAGTCTGCGGCTATTTAAACCACTGCCTAATAACATTATACTAACACCCACTAAACCTAAATCCCCTTTGTAATTTCAATACCAAACTTCTTAATTTTTCGCTTTAGTGCATCACGACTAATACCTAATAAGACCGACGCTTTAGTCTGGTTAAATTCGGTTTGCTTCAGCGCCTGTTCGATCAATTGCTTTTCGTGGTTGTCAATATTCAAGTTGCCATTCGTATCAACTGCTACATTTACTGATCCACCCTCACCTCGCAGCGGAAAATCCTCGGGTAGTAAGGTTGCATTGTCAGAAAGGATCATTGCGCGCTCCACCATATTCTTTAGCTCTCGCACATTTCCGGGGAAATGGTATTGATAGAGTTTCTTAATTAATGCCTCACTAATCTGTGGGGCTTGCTTGCCTTTCTTTTTGGCAATACTATTCACAAAATGCAGTAATAGAGGTTTAATATCCTCTTTGCGCTCTCGCAAAGGTGGTATGTTTATTTCAATGGTATTAATACGATGGAATAAGTCAATACGGAATTTTTGCTCTGTGATTAACTCTTCAATATTTTTATTGGTGGCCGATATGATTCGTACATCCACCGGTATTTCTTTATTGCTTCCCACCCGTTTAATGCGGTTTTCTTCGATGGCACGCAATAATTTTGCCTGAAGCACATAAGGCATATCAGCAATTTCATCCAGAAACAAGGTGCCTTTATTGGCCAGCTCAAAATAGCCTTTCTTCTCTTCGCGGGCATCGGTAAATGCGCCCTTTACATGACCAAAAAATTCACTTTCCAATAATGATTCAGGAATGGCCGAGCTATTAACCGGTGCAAATACCTGCTTCTTACGCGGGCTTCCAAAGTGCATAATACGCGAAATAATCTCTTTACCCGTTCCGTTCTCTCCCGTTACCAATACATTCACATCACCATCTTCGGCGGCTTTTAGTGCCATTTGCAAAACACGCTTGATCTGTGGGCTATCGCCAACAAAATCTTTTTCAATCATGCTCTCCAGTTCCTTCGAAACCAGCACTTCCCTGTTTTCAGCTTCTTCAAGTTTCGATTGCATTCGCAGAAACTTCTCTGTACGCTCAATGGCCAGTTGAATGTCCATAATCTGAAACGGTTTGCGAATAAAATCAGACGCTCCCTGGCGCATTGCCTGAATAACCATCTCCATATCACCATAACCACTGATCATGATGATTTCCAGGTTGGGGTATTCTTTCTTCACCTTATCGAGAATGTCCAGACCATTCATCCCGGGCAACATGACGTCCAAAATCAATACGCCAGGCCGCTTCTTTTCCAACAGCTCAAAGCCTTCATTGGGTGTATTTGCTGTAAACACCTTAAACTTTCGTTTCTCAAGGTGGTATTTTAGTTTTTCGGTGATCCTTGACTCATCATCAAGGATTAATACTTTTAGTTCGTCCATTCAGCTATTTTCTAACAATTTTCGGCCAGCGGCAAAATGACGACCATCGCCGTTCCTTTACCCGGTTGGCTTTCAACTTCGATACGACCCCGCATTTCTTTTATCAGACTATAAGAAATAGACAGGCCTAGTCCTGTACCTTTCCCCAGCTGCTTACTGGTAACAAAAGGCAGAAAAATATCCGTCTTCCTTTCGGCAGCTATCCCGGTGCCATTATCATTAATTTTTAAATAAACATGCTCATCCTTAAAGTACGTTTCAATACCAATCGCCATCTTTAATGATGAATCCGTTGCCTTACGCTCTTCAACAGCATCTTTTGCATTCGACAACAGATTGTGGATTACCTGTTCAAGCCGATGCGGATTACCCAATACGCAAGGCAAATCATCTGAGAGATTCATTGACAGGCTTATCTGATGGTTGGCATATTGACTGCCTATCATTGACGTTGCCGCCCGGACACATTCGCTGACATCAAACTCTTCTTCCACTTCATCTTTCTGTCCACTACTGAAAATACGGATATGATCAACAATCTGACGCACTCTAACAATATCCTCAAAAATCTCATCCACTGATTTTTTAATGTAGCCCTTATCGCCTCCCTCCTCTTCTGCCAACTCATACTTTATGCCTTCTGCCGACAAAGAAATATTCTGAATCGGCTGGTTGATTTCATGGGCAATTCCGGCAGCCAGTTCCCCTAAAGAGGTAAGGCTGCTTTGGTGCATTATTATCTGCTGTTGCTCTTCTTGCTTTGTAAGTGCTTCTGATATTCGACGTTCAAGATTTTTATTCTCTTGTTGCTTTAAATAATATCGGTAGTAAATGATAAAAACTAAAATGGAAATAATCACAATCGCAAATCCAAAAGATAATCGCCAACGAACGAGGTTTTGCTTGTCGAGCTGTAACAGATAATTCTTGTTCTTAGTCTGTAGAATTTCATTTTCACGCTGCTTCTCCTCCAAAGCCTGTAATGCAAGGGCGTCTACAAAATTGCTGACATTTTCTTCAAGCACAATAGATTCAGACAGATCTGAATACATGATGCGATATTCATAGGCCTTTTTATAATTCCCTAAGGCCTCGTAGGCCTCTGAAAGTACCAGAAAATTATCGCGGAGCAGATCGTTGGCCTCAGCAACTTCAGCCAGTCGTATGCTCTTCTTATAATTTGAAATTGCCTTTGAGTGCTTATTTCTGCGCGCTTCGATCATACCTAATCGCATCAGACTCATGGAAGCTTCCCAATGATCGTTTTGCTCGATTTGCATTTTTAAGGCCGCCTGGTAGGTTTGATACGACTCATCCAAATCGTTCTTAAAAAAGTAGGAATTGGCAATATTGCTGAGTAGTATGGAGATGTTTCGTTTATCACCACGGTCTTCAAGCATAGCTTTCATTCGCTCAAAATAGATAAGAGTTGAATCATATTCCTTTTCAAAGAACCATATTTGTCCGATCTGATCCAACAAACGAATCACTTCACTTTTCGCCTCCTCCGTATCACTTTCTTCCACCAGTTTAAGGGCTTTCTCATAATAGGACAAAGCCAATTGGTAATCCGCAATGGTTTTATAAACATCCGCCATATTGCTGTAAGTCTCAGCAATCTTATCCCAGTTTTTTTCCTTGATGTATAGATTAAGCGAGCGCTTGTAATTCTTTAGCGCTTTCTCCGACTGACTTAAGCGGTAGTAGGTTGATGAAAGATTGGAGATGCTTTGATTATCGCCCAATAATCGATATTCAGACAGTGATTTACGATAATTATCACGTAATCGCTCATAATCATTGGTAAAATAATAGCCCATCCCCAGATTGCTATATGCTTCTGCTTTACCTCGTTTATCGTCTATTTGAATTGCTAACTGCAAAGCCTGCTGCGCATATTTAATCGCCATTTGCGGATCGGTATATACATACGACTTCGATAGTTTATTGTCAATCTGAACCAGCTCCTTCTTAGAGGCATTTTCACGCTGTTTCAGCAACTCTTTCTGGGTTTCATTTTGAGCATGTATAACTATTGACGGAAGCAGTGCCAATATGAGTAAAACTGGAATTTTTATAATCAGATAATGGATCCGATCCATAAGCAATAAACATTGGATTAACGATTAAAAGTATAAAAGTTTTTATTACAGTAGAGCTTACACCGTAAAAGATTAATGAGATATAATATTAATCACTTCATTTACACTATTTAACACAGCGATTTATATCATGTTTTCGGGCTGATAAAATCATTGTTTGACTTTTATTGCCAACCTACTTTTGTCGCGATTTTATCAAATATAGGTAATAGGGAATACATGAAAAAATTAGTATTGGTAGCGCTGTGTTTAATTAGCTTATCGTTATCGGCACAAAACACATTGACTTTTGATTGGGGTAATACAACAAATTACCTGGCTCACGGACGTACTTTAAGTGCCGATCAGGCCTGTTTTCAACCGGGTATTTATTACTCATTTAGTAAAGGTCCAACTATTTCGGCTTGGTTTAGTCTGCCTTATGATCGTAGTTTCAAGGCACTGGATGAATGGGATATCATTGTAAGTGATAGTCATAACATGGTGAAAGACAGAAACTGGAATATCAACGCCCACTGGTATGTTAACTATTGGTACCTACCGGTGAATAACGATGTAGATTACCAGGATTTTTATCAGGGTATGAAATACAACGCCGGGGTTCACTTTCCATACAAATTCTCAGGTGAATCACCACTAACAGTTACAGCTGGTTACGATTTCTATTATTACCACCAGGTAGGTCGCGATGTTGGTATTCGTCCGGGTGGCATCCATGAGTTTTTAATTAAATTTAACAAATCGATCAAAAAGACACCTTTTGAGGCTAAAACAGTGATTAGCAACAATAGAGGTGCTGTTAGTTACGGAATTAATCCGGGATGGGCCTACGTTTCCCAACATTTGTCATGTAGTATCAACTTGAAGCATGTATCTTTGCGTCCATCAATCAATTATCAATGGACATTGGAGTCGACCATCCATAAAGACAACCTGTTGTATTTCGGGTTAAACATTGGTAAGAGTATAAAACTGTAATTTCTTTTCATACCTAGCAAAGGTTAGGTTAATAATGGTGATAAAGGTGTAGAGCTGGTTTTGGCGAGCCGGCTCTATTTTTTTGCCCAAACCTGAGCTACCAATGCTCGAAGAAAATCACGCGTATAATAGTCGTCATCTACCACTTTATTATTATACACCACAATATCCAGATCAATTTCACGCGGGCCAAACTTTGGTCGTGAACGATCCCGCCCTAGGGCATCTTCAATTTGCTTTAAGGATTTATTTAAATCTGCTTTTTCGAGATCAGTAGAGAGCAGAATAGCTCCATTTGAGAAATCTTCCTGATCAGTGATTCCTATTGGTTTAGTAATAAGTATTTCTGAGACCGCACTAACATCGCCCAACTCTTCTAATGCCTGAATTGCTTTTGGAATATGAACGCCTGCATTAATGTTAGATCCAATGCCAATTATTACTTCATTCATCTTTAACAGCCGATAAAGTTATTGACACACTTTCTGAAAACCGCAAGGCATGTAGCTTATCTATTTCTACCTCAGCTGCTTGCACACGATCGTATTGCATTATAAGATCAAGTACCATACGCGCCAAGGCTTCCAGCAAATTAAATTTTGAGGACTCTACTTTCTGAATAATCTCTTTAGTAATTGTTCGATAATCCAATGCATCTTCCGGGTTATCACTCAGCTCCTCTTTTCCACACTTGTAGTCAATGCTTATATTGAGCATCAGATCCTGACGCTTCCCAATTTCATGTGGATTAAATCCAACGTATGATCGCAACAACAGGTTTTTTATCCTTAATCGTCCCATAGCGTAATGTTTGGTGGTAAGGATAAAACGATTAACTACTTCAAATGTTGACCAGAGTCGCAAAAGAGGATCTGGCCGGTCAAATTCTCATTATTAATAATATAATCGATGCTTGCATGAATGGATTCCTGTTTTACTTCTTTTCGCATTGGTGATGATTTAACCACCTGATCAAATTGCTCTACACTCTTTCCCTCAACGGGTAAAACAGGACCTAATGCAATTCCATTGACGCGTATATCCGGCGCCCATTCGTTAGCAGCCATTTTAGTGTATTCTGCCAATGTTTTTTTAGCAAGTAAATAAAGTCCATGCGAGGTAGTATAACCCGTAATTGCAGAATCCAATATCGTGATGATATTGCCAGTTCCTCCCAAGCGCTTAAACGCTTTGTCAATTACCATTGGCGAATACACATGAATGGCCATCATTTCTTCCACAGCATCTAATTCTGCACTTTGAAAGTCTGATTGTAAGTAATAGCTGGCATTGTGGATTATCAAATCAGGAATACCTTTTTGGGTAAATCTATCGGTAATTACAGCCTCAAGCTCTTTCCAGTCAACAAGATTATGACTAAAAATATCGAATTGCTGATCCGGATAGGTTTTCTTTAAGTCAGAAACGAATTGATTCCCTTTTTCAACACTTCGATTAACATGAATAGTAACATCATAGCCTTTATCGGCCAGATGCTTTACTATGCCCTGTCCCACTCTTCGGGCGCCTCCTGTAACCAAAGCTTTCTTATTCATTAAACCTGAAGTTTATTAAACCAAAAGTGTTTATGGTCTACTTACAATCATCATTGAATACTTATAAAGTATCTGTACTTAGCTATATATCAACGAAACAATCTTTTCCAAACCTTCCTTATCGGATTCATCAAATGAACTCAGATCTTTTGAATCCACATCCAATACGGCCACAACTTCATTTTCCTGATTAAAAACAGGCACTACTATTTCTGAGTTCGAAGCAGATGAACACGCAATATGCCCCGGAAAGTCATGAACGTTTTCTACTATCACCGTTTCTTTGCGGTTAATCCCAGCCCAGCAGACACCGGTATCCTTTTTTAGTTTTAAGCAGGCAACTGGCCCCTGGTAAGCACCTACAAGAAGTTCTCCATCTTTTAGTTCATAAAAACCAGTCCAATAGTAATAGTCAAACTTATGGTGCAACAAT
Organism: Saccharicrinis sp. UBA6048; assembly: GCA_002429115.1. GTDB lineage: Bacteria > Bacteroidota > Bacteroidia > Bacteroidales > Marinilabiliaceae > Carboxylicivirga. Next base: position 214 of record DIYS01000048.1, on the reverse strand, counting down.
GCATTTATAGTAGCCATCCTTGATGCAGGATTATCAGTGGCTTTGATAAGGTCTTTAATCTGATCGTATATTCTTTCGTAACGCTTTAATTTACTTGCTTCTTTCATACTTCTTATAATAAACAAAACCGATGCAAATTACAAAAATTACATCGGTTTGTGCTATCTGCAATATAGTTTATAACTATTAACCTGAGTTCGACGTGAAATTTTGA